>NZ_JBQCIP010000001.1:0-14978 GCF_051953575.1 Microbacterium sp.
TGGGGGATTCGAACCCCCGAGGGGTTTCATCCCCAACACGCTTTCCAAGCGTGCGCCATAGGCCACTAGGCGAATCCTCCGGGCGGTCCCGGAGGACCAGAGAACATCCTACCCTGACGCGGCTACCGTCCCCGCACCGGCACCGTTCCGGCGTAGACACTGCCGGGACGGATGATGAGCGACCTCGGGGCGAGGATGGCGACGATGCGACGCGACAGCGGCACCGAGGCCAGCAGAGAGGCCCGCACCGCCGTCGCCGCGTCGGCCGCGGCATCCCCCATCCAGTAGGACCGCGTGCCCGCCCGTGAATAGCTGACGCGTTCGATCGCGAGGAGGACGGTGTTCATCTCGGATGCCGGAACCCCGTGCTGCGTGATGAGCCGCTGTGCGAACGCACGCGGTGTCTCGCTCGACGGCACCTCGACGCCGATGTCGATCGCCGCGTCCTGGACGGCCTGCCATGCCGCAGCGGCATCGCCCCGGGGGGCGGACGCGTCCTGCTGGCGGCGCCGCAGCTCACGCGCGAGGAACGGCAGCGCGAGCACGAACAGGACGAGAACGACGATGCCGAACAGGGGGATCGGATCGATGGCGGAGCTGGTCGCCCCCGAACCGGACGCGTTGCGCTGCTGATCGGGCTCGAGTGCGTTCGGATCCACCGAACGCGACGGGGCGGGGCTCGCGCCGGGGGTCGGAGCGTCGGCGCCGAGGCCCTGCCCGGGCAGAGCGGCTGCCGAGACGAACGTGGTGGGCACGCCGAGGCTCACCGTCGGCTCGAACGGGATCCAGCCGACGCCCCCGAAGTAGACCTCGGGCCAGGCGTGCAGCTGCGAGCTCTTCACGGCGTACACGGTCTGCCCGTCGATCGTCTCGGTGGTCGACTCGCCGGGAAGGTAGCCGACGACGATCCGCGACGGGATGTGGAGGGTGCGGGCCATCAGCGCGAACGCCGACGCGAAGTGCACGCAGTATCCCTCCTTCACTTCGAGGAACCGGGCGACGGCGTCCGCACCGCTGCCGTCGAAGCCGTCCTCGACGGGCGCGTCGAGGGAGTACGTGAAGTCGCCGCTGCGGAACCAGCGCTGCAGGGCGATCAGCTTGTCGTAGTCGGTCGAGGCGGCGGCGGTGACCTCCGCCGCCGTCTCGGCGATGATCGGCGGGAGGTTCTCGGGAAGCTGGGTCGTCTCGTCGCGCGCCTGGTCGCCGCCCGAGACGAGTGCGCGCATCTGCTCCAGCGACGGACGAGGAGGGTCGTACACGACCTCGTACGACTGCCCCTGCGTCGACCCGTTGGCGGTCGCGACCGTGCGGTTGTACGGCACGGCGCCCCACAGCCCGTCGAGCCCGGTCACGGATTCGGCGGGGTACGGGACCGGTGCCCAGACGGTGTCGAGGTTCACGACGTCGATCTTGGTCGTGTACTCGGTGGTGTCGATGTCGTCGTTGAGGTCGATCTTGCCGAAGGCGCGGTCGCTCGTGAGCGCGACCGTCTGAGAGCGGTCGGGCTCCCAGACATCGCCCTCGAAGGTGCTGAGCGTGGTCGCGCGCAGATAGGGGACCGCGGGAGCGTCGGTGCGCACCTTGATAACGACGGTGTCCTGCGGCCTGCGCAGATCGTCGCCGAGCTGGAGCGTGGCGTCGATGCCCGCACCGGGGCCCACGCCGCTGCCCGCGCGCGCAGGCGCGGGGATCGTGGGAGTGGCGATGACGGCCACCACGATCGCGATCGCGCCGATGCCGACCGCGGTGGCGGGCACTCCGGCGGTGCGCTCGGCCTCCCGCTCCAGGGGCTTCTCGCGCGAGCGGGTCTCGGAGCGGATCAGGAACAGGATGGTGATCGCCAGGAACACGAACCCCATGACATCGACATCGCCCGGCACGGCGATCGCCGGGATGAGCGACACCGCGATGATCCCCACGGACGCGAGCAGGGGCATCCGCGCTGTCACGACCACATGGTCGACGATGATCGTGAGCAGGCCCATCGCGCCCACCACCACGAACGCGAGCGACAGCGTGGGTTCGAGCGGTGCGGCGCCGAGGGTGATCTCCTGCATCGCGTCGCCCACGAGGATCGGCACGGCGTGGAACGTCTCCAGGGTCGGGATCACCCACAGCAGCGCCGTCTCGCTGAGGAAGACGAGCGTCATGAACACGACCCACACGGCCAGCTCGATGAGCGTCACCGCAAGGGCGGGCAGTCGGAAGCGCCGGGCGTTGTAGCCTGCGGCGAGCACGAGTGCGGCCAGCGTCAGTGCACCGATGAGCCATGCGCCGGACTGGACCACGCGTGCGACCGGCAGCAGTGCGGCCAGCAGCGCTGCGAGGATCGCGAACGTCAGCAGCCGCTGGCCGCCGCGGCGCGCGGCGCGGTCCGAGTCGTCAGAGGGCATGGCTCACCCCGCGTCCGACCGCGTTGCCCCACGCGATCGCCAGGTCACGGTCGGGGTCGATCCGGGCGATGTGCCAGCCGTGGTCGGCGGCACGGTCGAGCGCGTCGCCGACGGGGCTCGTCGACAGCACCAGCGGCATCGTGCTGTGGTGGGCGACCGGGCCGATGGCCTCGGCATCCGCCGGATCCAGCCGCCCGACGATCACCACGACCGGGCCGGTCGACACGCCCGTGAACAGCCGCGGCAGCCGGCCGAGCAGGTCGTCGCGCTGTGCGGTCACCGTCGCGAACTGCGCGAGCATGCGGTCGACCTCCGTCATGTCGCCGCCGTCGATGCGCTCGGTGAGCACATGGCCCTCGCTGTCGATGACCTCGACCGCGTACCCGTCGTGCACGAGCCGTGCGACCACCGACACGCACGCCGAGACCCCGGTCTCGAACGCGGGGTCGGCGCCGGGCTCGCGCAGCGCATCCATCGACCACCGCAGCGCGGACCGGTCCAGCACGACGGTCGCCTCGGGCGTGGACTCCTGCTCCTCCTGACGCACCATCAGCTCGTCGCGATGCGCGGTGGCGCGCCAGTGGATGCGACGCATCGAGTCTCCCGGCGCGTACGGCCGCGCCACCAGGTTGTCGGCGCCCTGGCCGATCTGGTTGGTCGTGGTGTGCAGGGTGCCCCCGGTGGCGCCCGCGTAGTCGACGAGCGGCGAGAGGTCGATGACCGCCGGCGCGACCGTGACGGGGGTCCGGCCCGAGAAGGCCAGCGTGCGCCGGGCGAGCCCGAACGGGTCGGACGACGTGACCGTCAGGGGTCCGATGGAATGCACGCCCCGCCGAGCGCCGGTGATCCGGTAGGTCAGGTTGACGACCCGCTCGCCGCCGCCCGCGCCGCCGCGCAGGCCCGAGCCCAGTGCCGGGAACGGGCCCTCGGCCTTGCCGCGCAGCCCCTTCGGCAGGCTGTCGCGCCACGTCCCGGGCGGTGTCGGCAGCGCCGTGCGCACGCCGACCCGGACCGAGACCATGGTCTCGCGGCCGACTGAGGCGACATCCGGCACGAGCGAACGCGTGACGATGTCGGTGCGACGGCCGAGGTACAGCGACGCGAGACTCCCGCCGACGGCGGCCAGCAGCAGCACGCCGAAGTACGTGAGCTCGACGATGCCGGCCTCGTTCGCCACGATGAAGCACGCGATGGCGAGCACGACCGCGCCGGTGCCGCGGACGGTGAGCGGCCAGGCCCGTCTCATCGCATCCTCCCTGAAGGGCTCACTGCCGGGCGGCGATGGGCACGCGCACGCTCGCGGCGACGCGCTCGAGGATGGTCGTGATCGCGTCGGCGGCGGTGCCGGCGCGGGCGCCCCCCGCGGAGCGGGTCGGGATGAGGCGGTGCGCGAACACGGGCAGCAGCAGCGCCGTGATGTCGTCGGGGATGACGAACGAGCGTCCGTCGAGTGCGGCCCACACCTTCGCCGCCCGGACGAGCTGCAGCGTCGCCCGTGGGCTCGCGCCCAGGCGCAGATCGGCGTGCGTGCGGGTCGCCTGCGACAGGGCCACGGCATAGTCCTCGATCGCCGGGGCGACGTGGACGGCGCGGGCCCAGGCGATGAGTCCGGTCACCTGCTCCGCCGACACCACGGCCTTGAGCTGGTCGAGCGGGTTGACGGTGTCGCGCTGGCGCAGCATGAGCGCCTCGGACCGCGCGTCGGGATACCCCATCGAGATGCGCATCATGAACCGGTCGCGCTGCGCTTCGGGAAGGGCGTAGGTGCCCTCCATCTCGAGCGGGTTCTGCGTCGCCACGACGAGGAACGGCTCGGGGACGTAGTGCGTGCGGCCGTCGACGGTGACCTGGCGCTCCTCCATCGCCTCCAGCAGCGCCGACTGCGTCTTGGGGGAGGATCGGTTGATCTCGTCCGCGATGACGATGTTCGCGAAGATCGCGCCCGGCTTGAACTCGAACTCGCGCTCCACCGGGTTGAAGACGCTCACGCCGGTCACATCGCCGGGGAGCAGATCCGGGGTGAACTGGATGCGGCGCACGGTCGCGTCGACCGATGTCGCCAGCGCCCGGGCGAGCATCGTCTTGCCGACGCCCGGCACGTCCTCGATCAGCAGGTGCCCCTCCGCCAGCAGGCACACCAGAGCGCTGCGCACCGCATCGGGCTTGCCGTCGATGACGCTGCCGACGGCGTCGAGGATGGCGTCGGTGACCCGCGCGAACCCTTCGGCCGTGAGCGAGCCGGAACCGCGGGATGCGGCATCCGTCCCCGTCATCGGGGCATCCGTTGCGGTATCGACCATCGAGGCCTCCTGTTCCGCCTCCCATCAGGCGGTTCGGCGGGTGGACGCGGGCGTCCTCGCCCACGGCTCGATCCTAACCACGCGTCAGCGGGCGCGGCACTGGGAGATCGCTGGATGCCGCAGCCCGCCGTGGGCGGCTAGACGACGGCCGCGCCGCCCATGAGCAGCACCGAGACGCCCATGCAGGCCCGCTGCACGCGATCGAGCGCACGATGCGAGCGGGTGAGCAGGCCGGCCGAGAGCACCGCATACGCGATCGCCCCGACGATCATCGCGGTCCCGAGGGAGGGCGCTCCGGCGCCGCCGTGCGCGTGTGCGGCGGAGGGGCCCGACACCGCGTCGGCAGGGGCGCCGTGCGCCATGCCGAGCTGCAGGGCGGCCATGGCGACCAGGCCCAGGGCGGTGTGCGCGACCATGCCGCCGCGCGGACCGGCGGGCATGGTGCGCCGGCGGCGGGGCGAGCTCGCCGCGGCCAGCGCCATCGCCGCCACGAGCATCGCCGCCGCCCAGTACACCGGAGCCACGACGCGGGTGAGCACAGCGTCCACCATCGCGGCGAGCATGAGCGCCGCCACGACGGCGTCGGGCCAACGCGCCCGGCCGCGATCGGCTGCCAGACAGCAGGCGCCGAGCGCAGCCGGGGCGATGGCCCAGGCGTGGAGCAGTTCGGTCACGGATCAACCGTGGTGGTGGTGCTCGCCGTGCGCGTGACCGTGGGCGCTCGAGTCGTGCCCGTGAGCGCTCGGGTCGTGCCCGTGGTCGTGGGCGCCCGACGTCGAGCAGTGCGCCGACTCGGGCGCCGGCACGTTCAGCGTGGGGTTGCGCTCGAAGAAGTTGTACGGCTTCAGCGTGAACTTGGCGTAGTCCATGGGCATCACCGGCCAGTCCTCGTTCCGCGGGAAGTGGGTCAGGCCGAACGTGTGCCACAGCACGACGTCCTCGCCGATCAGCGGCTCGTCGCCCTCGATGAACGCCGGGATGCCGCCGCCGCCCGGGTGTTGGTTGACGAAGTCTCCCGCCGCATAGCGCTCGGCCGGGTCGTACTTCGTGACGAACAGGTTCTTCGTCGCGAACGCGGCACGCGAGGCGATCGAGGACTCGTCGTCGGCGAGCAGCACCGGCGTCTCGGTCGGGAACAGCACGTACGAGGTCGGCTGGCCCATCGAGGTCGTCCTGTCGGTCGACGCGATCTGCCACACGCGGTTGCGCGCGCCGTCGGCGAGGCGGCCGGACTCCTTCTCGGAAGCGATGGGCGTGACGCTCTTGGTGAAGGCGTTGCCCGCGGGGTTCGCCGCCGAGATCGGCACCCGCACCGCGTCGATCTCGTTGACGACGTTCGCGACGCCGTCCACCGTCATGTCCAGCCGTGCCGAGAAGAGGTGCTGGTGGTAGGGCGCACCGAGTCCCGGCGCGACCTCGGACGCGAAGCCGTAGGGCGATCCGTCCTCGTTCAGCCCGGGGTAGGCGGACGTGAAGAGGATGCCGGTCAGCTTCGCCTCGCACTCGATCGTGCCATCGAGGTAGAGGTACCAGAAGAAGCCGTAGTCGTAGTTGCCGACGGTCGTGAAGAACGAGATCACGAGGCGGCGCGACCGCCGCACCTCGGAGGCGCCCGTGAACAGGTCGGTGTGCTTCCACAGCGACCCGAAGTCCTCCTCGTGCATGCAGACGCCGTTGCGCACGGTGCGCGGCATGCCCAGCTCGTCGGGCAGGACGGCATCCACGTAGGTGATGTCGCCCACGCAGTCGCAGCCGAGCTCGAGCTCGTTCGTGTAGCGGCCGAACAGGTACTCGCCGGTGTCGAAGTAGTTCTGCCAGAAGCGGTTCGGCTGCGGGTCCGCGTAGGGCACGACCATCTCGCTGATCGACCCGCGATACATGACGGGGCGCCCAGCGAACGACAGCTGCCGCAGGATGAGGCCCTCGCGCGTGTCGAAGCCGATGCGGAAGTCCCACTCGCCCCACGTCACGTGCTCGTCGTCGACGGTGAAGCTCGACCCCTCGGGCTGGGTGATCACGATGGGCTTCAAGCCCTCCAGCGGCGCGCCCTGCAGCTCGGGATCGTCGTAGTTGCCGCTGGTCTGCGGCACGGCGTAGCCGGGGTTGTCGACGATCTTGATGAGCGTGCGCGCCGCGACGTCGATGTAGGCGGTGAGCCCGTCGACGGGGTGCGCCCACGGGTGATCGGCGGGGTGGAACTGCTGGAAGGCGAACGTGCGCAGGATGCGGCGCCCGGCCTCTGCCTCGTACCCGTAGTTGCCCGCCGACAGCGGCACGAGCACGACGTCGTCCGGGGTCAGACCGCGTGCGGCGAGAGCGGCGACCCACTCCTCGCTCTCGTTCGCGATGATCCCGACCTCCTCGAACTCGGCGTCGAGGATGGGGAGCTGCCCGGCCGTCCCGTCGAGCGTCGTCGAAGAGACCACCGCACCCGTCGCGAGCGACACGACCAGGTCGAGCGACAGGGCCGAGCGCATGTCGAGCAGCTGCACGCGGGCCCGCCGCTCGGGGAGCGGACCGGTCCCCGCCTCCCACGCGAGCACCTCGGGCTTGGGCGCCTCCTCGAGGCCGACGTACGCGAACCGCGTGGCGTCGTTCGTGGTGTCCAGCCCGAGCACGATCGTGCGGACGGCTTCGATCTCGGCGGGGGTGAGCGAGGCGAGCGGATGCCGCGGCGCCGGCGGTGCGGCGAAGCCCGGGGCGGTGGCGATGTCGGTGATGGTCATGGTTCTCCTTTGGTGCGGGTGACGCGGTGGGGCGGGATCGGTCGCGGGCTTCAGCCGGCGATCGAATCGGTGAGCTTGGCGTAGGCGGCGGGACGCCGGTGCTTGATCCAGGCGGCCTGCACGTAGCCGATGACCGGTACGACCACGACGAGTCCGAGCAGGAACCAGCTGACCGCGCCGAACACGGGATTCCCGTCGACGTCGACGTCGCCGACCATGATCGGGAAGTAGGCCACGATGAGGGCGGCCGACAGCACCAGGCCGACGAAGCCCAGGGCGGGGGCGATCACGGTGTTCCACAGGCGCCCGTCCTTCTTCGTCCGCAGGAAGTACACGATGACCGCGACCGAGGTCACGGCCATCAGGATCGCGATCGCGAGCGTCGCGACGCCGGCGAACCACGTGAACACCTGCAGCACGGGGTCGAGGCCCAGCGCGGCGAAGACGGCGATGAGCACGACCGCGGTGGCGGTCTGCACGAGCGACGAGACGTGCGGGGAGAGGTGCTTCGCGTGGACGCCGCCGAGCTTGTCGGGCAGCACGCCGGCGTTCGCCATCGAGTGCTGGTAGCGCGTGACGACGTTGTGGAACGACAGGACGCACGCGAACATCGCCGTGATGAGGAGGATGTTGACCGCGATCTCGCCGAACGGTCCGAGGTAGCGGGCCATCGTCGCGATGATGAACGTCCCGGGGTCCTCGGCGATCTTGTCGATCACGCCGCTCGGACCCCACGCCATGACCAGGCCCCACGAGGCCAGCGTGTAGAAGACGCCGATGCCGATGACGGCGGCGTACGTGGCACGCGGGATCGTCCGGTTCGGGTCCTTCGCCTCGTCGCGGAAGATGGCGGTCGCCTCGAACCCGATGAAGGCGGCGATCGCGAACATCAGACCGACGCCGGGGGAGCCGCTCGCGATGTTGGCCGGCTCGAACGGCGCGAGGCTCAGCCCCTCGGCGCCGCCGGTCGCCGTCACGACGACGACCATCGCGAGCACGATGCCGACCTCGGCGATCAGCAGCACGCCCAGCACCTTGCTCGACAGGTCGATGTGGCGGTACCCGAGCACGCCGACGACGGCGATCGTCGCGAGCGCCATGAGCCACCAGGGCAGCGCAGGGCCGCCGAGGGACTGCAGCGTGACCGACAGGATGTAGCCGATGTAGCCGTACACCGACACCTGGATGGTCGTGTAGGTCAGCATGGCGATCCACGCGCTGGCCAGGCCCGTCGAGCGGCCGAGGCCGTAGCCCACGTAGGTGAAGAACGCCCCCGGCTTGGGCACGTGGCGGGTCATGGCCGCGAGCCCGACCGAGAACAGCAGCAGGATGACGGCGCTGATCGCGTAGAGGGCGGGGAAGCCGATCCCGTTGCCCAGGAGCATGCCCAGCGGCGCGGCGCCGCCGATCACGGTGAGCGGGGATGCGGCGGCCACCACCATGAAGACGATGGCGGTGACTCCGAGAGAGCCGGTGAGCGTCCGCGTGGCGGAGGCGGCGACTCCCTTCGATTCGAGCTGGGTCATGGCAGGACCTCCGGGACGAGCGCGTGAACGGGATGCTGCGAGCCTCGCGCCGCCCGGTTGCGCGGCCGTCTCCCGCCGATGAAACCTCCCGCACTCCGAGTGAGACCCCCGGCGCGGGGTGTCTCATTCGGGCGACACACCCGTGAAACACGGGGGAAGCCGGGCAGCAACCGCGGCCGGATAACGTCGGGCGCGCACCACCGGAGGCGACATGACCGCACTCGAGCGCGCGATCGCGCGTCCAGACCCCGTCCATGAGTTCGGGGCGCGCTCGCCGCTGTACGGCCTGGACCGTCGCAGCGTCGGGTTCCTCGACGTCCTCGCGCAGTCGGTCGCCGCCGTCGCGCCTGCCGCGGCCGCGACGACCGTCGTGCTGCTGGTCGCCGGGATCTCGCCGGCCGCCACCGTGCTGTCGATCGTGCTGGCGGGCGTGCTCAGCCTGCTGGTGGCGCGCACGATCGCGCAGTTCGCCCGCCGGTTCGCCGCCGCAGGCTCCCTCTATACCTATACGGCGCGCGGGCTCGGACCCGGCGCGGGCCTCGCCGCGGGTGCGGCGATCCTCGTCGGCTACGGCGCCATCGCGATGTTCGCGCTGCTCGGGGGCGCGTACTACGTCACGTTCCTGCTGCAGGCCGTCTGGCCGGCGGCGGGAGGCCCGGGGGGCCTTGCCGCCGTGCTCGCGGCCGAGTCGGCCTTCGTCGCCGTCGTGCTCGTGCGCGGCATCCGCCTCTCGTCCCGCATCGCGCTGGTGGTCGAGGTGCTGTCGGTGGCCCTCATCGCGGTGCTGCTGGTGGTGCTGCTCGTGCGCATCGGCCCGATCGACCCCGTGCGCGTGCTCGGATTCGACGGCTTCGACCCGGCCGCGCTCGCCGCGGGGTCCGTGATCGCCATCACCGCGTTCGTGGGGTTCGAGAGCGCGTCGACGCTCGGCGTCGAGGCGCGGTCGCCGCTGCGGACCGTGCCGCGCGCCATCGTGTGGACCGTCGTGCTCTCGGGCGGCCTCTACGTGCTGGCGGCGATCGCGCAGGTCGCGGGCTTCGCCGCCCTGGGCGCCCCGCTGGCCGACAGTGCGTCGCCGGTCAACGAACTGGCGTCCGCGTACGGTCTCGGCGGCTGGGGCGTGGTCGCCGACATCGGGATCGCGGCATCCTTCCTCGCCTGCGCCATCGGATCGACCACCGCTCTCACCCGGGTCCTGTTCACGATGGGACGCGACGGCGTCCTGCCCGCGCCCGCCGGTCGCGCGCACCCGCGGTTCGGCACGCCGATCGGCGCAGTGGCCCTCGCGTTCCCCGTGATCGCCGGTGTCCCGTTCCTGCTGCTGCTGGGCGGACTCGACGTCCGCGCGGCGATGCACATGACGATCGCCGTCGGCGGTGCCGGCTACATCGTCGGCTACATCCTGGTGTGCGCAGCCGCGCCGGTGTTCCTCCGCCGCATCGGGGAGCTGACCCCGGGGACGGCGATCGCCGCCCTCGCGTCGGCGGTGGCCCTCACCGGCGCGCTCGTGACGTTCTTCGCGGTCGATGCCGCGTCGGGAAGCGCCGCCGTGTGGATCGTGCTCGCCCTGGCCGTGCTCGCCGGCGCAGCGGTCGCCGTCCGGCTGCGGCGCGGCACGCGGTCGCTGGCGCGGGTCGGGTCGTACGATGAACCGGTCGCGTCGGAGGTGCTGGGAGGCGTCCCGCGCGATGAGCGAGGCGGCGGTGCCTGACGGGCGCGCGGCGCCGACGCTGACGGCACGCCAGCCGAAGGCGGTGCACAGCGCCCTCACGGTGCTCGAAGCGGTGGCGCGCCTCGGCGCCGGCGCGAGCGCTCAGGACATCTCGCGGGAGCTCGGACTGCCGCGGGCGACGACCTACCGGCTCCTCAACCTCCTCGTTCAGGACGAATACCTGGTCCGCACCCCGGACCTGGCCGGATTCGCACTGGGCGCCAAGGTCGTGCAGCTGGCGACCGTGGCCGCGCCGCCCGCCCGGCTCGCCTCGGCGGCGAGGGGAGTGGTGGCCGAGACCCGCGCCGCCCTGCGCGGCGGCGTCCATGTCGTGTTCTTCGCGGGCGGGCGGCTGACGGTGGTCGACGCCGACCCGGACTTCCCGCTGTCGGACGCTGTGCGGCTGGTGCGCGAGCCCGAGCGTTTCGCGATCGGCCGCCTGCTGCTGATCGATCGCGGTGCCGCCGATGCCGCGGCCGTCCGCGACTTCGCCGAGTTCGGAGCCACCCGCCAGCTCGGCGAGCTCGCACCGGCCTACGGCTGTGTGGCCGTGCCCATCCTCGACGGCGCCGGCGGGTTCGCCGGCGCCCGGGGGTTCTCGGGTTCGCGGCCCCGCGCCGACGATCCGTCGGACGTGCTGACGGTGCTGCGGCCGGCCGCCGCGCGCCTCGGTCCGCTGGTCGTGTGACTCGGGCCCTCGCAGACCGGGTAGACTCGACTCAGCTCTCCGCGAGGCGGCATCCAGGCCAACTCCCCCAGGACGGAAACGTAGCAAGGGTAACCAGGCTCTGCCGGGTTCGCGGAGAGTCTTACTTTTCCCGGCCGCCTCACTGTCGCGGGGTCGGAGCCCGCCCATAGGCTGGGTGGGTGGCGCAGAGCATCTACATCACGTCGGCTGAAGGCCACTCGGGCAAGTCCACCGTCGCGCTCGGCGTCCTCGACGCACTGAGCCATGCGACGCCCCGCGTGGGAGTGTTCCGCGCGATCGCCCGGTCCACCGTCGAGCGCGACTACGTGCTCGAGATGCTGCTCGACCACGACGGCGTCGACCTCCCGTACGACGAGTGCATCGGCGTCACATACGACGACGTGCGCCACGATCCGGATGCCGCGCTGGCGACCATCGTGGAGCGCTACAAGGCCGTCGAGGCCCAGTGCGACGCGGTCGTCGTGATCGGCAGCGACTACACCGACGTCGGCAGCCCCGCCGAGCTGGCCTACAACGCCCGCATCGCGGCGAACCTCGGCGCGCCCGTGCTGCTGGTGCTCGGAGGACGATCGGCGCAGAACCAGACCCAGCCCGAGCTGCTCGGATCGTCGCTGGCGCGCACCCCCGCCGAGGTGGGGCAGCTCGCCGATCTCGCGCTCGCCGAGCTGGCCCACGGTCGCGCCAAGCTGTTCGCCGTCGTGGCCAACCGCGCCGACCCCGACCTGACCGCCGAGACCGTCGCCGAGATCCGGCGCGCGGTCGCGGCATCCGCCTCGGCGCCTGCCGCCGGGACCGCACCCGTCCCGGTCTGGGCGATCCCCGAGGACCGCTTCCTGGTCGCACCGTCGATCCGGGGCATCATGCGCAGCGTCGACGGCTCGCTGCTGTCGGGCGACCCGGACCGCCTCACCCGCGAGGCGCTCGCCGTCGTCGTGGCGGGCATGTCGATGGTCAACGTGCTGCCGCGACTGCTGGAGGGCGCGGTCGTGATCATCCCCGCCGACCGCGCCGAGGTGCTGCTGGCGACGCTGCTGGCCAACGCCTCGGGGACGTTCCCGTCGATCTCGGGCATCGTGCTCAACGGCGGATTCGACCTGCCCGAGCCGGTGACCCGTCTGCTGGACGGACTGGGCTCGAAGGTGCCGATCATCACGACCGACCTCGGCACCTACGAGACGGCGGTGCGCATCATGAGCACGCGCGGGCGCCTGGCGGCAGACTCGCAGCGCCGGTACGACACGGCTCTGGCGCTGTTCGAGCAGAGCGTCGACATCGACGAGCTGCTCACCGCCTTCGGCGTCGCCCGCGCGACGGTCGTGACACCGCTCATGTTCGAGTTCCAGCTCATCGAGCGGGCGCGCGCTCAGCGCAAGCGGATCGTGCTCCCCGAGGGCGACGACGACCGCGTGCTGCGGGCGGCGGCGACCGTGCTCAAGCGCGGCATCGCCGACCTCGTGATCCTCGGCGAGCCGTTCGAGGTGCGCGCCCGCGCCATCGAACTGGGCATCGACATCCAGGCCGCCGAGGTGCTCTCGCCGCTGGACGCCGTCCACGTGCACAAGTTCGCCGAGGAGTACGCGCGCCTTCGCGCCCACAAGGGCGTCACGGTGGCGCAGGCGGCCGACACCGTCACCGACGTGTCGTACTTCGGCACGATGATGGTGCACCTCGGCATGGCGGACGGCATGGTGTCGGGCGCCGCCCACACGACGGCGCACACCATCCGGCCGGCGTTCGAGATCATCAAGACGAAGCCCGGGGTCTCGGTCGTCTCCAGCGTGTTCCTGATGGCGCTCGCCGACCGCGTGCTCGTCTACGGCGACTGCGCGGTGATCCCCGACCCCACGAGCGAGCAGCTGGCCGACATCGCCGTCTCGTCCGCCGCGACGGCCGCGCAGTTCGGCATCGAGCCGCGCGTCGCGATGCTGTCGTACTCGACGGGCGAGTCCGGTTCCGGCGCCGACGTCGAGAAGGTGAGGGATGCCACGGCCCTCGTCCGCTCGCGCGCTCCCGAGCTGCTCGTCGAGGGACCGATCCAGTACGACGCCGCGGCGGACGCCGCGGTCGCGGCGGCGAAGATGCCCGGCTCGCAGGTCGCGGGGCGCGCCACCGTGTTCGTCTTCCCCGACCTCAACACCGGCAACAACACGTACAAGGCGGTGCAGCGCTCCGCGGGGGCGGTGGCCATCGGACCGGTGCTGCAGGGCCTCAACAAGCCGATCAACGACCTGTCGCGCGGCGCCCTGGTCGACGACATCGTCAACACGATCGCGATCACCGCGATCCAGGCGCAGGGGGAGTGATCGTGTCGGTGATCCCGGTGCTCGTCATCAACAGCGGCTCGTCGTCGTTCAAGTACCAGCTGCTCGACATGGCGACCGAGCGCACCCTCGCGTCGGGCCTGGTGGAGCGCATCGGCGAGCCCGTCGGCGTCGCACGGCACACCGTGTACCCGACGCCGACCGACGGTGCGGCGCCGGCGTTCCTCGACGCGACGCGCACGCGGGAGCTGCCGATCCCCGACCACACGGCGGGCTTCGCCGTGATGCTCGAGGCCTTCGCCTCGGACGGGCCGTCGCTGACCGATCAGCCTCCGGTAGCGGTCGGCCATCGCGTCGTGCACGGCGGCGCGCGGTTCTTCGAGCCGACGCTCATCACGCCGCTCGTCGAGATCAACATCGACGAGCTGGCGGTGCTCGCCCCGCTGCACAACCCGGCCAATCTCGCCGGCATCGTCGCCGCCCGGCGGGCGTTCCCCGAGGTGCCGCACGTCGCCGTGTTCGACACGGCGTTCCACCAGACGCTGGCGCCCGCGGCGTACACGTATGCGATCGACGCGGAGGTGGCGGCATCCCATCGCATCCGCCGTTACGGCTTCCACGGGACCTCGCACAAGTTCGTGAGCGAGGCGGCCGCCGCCTTCCTCGGGCGACCGCTCGAGGACCTCAGGCAGATCGTGTTCCACCTCGGCAACGGCGCGTCGGTCGCCGCGATCGACCGCGGCCGCTCGATCGACACGTCCATGGGCTTCACCCCGCTGGAGGGGCTCGTGATGGGCACGAGGTCGGGCGACATCGACCCGGCCGTGCTGTTCCAGCTCTCGCGGCGGGCGGGCATGACCGTCGACGACCTCGACGACCTGCTCAACAAGCGCAGCGGACTGCTGGGACTCGCCGGCTCGAACGATCTGCGCGACATCCGTGCAGCGATCGAACGCGGCGAGGAGCGCGCGATCCTCGCCTTCGAGGTGTACGTGCACCGTCTCCGTGCGTACGCGGGCGCCTACCTGGCGCAGCTCGGCGGCGCGGACGTCATCTCGTTCACGGCGGGCGTCGGCGAGAACGCGCCTCACGTGCGCGCCGGCGCACTGGAGACCCTGGGCTTCGCCGGTGTCGAGATCGATCACGAGCGCAACGAGAGTCCGGACCGCGGCATCCGCGTCATCTCGACGGATGCCTCGCGCGTGACCGTGCTCGTCGTCCCGACCGACGAAGAGCTCGAGATCGCCCGACAGACCCTCAGCGTCTCCCGCCCGTAACCTGCTCCCCGTACCCTGAAGCCCATGGACGCGCTACCCGATCTCACCGTCTACGACGCCGTGCTGTTCGACCTC
>NZ_JBQCIP010000002.1:0-32892 GCF_051953575.1 Microbacterium sp.
TCGCGGTGCGCGAGGATCTGGCTGACCTCGACCTGGTCGACGAGGGCTTCGTGCACGAGCTCGACCGACGGGATGTTCGCGAGGCGCAGCGGTTCGTCGATGCCGTTGCTCAGCGTGATCGTGCCGGCGCCCCACATCCGCTGCAGCAGCCCGCGCTTGACCTTCAGGGTGTACCCGCGCACGTGGGCGAGCTCGCGACGCCTGACCGAGACGACCCCGCGCCGCTCGAGCACCCGCCGGGTGGTGATCGTGTACACGTGGCCCCACCACACCAGGAACGGCAGCACCACGAGCAGCAGCAGCACCGCCGCGGCAGCGGCGAGCAGCATCCAGTTCTGGAACCCGGCAGGAAGGTTGCCATAGAAGTAGCCGCAGGCGCCCGCGACCGCGATGAGCACGAGAGCCGACCAGAAGAGGCGCCGTGCGTGCCCGCGGAACTTCGCGACGAGCAGCTCGGGCGTGGGCGCGCCGGGCGCGGGCGTGAGCGGCCTGCCTCCGAGTCCCAACGGCTGCGTCATGGCTCCATTGTGGCGGGTACGGCCGACAGGCGGCTGCGAACCGCCGTGTCACGTCAGCCGGCGCGGCGCACGTGGATGACGTCCCCCGCCGAGACGGCGCTCTCGAACTCGCCCTCCTGGACCACCACGAGGCGCCCGTCGGGGGCGATGCGCTGCGCGCGGCCGCGCAGCGTCTCGCCGTCGGGCAGCGACACCGCGACATCGGCGCCGAGCGTGCCGCACAGCGCCTCCACCTCGGCGAGCACACCTGCCTCGGCGGCGTCGCCGTGCGCGGACGCGAGAGCGCTCAGCTGCTCATCGAGGGCACCGAGGTAGTCGGCGAGCAGGCGGTCCTCGTCGCACACCTGGCCGAGCGCCGCGAACGAGGTGGCGGTGTCGACGGGAAGCTCGGCCGCCGGCATCCGGGTGTTCACTCCCGACCCGACCACGACGACGTCGGGGAAGGCCGGAACGATCTCGGCGAGGATGCCGCACACCTTGCGCCCGTCGACGAGCACGTCGTTCGGCCATGTGAGGGTCGTCGAGTGCGGGGTGCGCGACAGCTGGGCGGCGACCGCGCGCGTCATCGCGGCGCCGGCGACGAGCGGGATCCAGCCCCGTGCGGCCGGCGGGATGGCGGCGGCGTCGACGACGACCGAGACGGCGAGCGCCGAACCGGGCGGTGTCACCCAGGTGCGGTCGAGGCGGCCGCGGCCGGCACGCTGGTCGGTCGTGAGCAGCAGCGACAGGTGCGGCCACTCCTCCGGCGCGTCGGTGACGTGCCGTACGACGTCCGCGTTGGTGGACTGGGTGGTCGGGACGACCTGCACACGCGGGCTGACGGCGGCGGCGAGAGGGTAGCCCTCGGGAGGGAACGACATGACGCTCACGCTACTCGCACGGTCCGACGCACGCCGATGCGCGGCGGCGCGTTCAGGACCGACGGGCACAGCGGATGCCGCAACCCCTTGTGCGAACCCTCCAACAGATCCCGGCAGCCCGCAGATAGGGTGGAATCCGTGACCGAGCAGCCCGACCTCTCGACGACCGCCGGCAAGATCGCCGACCTCCGCGCCCGCTACCAGGAGGCCGTCCTCGACCCCGAGGAGGCTGCCAAGACGAAGCAGCACGCCAAGGGCAAGGGCACCGCCCGCGAGCGGATCGAGCAGCTGCTCGACACCGGCAGCTTCGTCGAGCTCGACGAGTACGTGCGCCACCGCACCACCGCGTTCGGCATGGACCGCTCGCGGCCCTACGGCGACTCCGTCGTGACGGGCGTCGGCACGATCCACGGCCGCACGGTCGCCGTGTACTCCCAGGACTTCTCGACCTTCGGCGGTTCGCTCGGCGAGGCCGCGGGCGACAAGATCATCAAGGTCATGGAGTTCGCGCTGCGCAGCGGCATCCCGATCATCGGCATCCTCGACTCGGGCGGCGCGCGCATCCAGGAGGGTGTGATCGCGCTCGGCAAGTACGGCGAGATCTTCCGCCTGAACACCGCCGCCTCGGGCGTCATCCCGCAGATCTCGATCATCATGGGACCGGCCGCGGGCGGGGCGGGGTACTCGCCCGCCCGCACCGCCTTCGTCATCATGGTCGACAAGACGAGCCAGATGTTCGTCACCGGCCCCGACGTCATCAAGACCGTGACCGGCGAGGACGTCGGCATGGAGGAGCTCGGCGGCGCGCACACGCACAACACCCGCTCGGGCGTCGCGCACTATCTCGCCGAGGACGAGGACGACGCGATCGACTACGTGCGCTCGATGCTCGGCTTCCTGCCCGACAACAACATGGCCGAGCTCCCCGTCTACGAGAGCGGCTTCGAGTTCGAGACGACCGACGCGGACCGCGCGCTGAACGGGATCATCCCCGACTCGCCGAACCAGCCGTACGACATCCACCAGGTGATCCGCGGCATCGTCGACGCCGAGGACTTCCTCGAGGTGCAGCCGCTGTTCGCCCCGAACATCGTCATCGGGTTCGGCCGCATCGAGGGCCGCTCGGTGGGCATCATCGCCAACCAGCCCTCGCAGATGGCCGGCACGCTCAACATCGAGGCGGGCGAGAAGGCGAGCCGCTTCGTGCGGTTCTGCGACGCGTTCTCGATCCCGATCGTCACGCTCGTCGACGTGCCGGGATACCTGCCCGGCACCGACCAGGAATGGACGGGCGTCATCCGCCGCGGCGCGAAGCTGCTGTACGCGTACGCCGAGGCGACGGTGCCGCTGGTCACCGTGATCCTCCGCAAGGCGTACGGCGGCGCATACATCGTGATGGGCTCCAAGCAGCTCGGCGCCGACATCAACCTCGCCTGGCCGACGGCCGAGATCGCCGTCATGGGCGGTCAGGGCGCCGTCAACATCCTGTACCGCGGCGAGATCAAGCGCGCCGAAGAGGCAGGCGAAGACGTCGCCGCCGTGCGCACGCGCCTGGCCAACGAGTACACCTACAACGTGGCGTCCCCGTTCCTGGCCGCCGAACGCGGCGAGCTCGACGGCATCATCGAGCCCGCACAGACGCGCGTGTCGATCGCGAAGGCGCTGCGCGCGCTGCGCGGCAAGCGCGCGAGCCTGCCGCCCAAGAAGCACGGGAACATCCCGCTGTGAGCATCGCCGACGGGACTGCGGATGCCGGCGACCGCGGCGTCACCATCGACGTGCGTCGCGGCAACCCGACCGATGAGGAGCTCGCGGCGCTGATCGCAGTCGTCAGCCAGGCGTACACCGGCGAGGCGTCCGAGGCCGTGGCCGAAGAAGGTCGCTGCCGCACCGGGTGGGAGCTGTCGGCGCGTTCGATGCGCCTGCCGCTGAACCGCGACCTCGGCTGGGGTCGCTTCGGCTGAGACCGCCGAAGCCGAGCCGGCCGGATTTGTCCCCCGAAATACCTACAGACAAGCCTGTTGCGGCCCGGCGATACTTGTCTTGCTGGAACGCTTCTGCGTTCGGCCGATCCGGATCCGCTCTGCGGATGCCCCGGATCCGGCCATGCGGACGGTTTTCGGGTAACCGTCCGCCAGGCGAGGGGCGGGCGGCTTCGCCGCCCCTCGCCTCCTCCGGTCACGTTCCCCGCCTGGCGTCCCCTCCCCCTGCTGGGCGGGGGACGAATCTGCTCCCGTGCGCCGTCGTCTCACCGACGGGATGCCGGGCGCCTGGGCCCACGCGCCGAGAGGCTCCGCGCGATGCGCCAGCGGCGCGTGGAGTAGGCGTGGGGAGCATCCGCGTTCCCCGCCGTCGTCAGCGGCCGGGGTGCGGGATCTCGCGCCACAGGTCGACGGCATCCTCGTCGCTGGGGCCGCCCACCGACATCGACCGGCCGACGACCGTGACCGCGATCCGCTCGTCGGGCGACGTGCGGATGTAGAGGCGGTCCGAGCTCGCGGAGCGCAGGGCCTCGGCCAGCTGCGCGCGGATGACGCTCAGCGTCTCGTCGTCGACGTCGTCCAGGCCGCCCTCGTCGAGGACCGTGACGTTGGCGCCGCGGCGGCGGGCGCGCTCCAGCTCCGCGCGCACGTCGTCGTCGAGCAGGCGCGGACCCCGCATCTCGTCGCGGAGACGCCCTTCGGCAAGCCGCGCCTCCAGGCGGTCGGCGTCCGTCAGGTTCCCCGCGTGGGCGACGGTGCGCGTCAGGACGGGCCCCGCGACCGCCAGGGCCCGCTGCACCTGCACGCGTCGCTCGCGCTGCCGCACGACCTGCGAGGTCTGCCACGCCGAAGCCGCACGCTGCAGCCGGGTCAGGCGCGACGTGTCGCGCGCCGCGCGGTCCATCGACAGCACGAGCAGCTGCGCGCACGTGACCCACACGATGGAGCCGACGAGGCCGAGCGACAGCGCCTGCAGCGGCCCCATCCACGCCATCGACGCGATCGTCAGCAGCACGATGCCCGACCAGGCCGTCCACGGCCGGCGGCGCACCATCACGATCGTCATCAGAGCGCCGATCCCGCCGAGGTACCACGTCGCGAACGGCTCGGTGCGCGAGGCGGGGCCGACCGCCAGCGCGATCGCGCTGGGCACGATCGCCGCGCAGGCGAGAGCGAGGATCTGGGCGACGGGCGGCAGCGAACGCGGACCCTGGATGCCGTCGATCGCCGTCTGCGCCTGCACGTCGGCGGCCGGTGCCTCTGCCACGGCGTCGCGTTCATGCGCGCCCGCGCCAGCGTCGGGCCGCTCGGAGGCGGATGCGGGTTCCCAGAAGATGCAGAGCCACGTGGTCACGAGGTACAGCGCGAGAGCCGCGACGACGATCAGAGGCTGATCGACGTCGGGAGTCGACCACAGTCCGCGCGCGGCGAGATACGCCGTGAACGCGACCGCGAGCAGGCTGAGGACGTTCTTGACGCTGATCACGCGACGCCCTCCTGCCACGACAGGTGCACGGATGTGCCGTGCACCCCCGTCTCGAGGTCGGCCTTGCCGCCGACCGCCGCCACGCGCGCCACGATGGAGGCGCGGATGCCGAGCCGGTCGTCCGGCACCGCATCGAGGTCGAACCCCTCTCCGGCATCGTGCACGTCGACGCGCACCCGCCCGTCGGCGGCAGACAGCGCGACGCCGAGGCCGGCGCCGCCGGCGTGCTGCAGCGCGTTCGCGACCGCCTGCGTCGCGGCGAGCGACAGGGCGCGGGCGACGCGTCCGGGCAGCGGCGGAGCGCCGGCCGCGATGTCGCGCTGCACGTCGATGTCGACGCCGAGCTCGCGAGCCGCGGCCTCGATGTCGTTCGCCAGCTGCTGCACGTCGCGCGGCTCGTCGGTGCCCTCATGGGCGTCCTGCTCGGTGTTCGCGAGCCGGGTGAGGGCCTCGCGCGCCATTGCGGCGGCGAGCGTCCGCTCGCGCGGCGTGGTCGCACGCTCCGCGGCGATGAGCGCCGCCAGTACGCTGTCGTGCATGAGCGCGGCCACGGCCACACGCTCCTGCTCGGCCGCATCCGCCGCCGCCGCACGTGCGTAGGACGACACGGCGCGTGCGCGCGTCTCGTCGACGTTGACCGCGACCGATCGGAACAGCCAGCCGAGGGTGAGGATCACCCCGCCGAGGATGAGCGCGAACGACACGTCGAGGCTCACCGCGATCCAGTACTCGGCCGCGAAGCCGCCCTGCACGAGCCGGACGAGCCCGAAGAGGACCGGGGCGAGGATGGTCCACCCGATCTGCAGCGGGAAGGGGAAGGCCAGCACGGCGGCGAGGGTGGCGAGGTTCACGAGGTACCAGATCCACGGCTCGTCGAGCGACTGCGGCGCGATCCCCGCGGTGGCGATCGGCCAGACGGCGAGCGCCAGCATGTACACGAGCGCGAACGCACCGGCTGCCAGGCGCACGCCGCGGCCGATGACGCACGCCAGGATCATGATGCCGAGCGACCCGAAGACCGCGATCATGAGACCCTCGTGCCAGCCGGGCCGTTCGTCCGACGGACCGAGTGCCGTCAGGAAGGCCTGCACACCGACGATGAGGGAGCCGAGGCCGCCGGCCACGAGCGAGATGATGCGCTCGACGCGCGAGCGCGTGAACGATCCGATGCCCGCCGTCGCCTCACGCGAGTGCGGGATCTGGGCCCACGCGGTGTCGAGCACCGCGGTCTGCCCGTCAGCGGCCACGCGCGATGTCCCCCGAATCGGACGCCGGCTCGTCGATGAGCCCGTCCTCCACGGCGCGGTGGAGGAGGTCGATCTTGGTGGGCGCGGGCCTGCCCACCTCCACGTACTTCACGCGGATGCGGGTGATGTTCTCCTTCGCCGTCGAATAGGCGATCCCGAGGCGGTCGGCGACAGCCTTCAGCGGGAGACCTGCCGCGTACAGGCGCAGCACTTCGCGCTCGCGCGCTGCCAGCTGCGCGTCCGCGAAGTCGCGGTCGCCTTCGACGGCGCTGGCCCATTCGACGTTGTTCAGCGGCTCGCCGCGCGCGACCGTGCCGACGGCGGCGATCACGTCGCCTATGGGCGAGGACTTGCTGACGACACCCGCGGCTCCGGCGGCGAGAGCCTCGCGCACGGCGGCGGGACGGTCGGCGACGCTGTGGATGATGACGCTGGACCCGTCGCGCACCAGCCGGGTGACGTTCTCGGTCACGGTCGTGCCGTCGCCCAGGGTCAGATCCAGCACCACGACGTCCGCCGGGGACTCGCGTGCGAACGCCCGCCAGTCGAGGTACTCGGTCACGGTGTTGCCCGAGAAGGCGACCTGCATGTCGGCGATGCGCGCACACGCGGCTTCCAGCCCGAGCCGCACCGACTCATGGTCGTCGATGAAGGCCACGCGCGTCATTCCGCCAGCCTAGCGAGCCCCGCCCGTCCGGGTGAGGACCGCGACGGCCTCGAGGTGATGCGAGTTGGGGAAGAGGTCGAGGGCGTCGACGCGGGCGAGGTCGTACCCGCCCGCCCGGAACGTCGCCACATCGCGCGCCAGAGCCACCGGGTCGCACGCGACGTACACGACGGTCTCGGGAGAGAGGCCGGTGATGTGCTCGACGACTTGCCGCCCTGCGCCCGCCCGCGGCGGGTCGAGCAGCACGACACCGCGAGAGAGGCGCTCCCGCTCGGAGGCGGATGCCTCGTCCGCCAGCCGTGCCAGCCACCGGTCGACGCGCGCGGTCTCGGCGCGCGCACCGACCCATTCGGCCAGGTTCTCGCCGGCGTGCTCGGTGGCCCGCGCGTCCGACTCGACGCTCGTGACCCGCGTCGTGGGGCCGCCGAGGTCGCCGAGCGTCGCCGCGAACAGGCCCACGCCGCCGTAGAGGTCGAGGTGCCACGCGTCCGGATCGATCCACACACCGCCGTCGCGTCGGATCGGGCCGTCCGGCCGGATGCCCTGCAGCGCCGACGAGACCGTCCCGGTCAGCGTGTGCGCGGCGAGCCGGTGCACCTGCCAGAACCCGCCGGCGTCGACACGGAAGTCGCGTCCGCTCACCCGCTCGAGCACGACTTCGGACTCGGGTCCTCGCGCGGAAGGGCGTCCGCCGCGGCCGCGGCGACCGGCCGCCGTCTTCCGTTCGGGACGGGGCAGGACGCGGACGCGGCCGTCGGCAGGCTGCACGAGGTCGATGCGACCCGCCTCGCCGCCGCGCAGCTCAATCGCGGCCCGCTCGATCTGCTCGGTCGCGAGCGGGAAGTCGAGGTCGGTGATGACGCGGTGGCTGCGCGCGGCGAACGGGCCGATCCGCCCCTCGGCGTCGACGTGCAGGCTGAGGCGGGTGCGCCAGCCGGTGCCGTCGTCGGTCTCGTCGGCGAGTGTCTCGCCCGATGCCGATACGAGCGGCGCGGCCGCTTCCACCGCGACCGCTGGCGACTCGACGCCGCCGAAGCGCTGCAGCGCGTCGGCGAGCACGCGGGCCTTCAGCTCACGCTGGTGCGAGAGCTCGATGTGCCCGAAGTCCGCACCCCCGGGCCGGTTCTCGGGTTCGACGTCGACGTCGGCCTGACGCCAGACGTGGGGCTGCCGGTGGGGCGAGGCGTCGAGCACTTCGAGCGTCTCGCCGCGCCAGAACGACTGCTTCGCCGTGTCGGTCAGACGTACGCGGACCGTCTCGCCGGGGATCGCATCGGGGACGAACACGACGCGCCCCCCATGGCGCGCGACGAACACTCCGCCGTGCGCCACATCGGTGATCTCGAGGTCGATGACGTCGCCGGTTGCACTCACCCGTCGAGCCTACGCCGCCCGTGGTGTCGAGAATTCAGGAGATCCGGTGTCACATGCGCGCCGCGCGCCGCAATGGTCGGCGTTTCTCCTGAATCCTCGCCACGGCGGCCCGCGTACGGTTGGGGGCATGCGCGTCTGCCTCGCCTCGACCTCGCCCGCCCGGCTCATGCTGCTCCAGCAGTTCGGGATCCGCCCGCTGACCCTCGCACCCGACGTCGACGAAGAGGCCGTCATCGCCACGGTCGAGGCCGCCGAGGGCCGCCTCCTCGCCCCGGACGAGCACGTCCTGCTGCTGGCACGTCGCAAGGCCGCGGACGTGGCCGCGCGGCTGCAGGACGACATCCCCGGCTTCGACGGCATCGTCATCGGCGGGGACTCGATGTTCGAGCTCGACGGCGAGGTGCTGGGCAAGCCCTACACCCCCGAGAACGCGACGGCCCGCTGGCGCGCGATGCGCGGGCGCACCGGGGTGCTCCACTCCGGTCACGCGGTCGTCCGTCTGCAGCCCGGCGTGGCCCCGCGCGAGGTGAACGCCGTCGCGGCGGCATCCGTGTCGTTCGCCGACGACGTGACGGATGCCGAGATCGACGAGTACGTCGCGTCGGGCGAGCCGCTGCACGTGGCCGGCGCGTTCACGGTCGACAGCCTGGGCGGGGCGTTCATCACGAGGGTGGAGGGCGATCCGTCGACCGTCGTCGGGATGTCGGTGTCGACGCTGCGCAGCCTCGTGCGCGAGCTCGGCGTCGAGTGGACGGCCCTGTGGAACACGACCGATCCCTCACTCGACGACACACCGGCTTTGTAGTAGGAATCCCACGTTTCTCTTCGGTTCTTGTACGAAGCGCTCAAAAGACCGAGGAACTGCGTCGGTAGGCTGGCATCCATGCCTCAGATCGCCAAGGTTCTCGTTGCCAACCGCGGCGAGATCGCCGTTCGCGTCATCCGCGCCGCCCGTGACGCCGGAAAGGCGTCTGTCGCCGTCTACGCCGACCAGGACCGCGACGCCCTGCACGTGCGTCTCGCCGACGAGGCGTACGCGCTCGAGGGGGCGACCAGCGCCGAGACGTACCTGTCGATCGACAAGATCCTGTCGATCGCCCGCCGCTCGGGCGCCGACGCCGTGCACCCCGGCTACGGCTTCCTCGCCGAGAACGCCGACTTCGCGCGCGCCGTCATCGCGGCCGGTCTCGTCTGGATCGGTCCGTCGCCCGAGGCGATCGAAGCCCTCGGCGACAAGGTGACCGCCCGCGCGGTCGCCGAGAAGGTGGGCGCGCCGCTCGCCCCCGGAACCCCCGGTCCCGTGGCCGGCGCCGACGAGGTCGTGGCGTTCGCCGAGACCGTCGGTCTGCCGATCGCGATCAAGGCCGCGTACGGCGGCGGCGGACGCGGCCTCAAGGTCGCCCGCACGATCGATGAGGTCCCCGAGCTGTTCGAGTCGGCCACGCGCGAGGCGATCACCGCCTTCGGCCGCGGCGAGTGCTTCGTCGAGAAGTACCTCGACAAGCCGCGTCACGTCGAGACGCAGTGCCTCGCGGATGCCGCCGGCAACGTCGTCGTCGTCTCGACGCGCGACTGCTCGCTGCAGCGCCGTCACCAGAAGCTCGTCGAAGAGGCGCCCGCGCCGTTCCGGACCGACGAGCAGAACGAGATCCTCTACTCGGCGTCGAAGGCCATCCTCAAAGAGGTCGGCTACGTGGGCGCAGGGACGTGCGAGTTCCTCATCGGCGCCGACGGGACGATCTCGTTCCTCGAGGTGAACACGCGACTGCAGGTCGAGCACCCGGTCTCGGAAGAGGTCACCGGCATCGACCTCGTGCGCGAGCAGTTCCGCCTCGCCGAGGGCGAGGAGCTCGGCTACGACGACCCGCAGCCCGACGGCCA
Source organism: Microbacterium sp. (assembly GCF_051953575.1). Classification (GTDB taxonomy): domain Bacteria; phylum Actinomycetota; class Actinomycetes; order Actinomycetales; family Microbacteriaceae; genus Microbacterium. The sequence goes on from NZ_JBQCIP010000002.1 coordinate 10,016, forward strand.
CTCGATCGAGTTCCGCATCAACGGCGAGGACCCGGGTCGCGGATTCCTCCCCCAGCCCGGCCCCATCCACGTGTTCAAGACGTTCGGGGGTCCCGGCATCCGCCTCGACTCCGGCGTCACCGCCGGCGACAGCGTGTCGGGCGCGTTCGACTCGCTGCTCGCGAAGATCATCGTGACCGGCCGCGACCGCGCCGAGGCGCTCGAGCGCTCCCGCCGAGCCCTCGACGAGTTCGAGGTCGCGGGGCTTCCGACCGTGCTGCCGTTCCACCGCAAGGTCGTGCGCGACCCGGCGTTCACCGCCGAGGACGGCGTGTTCGGCGTCTACACGCGCTGGATCGAGACCGAGTTCGTCAACGACATCGCGCCGTGGGACGGCGAGCTCGAGTCGCCGAAGCCCGCTGAGGCGCGTCACACGGTCGTCGTCGAGGTCGCCGGAAAGCGGCTCGAGGTGAGCCTCCCGGATCGTGTGGCCCCCGCCCCCGGTGTGTCGGGGCGCCCCGCCGCCGTACCGCCGTCGCGTCGCTCGCACGCCCCGTCGGTCGTCGCCGGCGCCTCGGGCGACGCGGTCAAGTCGCCGATGCAGGCCACCGTCGTCAAGATCGCCGTCGAAGAGGGCCAGCAGGTCGTCAAGGGCGATCTCGTGGTCGTCCTCGAGGCGATGAAGATGGAGCAGCCGATCCAGGCTCACAAGGACGGCGTCATCGGCGCCATCAACGCCGACCCGGGCACCACGGTCTCGGCCGGCCACCAGCTCCTCACGATCTCCTGAAGCGGAGGGGAGGCCGCGGCCCGAGGCATCCGCTCCTCCCTCGCGCACGCTGAACCGCGATGTCGCCGGCTGAGGGCGCACCCGGCAGGATGGCGGGATGGATGCCGCTTCCGCAGGCGCGCCCGATGTGTCGGCGCTCGCCATCAACGTCGTGATCCCGCCGGAGCTCCGCTGGACGGACGTGCGCCGCGGCGAGGCGTTCGAGCTGCAGACCCTCACGGTGCGTCTGCTGCCGGATCACTCCCTCGCCGTCAAGGCGTACGGCCGCCCGGTCGCCGGCGGCCGGGGCGCCTACGTGTCGTTCCCGATGCCCGACCGGCCTGAGCTGCGAGCGCTCGTGGACGCCGCGGCGCGCCATGCCGCCGAGCTCTGGCGCGCCAGTACCGGGCTCGGCTGACCGCCACCGACGAGGGGATGCCGCGAGCCGCAGCATCCGTTCGCGCCACGCGCTCTCGTCAGAGCGCGGCCCGACCTCCGCAGGAGCGTGCACCCTCGGCGGGCGATGCCGACCTCTCGTCAGCCGCCGTAGACGTTGTGGTCGACGACGTGCATCGCGCGCGCGGCATCGGTGATGCTCCCCGACAGCGACGGATACACCGCGAACACGCGCGAGACCTGGTCGACGGTGAGGCGGCGCTCGACGGCGATCGCGATCGGGTAGATCAGCTCGGACGCGCGCGGCCCGACGATCACGCCGCCGATGACCGTCCCGCTGCCCTCTCGCGCGATGAGCTTGACGAAGCCGTCCTTGATGCCCATCATCTTGGCGCGCGGATTGGCCGCCAGCGGCAGCTTGTGGACGACGCCGTTGATGTGGCCGTCCTCGATGTCCTTCTCCTGCCAGCCGATCGTCGCGATCTCGGGCGCGGTGAAGATGTTCGACGTGATGCGGCGGCGCTCCAGCGGGATGACGACATCGCCGAGCGCGTGGAAGATCGCGGTGCGGCCCTGCATCGAAGCCACCGAGGCGAGCGGCACGAAGGTGGTGCAGTCGCCCGCGGCGTAGATGTTCGGCACCGACGTGCGAGCGACGCGGTTCACCTGGATGTTGCCGGACTCGGTCATCTGCACGCCGGCCTGTTCCAGGCCGATGCCGCGGGTATTGGGGATCGAGCCGACCGCCATGAGGCAGTGGCTGCCCTCGACCGTGCGGCCGTCCGAGAGCGTGACCACGACCGCGTCGCCGGTGTTCTCGACCCTGTCGGCGCGCGACTTCGAAAGCAGCTTCATACCGCCGCGCTTGAAGACCCGCTCGAGCACGGCCGCGGCATCCTTGTCCTCGCCGGGAAGCACCTGGTCGCGGCTGGAGACGAGCGTCACCTGAGCGCCGAGGTTCATGTATGCGCCGGCGAACTCCGCGCCGGTGACCCCCGAGCCGACGACGATGAGATGCTCCGGCAGTGCGTTCATGTTGTACAGCTGCGTCCACGTGAGGATGCGGACGCCGTCGGGCTTGGCGCTCGCCAGCTCTCGGGGCGAGGAGCCGGTCGACACCACGAGGGTATCGGCCTCGATGCGGTCGAAGTCGGTGCCGCCCGGGCCTGTGGAGACGACCACGGCGTTGTCGCCTTCGAGGCGTCCGTGACCCGAGATGATCCGCACGCCGGCCTCGACGAGCGACGCGCGCATGTCGTCGGACTGCTGCCGGGCGAGCGTCAGCAGGCGCTTGTTGACGGCGGAGAGGTTGATCGCGATCTCGGGCTTGAGCGGCTTGCCGTCCTTGCCCTTCGCGAACAGCTGCACGCCGAGTTCACCGGCACCCGCGATGGCGACGGCTGCGTCCGCGGTCGCGATGAGCGACTTCGAGGGCACGACGTCGGTGATGACTGCCGAGCCGCCGATTCCGGCCCGTTCGACGACGGTCACCTCGGCCCCGAGCTGTGCGGCAGCGAGCGCCGCCTCGTATCCTCCGGGCCCGCCGCCGAGGATGGCGACGGTCTGGGTGGTCTCGAAGCTGATCGACATGACTTCCATTCTCCCCTGCCGGACACCCTCACCACGACATCCGGCGACGCGCTCCGACACTCCCGGCGCGCGCGGCCCGGGTCTGTTCTGGCTCTCGGGGCTCCCGCTTCCTAAAGTGGTCCCCATGTCAGACACCTACGGCAATCCTCTCGACGACCCCGCCGCCGACCCGTTCGCGGTCGCCGCCGCCGCCGCGGAGGACATCGCCCGCATCACCGGCGTCGAACGTCACGACATCGCGCTCACCCTCGGCAGCGGCTGGGGCAAGGCGGCCGAGCTGCTCGGCGAGACGACCGCGACGTTCCCCGCGACGCAGGTGACGGGCTTCAGCGCGCCGGCGCTCTCGGGGCATGTCGGCACGCTGCGCAGCGTCGTCACCCCCAAGGGGCGCCGCGTGCTCGTCATCGGCGCCCGCACCCACTACTACGAGGGTCACGGCGTGCGACGCGTCGTCCACAGCGTCCGCACCGCCGCGGCGACCGGAGCGCGCACGATGGTGCTCACCAACGGTGCCGGAGGCATCAAGCACACCTGGACCCCGGGTCGCCCGGTGCTCATCAGCGACCACATCAACCTCACGGGCGACTCGCCGCTGGAGGGCGCCACGTTCATCGACCTCACGGATCTGTACTCGCTGCGTCTGCGCGACCTCGCCCGCTCGATCGACCCGAGCCTCGACGAGGGCGTCTACTGCCAGTTCCGCGGACCGCAGTACGAGACGCCCGCCGAGGTGCAGATGGCGAAGATCGTCGGCGGCCACATCGTCGGCATGTCGACGGCGCTCGAGGCGATCGCCGCCCGTCAGGCCGGCATGGAGATCCTCGGCTTCTCGCTCATCACGAACATGGCCGCCGGCATCCAGACCACACCCCTCAGCCACCAGGAGGTCATCGAGGCCGGCCGCGACGCCGAGCCCGTGATCTCATCGCTGCTGGCCCGAGTGATCGGCGCGATGTGAGCGAGCAGGATGCCGCCGGCAATGGCGCCGGCGAAGACAGCGTGCTCCAGCGGGCACAGGCTTGGCTGGCGCAGGACCCGGACGGCGAGACGCGTGCCGAGCTGCGGGCGCTGATCGAGGCTGCGGAGTCGGGCGATGCGACGGCCGAGGCCGAACTCGCGGACCGGTTCTCGACACGCCTGGCGTTCGGCACCGCCGGACTGCGGGGCGCGCTCGGTGCCGGCACCAACCGCATGAACCGCGTCCTCGTCGCGCAGGCAGCGGCCGGTCTGGCCGCGTATGTGCGGGAGCAGGCCGGCCTCGACCCGGTGGGCGCGACCGCTTCCGCGGCGGCGCCGACCCTCGCCGAGAGCGACGAAGAGCACGCGGCCGGGATCGACGAGGCAGAGGCCGACGCGGCCGACACCGACACGGCCGATGCCGGCGCGCCCGAGGCTCCTTCGTCCGACGGAGCCGCGGAAGAGGCCGTGCCGGATGCGGCATCCTCCGAGTCTGCGGGATCGCCCTCGGAGCCGACAGCACCGGAGCTCACCGAAGCCCCGTCCGAGGACGCCCTGGCCGCCGAGGGTCCAGAGGTGCCCGGCATCCTCGACGACGCGCCGATCGTCGTGATCGGCTATGACGGACGCCGCAATTCCGACGTGTTCGCGCGCGACTCCGCCGAGATCTTCGCGGGCGCTGGCCTGCGGGCGATCCTGCTCCCCCGCCTGCTCCCGACGCCCGTCCTGGCGTTCGCCGTGCGCCATTTCGGTGCTGCGGCCGGCGTCATGGTGACGGCGAGCCACAACCCGCCCGACGACAACGGGTACAAGGTCTACCTCGGCGGCTCCGACGAGGGGTCGCAGATCGTGCCGCCGGCGGACGGCGAGATCGCCGCGCACATCGACCGCGTCGCCGCGGGCGGGGACATCGGCACGATCCCCCGCTCCCTGGGGTTCGAGACCGCGACCGAAGAGGTGGTCGACGCCTACGTCGCCGCGACCGCGGCCGTCGCACCCGCACCGGAGGGCGCCCGGGGCCTCACCTGGGTGTACACGGCGATGCACGGGGTCGGCTGGGAGACCTTCTCGCGCATCCTGGCCTCGGCGGGCTACCCCGTGCCGGTGCCGGTCGCGGCGCAGCTCGAGCCCGACGGCGCCTTCCCGACAGTCGCGTTCCCCAATCCGGAAGAGCCCGGCGCCATGGACCTCTCGTTCGAGGCCGCACGGGAGGCGGGGGCCGAGCTCGTCATCGCGAACGACCCCGACGCCGACCGGCTCGCGGTCGCCATCCCCGACGAGCACGCCGAGGGCGGCTGGCGCCGGCTCACCGGCAACGAGATCGGTCTGCTGCTCGGCTGGCGCGCCGCACGGCTCGTCGCCGAGTCGGGCGACACGTCGGGCGCGTCGCTGGCCTGCTCGCTGGTCTCGTCGCCCGGTCTGCAGACGGTGGCGGAGCACTACGGCCTCGGGTTCCATGCGACGCTCACCGGCTTCAAGTGGATCTCGCGGGCCCCGGGCATCGTGTTCGGCTTCGAAGAGGCGCTGGGCTACCTCGTGAACCCCGGCACGGTGCGCGACAAGGACGGCATCTCGGCCGCCGTCGCGATCCTCGGCATGGTGGGCGAGGCCCGCGGCCGCGGCGCGTCGCTGAGCGACCTGCTCGCCGAGTTCGACGAGCTGTTCGGCGCGTTCGCAAGCGACCAGGTGTCGATCCGCGTCGACGACGTGTCGCAGATCGGGCGGATCATGGCGGCGCTGCGAGAGCGGCATCCCGAATCCATCGCCGGCGTCGCGGTCGATCGCATCGACGATCTCAAGGACGGCTTCGGCGATCTGCCGCCCGGCGACGTGCTGCGGCTGTGGCTGGCCGACGGGTCGCGGGTGATCGTGCGGCCGAGCGGCACCGAGCCGAAGCTCAAGCTGTATCTCGACGTGCGCGGCGACTCGCGCGAGGACGCGGCGACGCGGATCGCGGCGCTCGCGGACGGCGCCCGCGCACTGCTCGCCGACTACGGCGGCTGATCGCGCGACAGCCGAAGACGAGGGGGATGCCGCGGGCCGCGGCATCCCCCTCGTCTTCTCGTCCGGGGCCTCTGCCGCACCGGGTCCGACCATTGTCAGCACGTTCTACACCGGTGTAGAGTCTCGGGCACTACACCGGTGTACTACCCGGATGGGCCTCCGCGCGGCGACCCCCGGCGTCCCCGGGACCAGTGCGCGCAGCGCGACTGCGCCGGACAAGAAGGGCTGTTCAATGAGGAATGACCTCCGGACTCGCACGCATCGTGCGAGTCGGGCACGGGTGGCCGTCGGCCTCGCCGTCGTCTCATCGATCGTGATCGCGTCCGCGTCCTCCGCGGCCGCGGCCGTGGAAGACCCCTGGGAATCCCAGAGCGGGATCTACCACTACTTCACCGTCCCCAAGGCGGACGTGCCGTCCCACGCCTGCGGCAACTCCACGGGAGCCGGTACCGAACTCGAGGGCAACATCGGACCGTCCGGGACGTGGGCAGCCGTCGGCATGGACGCGAGCGCCTCCGACTGCCGGGCCAACATCGGTCCTCTCGAGCCCGGGCTGTACTACTACCAGTACGTGTCGACGATGCCCGATCGCTCGAAGGTGGTGTTCCGCAACCCCGACCGTCCCCTCGACGTCACGTCGCATCCCGACTGGAACACGCTGTTCGTCCCGGGACCCGAAGTCGCGTGGATGGACGACGTCGCCGCCGGGGGCGGCGCGCTCACTGAACTCGCCTACACCTCCCCCGTCTCGGGCGCGCAGAGCTCGGTGGAGGTGTGGACTCCGCCGGGCTACACCACCAAGGCGTCGAAGGCGCTCCCGGTGCTCTACCTGCTGGCCGATGAAGGGCAGTCGTCCCGCGAATGGCTCGAGCTGGGCCGCGCCGGCCAGATCCTCGACAACCTCGCGGTCGACGGCGACCTCGCCTCGATGATCGTCGTGATGGCCGACGCCGGCGACGCCGACTTCCGCTCCGAACTGCTCGACGGCATCGCGCCCGCGGTGCGCGCGGCGTACAACGTGTCGAGCAAGGTCAAGCAGACGGGCATCGCCGGCATCGGCCGCGGCGCGTCGCAGGCGCTGGCGCTCGCGGCGAGCGAGCCGGGCGTGTTCGGGGCGGTCGGCTCGCTGTCGGGCTACCTCTCCGACACCACGGAAGTCTCGGCGGCACAGGCACGCAAGATCAACGCGAAGACGGATCTGCTGCGGTTCTACGTCGGCAACACGCTGGACCCGCACTACAACGGCACCTACGACGCCATCCAGGCGCTCCAGCAGGCGGGCGTGCGGCTCGAGTTCGACGGCGTCCACCCCGAGAACGGAGGCGTCTGGGACACCTGGCGCGAGAACCTCAGGGACTTCGCCGCTCGCGCGTTCCAGCCGAGCGTCAAGGACCACGGTCCGAGCAACGGTCACCTTGCGCAGACGGCGCCGTACACGCCGCCGGCAACGGGCAGCATCACCACGCCGCACATCGACGCCGACGGCATGGTCACGTTCGAGACCGGCACGCAGTGGGCCGACGCCAAGGACGTCGTGCTGTGGGGCGACTGGGCGCCCAACGGCCAGTGGTTCCGCATCCCACTGACGAAGGTCGGCGACCGGTGGCGCACCACGATCGGCCCCATCGACGGGTACTACTACTGGCGCTACGAGGTGAACGGCGTGGGCTTCCACGATCCGGCCGACACCACGAACGTCGTGAACATGGAGAGCCAGCTGTTCGTCCCGGGCGGCGAGCGCACACCGCTGCTGGCCGACCTGCCCGCCGACCAGACCGGCGCCGTCACGACGCTGAGCTACACCGGCGCGTTCGGGGCCTCGAAGCTGAAGGTGTGGACGCCGGTGGACTACGACCCGAACCGCCCCGAGGCCTACCCGGTCCTGTACCTGTACCACGGCTTCGGTCAGAACTACGCGAGCTGGACCGAGATCGGCCGGGCGGCCCAGATCCTCGACAACCTGTACGCGCGGGGCGAGATCAGGCCCATGGTCGTGGTCATGCCGGGCTATACGGGAGCTCCGTTCGACATCTGGAGCGACCTGTCCGGCAACGTGATGCCGTTGGTGAGCTCGCAGTACAACATCTCGGACGATCCCTCGCAGCGTGCGATGGCGGGCCTGTCGTGGGGCGGCTTCCTCACGAACGGCACCATGCTGAACCACCCGGGGAACTTCGCGTACTTCGGCATGTTCTCGCCGCCGTTCACCGCCGCCAGCCTCGACCCGTCCACTCCGGCGGGGCAGACGGTCATCGCCACGACCAAGTCGGTCACCCTGTTCGCGGGCGATGTCGACACCGGCGCCGTGTCGGCGATCAACGGGGTCGAGGCGAATCTGACGGCGAACGGCATCCCGACGGTGAAGACCGTCGTCCCCGGTCCGCACGGCTTCGACGTGTGGTGGCAGGGACTGTCGGACTTCCTGCCGCGGCTCTTCTGACCGCCGACAGTCGCAGCAGCAGCAGGTGGGGGGCCGAGTCGTCGGTCCCCCACCTGTACGCTGACCACTGACCTGTGGGAGGAGGGCGCCGGTGGCACGCAAGACGAGCGGGTCGGCGACGATCCGCGACGTCGCGCAACTCGCGGGCGTGTCGATCAAGACCGTCTCGAACGTCCTCAACGGGTACCCGTACATCCGGCCCGAGACCCGCGAGCGCGTCGACGAGGCCATCCGAACGCTGGACTATCACGTCAACGTCTCGGCCCGGAACCTCAGCCGCGGACGCACGGGCGTCATCGCGCTGGTGCTCCCCGCCGTGCGCGGGGTCTACTTCGCGGAGCTGGCCGACGCCGTCATGCGCGAGGCCGCGAAGATCGGCCTCACGGTCTTCATCCAGCAGACCAACGACGAGCGCGACCGCGAGCTGCGCGTGCTGGACGGCGGCTACCGCACGATGGTGGACGGGGTCATCTACTCCCCCCTCGCCCTGGGGCAGGAGGATCTGCCGCTGTTCGAGGTCGACTTCCCCCTCGTGCTGCTCGGCGAGCGCGTGTTCGGCGCAGGCGTCGACCACGTCACGATGCAGAATGTCGAAGGAGCGCGCGCGGCGACCGAGCACGTGATCGCCCTCGGGGCGCGGAACATCGTCCCCCTCGGCGCGAAGGACGACCCGTCGTCCAGCAGCGGGACCTTGCGCATGCAGGGCTTCCGGGCGGCGCTGGCGGCCCACGGCCTGGAGCTCGACCCGCGCGCCGTCATCGGGGTGCGCGACTACTACCACTCCACCGGTGCGGCAACGATGGCAGAGATCCTGAACCGCGGCGTCGTTCCGGACGCCGTCGTCGCCTTCACCGACACGCTCGCCCTCGGCGCGCTCGCGGCCCTCGGCGACCGCGGTCTGCGCGTCCCCGACGACGTGCTGCTGATCGGGTTCGACAACATCGAAGAGACCCAGTACTCGCGTCCGCCCCTGACGACGATCGATCCCGGGCGGGATGAGATCGCCGCGAAGGCTGTCGCCCTCCTGGAGGAACGCATACGGCTGCGGATCGACGGCGTCCCCCGAGCTGACCAGCCTCCCCCGCGCCGGGTCGTCGTCGACTTCGAGCTCGTCGAGCGGCAGTCCACCCGCGCGTAGCGGAAGCCTCCGGCGACGGGATGCCGCGGGCCGCGGCATCCCGTCGCCCTGCGTGTCAGCTCCAGAGCTCGGCGAGCCCCGCTGCGAGCGCGAGCCCCTGCGCGTGGCCGACCTCCGCCGCGGGACGGCGCAGGGCGGGATCCATACCCCGCACGCCGAACAGCTCGTCCTCCCCCGCGGGCGGCCCGATCAGCTCCGCCCGGCTTCCTGCGGCGCGGAGCGCCCCCACCTGGGTCCAGGCGTCGAGCCGCCAGTCTTGCGGGGTGCGGGTGCGGCCGCCATACGGAGAGAGCACCAGGACCCGGTCGAACCCGGCGGCGAGGTCCGCGTTCTCGGCGTTGGACCGGTAGCCGCCGTCGACGTACCACGCATCCCCGATCGGGTACGCGGGGCCCGACGAGGTGCTCGCGGCGACGGCATCCACGAGTTCCACCCCGCTCTCGCGGTCGAACACCACCCCCTCGCCGGTGCGGGCGTCCACCGCGGTGATCCGCACGGCACGGCCGGGCCAGCGCGCATCGGGCAGGCGGCCGGCGACGATGCGACGCCATCGCGCGTGCCAGTCCGGATCCGCAGCCGCCAGCTCGAGCGACGATGCGCCCAGCCTTCGGCGAAGGTCGTCCGGGTCCGTCGCGTCGGCGATGATCCGGGCGGTGCGCTCCAGATGGTCGGCGACAGGGCGCGCCGACGCGGGGCCCGCGGGACGACCGGCCCCAGAAGGCAGCGGCGCGATCGTCGCCGTGTACAGCTCGGACGGAGGGACGCGGGCCACCTGCACCGCGGTGGTGGCGCCGGACGAGGTGCCGATGAGGACATCGGCGGTCGAGACGTCGAGGCCGGCCTCGAAGAGGCCCGCGACGATGCCGATCACCCAGGCGTTGCCGGAGGAGCCCCCGCCGCCGAGGACGAGGGCACGGGAGGGAGACGAAGAAGTGTCCATGGGAGTCGCCTTTCGCGATGCGCGAGCGGTGCTCCCGGCGGCGATGACGTCAGCCGCGCGATCGTGAACAGCGGGGAGCACCCGCTACGGATGTTGCGTTCATGGGTGTCACCTCCTGTCGTCGAACCACGATCGCGTCGACGTTAGCATGTCGCCTCAGCGGAGCACGACGTGCCCGGGCGACACCTCCACCAGCGTTGCGCCGTCGGGCTCCGCTCCCACGGGCTCGGGTCGCGCCGAGATGCGGGCGAGCCGCGCACGCGCCTGCTCCGGGTCGGCTGTGAGCGCCGCGTCGAGCAGGTGCCGCGTGTACGCGTGCTGAGGCGACGCGAACACGCCGGCGGTCGGGCCGAGCTCCACGATGCGTCCCCTGTTCATCACCGCCGTGCGCGTCGCGATCTCGCGCACCACCGACAGGTCGTGCGTGATGAACAGGTACGTCAGGTCCAGGTCGCGCTGCAGCTGCAGCAGCAGATCAGTGACCTGCGCCTGGATCGACATGTCCAGTGCCGACAGGGGCTCGTCGCAGACGATGAAGCCGGGGCGCACGGCGATGGCCCGCGCGATGACGATGCGCTGGCGCTGCCCGCCCGAGAACGCGCGCGGTCGCCGGTGGACGGCATCCCCTTCGATCCCCACCGCGGCGAGCGCCTCGAGCGCGCGCTCGCGCACGCCGTCACCGGGGGTGAGCGCGGTGAGCGGCTCGAGGACGTTCTGCAGGGCGGTGCGATGCGGGTTCAGGGAGGAGAAGGGGTCCTGGAAGATGACCTGCATCGACCGGTGGTGCGCCGCACGCTCGGCGCGCGACAGCGCCGTGAGGTCGACGCCGTCGTAGGTGACGGTGCCGGCGGTGGGCTCCTCCATCTGCAGGATGCAGCGCCCGAGCGTCGACTTGCCGCTGCCCGACTCGCCCACCAGCGCGAGCGTCTCGCCGCGGCGGATCGTCAGGTCGATGCCGTCGACCGCCTGCACGGTGCCTGTCTTGCGGCCCCAGGCATTGCGCAGCGGGAAGGTCTTCACGAGCCCGTCGACGCGCACCAGCTCATCGGTCTGCACGCTCATGCCTTCCCCTCCTCGGGTGCCTCGCGCGGCTCGGGGGCGTCGGGGGCGACCGGCGCGGCGGCGAGGAGCATCTTCGTATAGGGATGCTGCGGCTCGGCGAACACCCGGTCGACCGGGCCGGTCTCGACGATGCCGCCATCCTTCATCACGAGCACGTCGTCACAGACCGCCGCCACGACGCCCAGGTCGTGCGTCACGATGAGGACGGTGAGCGCGCGCTCGGCCTGGAGCGTCCGCAGCAGGGCGAGGATCTGCGCCTGGATCGTCGCGTCGAGCGCCGTCGTCGGCTCGTCGGCGAGCAGCAGCTCGGGCTGCGCCAGCAGCGCCATCGCGATCATGGCGCGCTGGCGCATGCCGCCCGACAGCTCGTGCGGGTAGCGCGACAGCACGCGGTCGGGGTCGGGGATGCGCACGGCGACGAGGGCGTCACGGGCCAGCGCAGTCGCCTCGCGGCGTCCGACCCGCTGGAACCGCTGGGCGACCTCGGTGAGGTGCCCGCCGATGCGCACCAGCGGATTGAACGAGGTCATCGGGTCCTGGAACACCATCGCGGCGGGCAACCGGCGGCGTGGCAGCTCAGAGGTGATGTCGGTGCCGTCGAGCACGACACGATCCCACGATCGGTCGGCGCCGGCCGGCAGCAGGTCCAGCAGCGAACGCAGCAGCATCGTCTTGCCGGAGCCGGACTCCCCCACGATGCCCACGACGCGGCCGCGCGGCACCTGGAACGACACGTCCTCGAGCACCCGCACGCGCCCGCCGGTGCGGCCCGGGAGGTCGACCGTCAGCCCCTCGACTTCGAGCAGCACATCTTCGCGCGTCGTGGCAGTCGCCATCACGCACCTCCTTCGCTGACCGACTGCCGCAGCGCGTCGCCCAGCACGTTGAACGACAGCACCGTGAGGAGGATCAGGATGCCGGGGATGAGGGCCAGGTACGGCGCCACCTGGAGGCTGCCCTGCGCGGTCTCGAGCAGGCTGCCCCACGAGGCCATCGGGGGCTGGATGCCGAGGCCGAGGAAGCTCAGCGCCGACTCGGTGAGAATGGCGTTCGAGATGCTCGCCGTGGCCGCCACGATGATCGTCGGTGCCGCGTCGGGCAGCACGTGGCGGGTGACGACGAGGGTGCGACGCACGCCGATGTAGCGGGCGTAGCCGACGTACGGCCGCTCGCGCAGCGAGAGCGTCTCGGCGCGCACGAGGCGCGCCGTCGCCATCCACGAGAACACGCCGATCACGAAGATGATCGTCCAAAGGCCGGGCTTGAGGAACACGCTCACGACGATGACGAGCACCATCCACGGGATCGACGACAGGAAGTCGACGAACCGCATCAGCAGGTCGTCGAGGCGGCCGCCGGCATAGCCGGCGACGAGGCCGACGACGACACCGATCGCCGTCGCGGCGATCATCGCGAGGACGCCGACGGTCAGCGAGATGCGTCCGCCGTACACGACACGTGAGAAGTAGTCGCGGCCGAGCTCGTCGGTGCCGAACCAGTGCTCGGCGCTCGGGGGCTGCCAGCGGGCGGCGAGGTCCGTCGAGGTCGGGTCGAGCGGTAGCAGGGGCGCCAGCAGAGAGACGCCGGCGATCACCACGAGGAAGGCGATCGCGAGGATCGCGGACACCGACCGGAACGAGCGGGTGCGGTGGATCAGCGTGCTGGCGTCGAGCGTGGACGCCACCTCGGGGACCTGGGTCATGAGCCCGCTCCGATCCGGATGCGGGGATCCACGAGGACGTACAGGATGTCGGCGATCAGGTTGCCGACGATGACCAGCACCGCCGACAGCAGCAGCACCGCGAGGATCACCGGGTAGTCGAGGCTGCGCGTCGCCGTCAGGAAGTACGGGCCGACTCCGGGCCACCCGAAGATCGACTCGGTGACGATCGCGCCGGTCACGAGGATCGGGAGGGCCAGGCCCAGTTGGGTGATGATCGGCAGCATGACGTTGCGGCTGACGTGACGCGACAGGATCTGCCCGCCGGTCGCGCCGAAGCCGCGCTGCACCAGCACGTAGTCCTGCGACAGCTGCGTGATCGTGGCCGAGCGCACATACCGCGCAAGCTCGGGGAAGAACGCGACCACCAGCACCAGGAACGGCATCACGAAGTGGGCCAGGAAGTCCAGCGGATCACCCTGCTTGCCCACCGAGTGCATGCCGATGATCGGGAACCACCGCAGGGTGTACCCGAAGACGTAGATGACCAGCAGCGCGAACCAGAACGACGGCGTCGCGATGCCGATGCCCGCCAGGCCGTCGATGACCTTGTCGACCGGCTTGCCGCGGCGCGAGCCGGCCAGCAGCCCCAGCACGACGGCGAGGATGAGAGCGACGAGGTACGCGGGAGCCACCAGGACGATCGTGTTCGGGATGCGGACGGCGAGCTCTTCGGCGATCGAATGGCGGCTGGCGAGCGAATAGCCGAGGTCGCCCTGCAGCACCCGGCCGAGCCACAGGCCATATTGCACGAGCAGCGGCTGGTCGAGCCCGTACCGCTCCCGGATCGCCGCGACCGTCTCATCCGACATCTGCGGCGTCGTGATCGAGTCCACGACGTCGTACGGCGCCGCGTGCACGAGCAGGAACACCACGAACGTCACCAGCAGCAGCATCGGGACGACCTGCAGCAGGCGGCGCAGGATGTAGACCGCCATCGTTCTCCCTTCCGGCGGACGACGAATGGATGCCGGCGGCCGTACCCCGGCCGCCGGCATCCATTCATTCGTTACTTCTCGGTGAGAAGACCGAAGTTCTCCAGAGTGTAGATCGGGACGAGCTTCGCGTCCTCGACGCCGCCGATCCGCGGGTTGACCGCGAGGATCTTCAGGTTGTCGGCGAAGGGGAAGATGACCGCGTCATCCGCGATCTGCGCCTGCAGGTCGGCGTAGATCGCCTTGCGGGCGTCGGGGTCGAGCTCTGCGGCGCCCTGGTCGAACAGCGCGTCGGTGGCCGGGTTCGAGTACGAGAAGTAGTTGGCCGAAGCGCCGGTGCGGTAGAGCGCGCTGTACGCGTCGGGGTCCTGGCCCATGATGTAGCCGCCGAGGAACGCGTCGTACTGCGAGTCTGCTCCCTTCTCGATCTCGTCGTAGACGGCCGCGGGCTCGACGCCCGCGAGCTCGACCGTGATGCCGGCCTTGCCCAGCTGCTCCTGGATCAGGGTCGCCTCGGTCTTCTGCGTCGGGTCGGCCCCGGCGTACGCCAGCGTGAACGACAGGCCCGAGACGCCCGCCTCCTTGAGGAGAGCGGCCGACTTGTCAGCATCCTGCTCGTACTTCTCGACGTCATCGGTCGCGAAGGCGTTGCTCGGCGGCAGGATCGTGTAGGCGTTCTGGTAGTAGTCCTCGCTGAGGAACGCGGCCGTGTTGATGTCGTCGCGGCTCAGAGCGAAGAAGATCGCCTGGCGCACCTTCGGGTCGGTGAGCTTCGCGGCGTTGAGGCCCAGGTAGGCCACGCGGCCCTCGGCGTACGGGTAGACGTTCAGCCCCGCACCCTCGAGCTCGGTGATCTGGTCGGGCGTCGCGAACGACGCGTCGACCTCGCCGGTCTGCAGCGCCGTCTTGGTCGAGTTGGCGTCCGCGACGATGCGCAGCGTGAGCTTCTGGATCTTCGGCTTCGGTCCGTAGTAGTTCTCGTTCGCCTCGAACGTGAGGTACTGGCCGCGCTCATAGTCCGTCAGCTTGTAGGGACCCGAGCCCACCGCGAGCGGGTCGAGCTCGGTGACCGAGAAGTCGGTGACGTCGCCGTACACGTGCTTCGGGATGATGTAGGTCTCAGTGGCGATGTTGCTGAGGGCTGCCGCGCTGACGCTCGGCAGGTGGAACACGACGGTGCGGTCGTCGGTCGCCTCGGCCGTGATCGGCTGGTCGCCGACGTAGAGCAGGTCGGCGTTGCCGTTCTCACGCTTGGCCTTGTTCGTGTAGGTGAAGACGACGTCATCGGCCGTGAGGGGCTCGCCGTCGGACCACTTCAGGCCGTCCTTGAGCGTGACGGTGACCGACAGGCCGTCGTCGGCGGGCTCGATGGACTCCGCGAGCTCGTTGACGACGGTGCCGTCGCCCTCGACGCGGGCCAGCGGCGAGTAGACGATGTTCGTGGCGGTGAGGCCCCAGCGGTCGCTGACGTTGATCGGGTTCAGCGACGACGGGTCGCTCGCGATCGCGTACGTGAACTCGCCGGTCTTCTCGGCGGAGGTCGACTCGGGGTCCGCGCCGCCCTGGGCGCAGGCGGCCAGTCCGAGGGTCGCGGCCAGCGCCAGGGCGATGGGCGCGATCACTCGCCGTCTCGTCTTCATGAGCTGCGGGGTCTTCATGGGTTTCGGGATCCTCTTCGCTGTGCATGCGCCCGAATGGACGCCGTCCTCGAGCCTAGGCGGGCGACGGCGAGCGAGGCCCCGGAGGGGCGAAGAATTGCGAAGTGTGACGCGGACCGCGCGTGCAGATCCTCCATGCGCGAGGGTGCCGGGTTCACACCCTGCGCATCCCGTCGGGGAACCCGCACCCGCGGCCGTACGCTCGGAGGATGCTCCTCACCGCCCCCGTGACCCTCGAGAACGCGTACGTGCGGCTCGAACCGCTCTCTCCCGATCACGCGGAGGATCTCGCCGCCGCGACCGTCGGCCTCGAGCACACGTGGTACACGTCCGTCCCGCGTGCCGAGGGCGTGGCCGCCGACATCGCCCAGCGTCTTGCGCTGCGCGACCAGGGAGTCATGAACCCGTTCGCCGTCCGACGGCTCGACACCGGCCGCGTGATCGGCACGACGACGTACTGCAACGTGGACCAGCCCAACCGTCACGTCGAGATCGGCTACACGTGGATCGGCGTCGAGGCGCAGCGCACGTTCGTCAACACGGCGTCCAAGCTGCTGCTCATCGGCCACGCGTTCGACGCCTGCGACGCGATCGCCGTGGAGTTCCGCACGCACTGGCACAACCGTCAGTCGCGCGCCGCGATCGCCCGCCTCGGCGCCAAGCAGGACGGCGTGCTGCGCAACAACCGCCTCGGCCCGGACGGCTCGCTGCGCGACACCGTCGTGTTCTCGATCCTGCCCCACGAGTGGCCGGCAGTGCGCCTCGGCCTGCAGGAGCGCCTGGCGCGCGGCTGACCCGACCGTCATTCCGGGTTTGGGGCGTGTTTCGTGCATTTGGGGCGCGAAATGCGCGCCCCAAATGGACGGAACGCGCCCCAAACCGCAGTGTCAAAGGATGCCGCGGACTCCGGCTCCGGCAGTGCATGGCTTCCTCCACAGGCGTCGGTTCTCCACAGATTCGTCCTCGTGTTCCCGGGGAGCTACGCAGCCGCACACACTCGACGTGTGACCCCGCTGACCCTGCACCGACGCGAGTACCTGCTGGCCGGAGGCGGATCCACCCGCCGACTCGCCACTGCTGTTCGCGCGGGCACGCTCGTCCGCGTCCGAAGCGGGGTCTACGCCGACGGGGCTGCGTGGGAAGCGGCCGCTCCGGAGGCCCGGATCGTGGCGCGATCCCGAGCGCTGGCCCTCACATCCGCACTCCCACCAGTCGTGTCGCACGAGTCGGCCGCCGCCGCGCATGGCCTCGGGCTCTTCCGCCCGGATGAGGCTCGGGTCCACATCATCGCGCCGGTCGAGCGGCCGGGCGCGGCATCCGCCGTCGTCCGCCATCGCGGCGATCTGCCAGATGACGAGGTCGTCGAGGTCGGGGGCCTTCGAGTCACCTCTCTCGCCCGGACGGTTGCAGATGTGGCTCGCACCGCAACGTTCGAGCAAGCCGTGGTGATCGCCGACGCAGCACTGCGCGCACAATTCGTGCCGGGGCCGGGCGTGTACGACGCCGATGGAGCCGAGGAGTTCCGGCAGACGGTGTTCGGAATCGTCCGGCGGTCCGCGCACGGCCAGTCGCGGGCGAAACGCGTGCTGGCCTTCGCTGACGGCCGCGCCCAGCTGCCCGGCGAGAGCGTGAGCCGCGTCCGCCTGCGCCAGCTCGGGTTCCGCTCACCGGAGCTTCAGACGCCCATACCTGGTCCGGGCATGACGATGTACTACGTCGATTTCGGGCTCGAAGACGCCCAGGCGTGGGGCGAGTTCGACGGCGCCATCAAGTACATCGGCGGCAGGATCGTCGACGGCCGCTCCGGTGCGCAGATCTTCGACGATGAGAAGCGCCGCGAGGACTGGATCCGCGGCACCACACAGCGGCCATTCGCGCGGTGGGGTTGGCCGCACATCGGCACGACCATCGACCTCGGTAACCGCCTCGCAGCGTTCGGCATCGTCGCGCCGCGTTGACGACGGGCGTTTCCCGGTTCGGGGCGCATCCCGTGGGTCCGGGGCGCACACCTCATGCCCCGAACGATCGCTTCGCGCCCCAAACCGGGACGACGGGACCAGGATGCCGCCCACCCCGGTCGACGCGCAGGCAGGGCCTCCAGCATCCACTCCTTCCCCGGTTCGGGGCGCATCCCGTGCGTTCGGGGCGCACATTGCACGCCCCAAACGCACCAAGCGCGCCCCAAACCCGCAGGACAACGGGTCAGCCGTCGATGACGGCGACCAGCTCGTCGAGGAAGGCGTTGAAGTCGGTGCCGCGGCGCACGATGCGCTGCACGCTGTCGCGCTCGCTGAACACCTCGACGAACTGCTCGAACACCGTCTGGAACGCCTCGCGGTCCGACTCCGAGAACGCCACGAGCGCCACCACCTGCACGCGGCCGTCGCCCCACGGGATCGACGGGTCGGCGATGCCGATCGCGATCGCGGTGCGGGATGCCGTCATCTCCAGCGCATGGGGCACGGCCAGGGCATCCGTGAACGCCGTGGACGACAGCCGCTCGCGCTCGATGGTGCGGTCGATGTACGCCTCGTCGATCACCCCGCGCTCACGCAGCATGGCGCCCAGGCGCCGGATCACGTCCTCCTCGCCGCCGGCACCGAAGCCCGGCCCGCGCAGGAACGCGGACGGCTCGAAGTACCGCTCCAGCTCGGCGCGCAGACGCGCGAGGCGGCGCGAGCGGCGGATGCGGCCGGCGGCCGCCTGCACGCGCTCGACGTCGGAGTCGGTCAGGAACGGCTGGATGCGCACGATCCGGTCGGCCGGGGTGAGCGGGTCGATCGTGGTGAGCACGAGATCGGTGTCGATCGACGCCCAGTCGGGATCGACGCGGGTCTCGACGCCGACGACCTCGATCGCCTGCCCGAGCGAACGGTCGACGCTCGAGCGCAGCAGCTCGTGCAGGTCGTAGTAGCCGGGGCACACGATGGTGGCCGTGAGCAGCTGGTCGGCCCGGCGGCTGCGTTCGAGGCGGCCGCCGACGTGCATCGCGATGTAGGCGATCTCGTCGTCGGGCAGCGGGATGCCGAGCCGCTGCTGCAGGCGGCTGGCGATGAACACGGCGACTTCGAAGATCATCGGGTACGTCGACTTGAGCGAGCGTGTGAGCGGGTTGCGCGACCACGCCTGCTCGCGCGCGCGGTGCATCAGGTTCTGCACGTGCAGGGCGAGGCGGGCGACGAAGTCGTCGTGCGCGATGTCGACGAGGAACTCCTCGGCCGCTGCGGTGACCACTTCGCGCACCGCCGCCTCGACAGATGGATCGAGCCCGGGAAGAGCGGATGCCGCAGCGCCGCGATCAGGGGCGACCACCCGCGTCAGCACGAGCGTGGCGAGGTGCTGCAGGTCGGTGCTGCCGAGCCGCACGCCGAGGTGGCGCTCCGACAGCTCGGCGATGATCTCGGCGACCTGGGTCTGGGTGGGCCGCTCCCCCGCGTCGACGGGCTCTGCGGCGTCGAGCGGACGGTCCTGCGCGACGCGGTCGGCGGCGATGGCGATGTGCATCACGACGTCGGCGATGCCGAACTCGTTGACGAACCAGCCGAGGTCCCCCAGGCGCGCGACGAGCTCGGTCTTGAACGGGCCGAACGCCTGCGCGCCCACCGACCTCTCGCCGAGCGTGCGACGGAGGGCCGAGAGGTCGAAGGATCCGGCATCCATCTCGTCGTGCGCGAGCTTGGACAGCAGCCTCCGCTGGGCGCCTTCGGTGCCGCGCAGCCGCGCGCGCGAGGCGGAGCGCTCGAGGGTGAGCTCGGTGCCGCCGAGCAGCCCGCGCACACGGGCGAGATCCGCGTCGAGCGTGGCGGGCGACACGTGCAGCGCGTCGGCGGTCTCGAACACGTCGATGCCGTCGGGGGCGTCCAGCAGCGCGCGCACGACGGTGTGGAGCCGGTCGCGCGGCGTCCCGGCGTCGGCCTCGACCCGCAGCGCGGCCGCCGCGTCGGCCCCCGCGCGATACCCCTGCGGCCCGGACTCGATCGCGGTGCCGCCGGGGACCCGCGCGTTGACGGCCGTGACGTACGAGCGGATGCTGCGGGGCGTCACCCCGAGGGCGTCAGCGAGAGCGGATGCCGTCATCCAGTCGCCCTCGCGCGCGAGCAGTCCGAGCACACGATCTTGGCGGGCCCGGGTCACCTGCCCAGTCAACCACGAGCCCGCGACGCCGGGCCGGTTCCGGCATCCCGCGTTTCCGCCCCCGCGGAAGAAGGACTGGTTGTCGACTCCCAGCGCTTTCACAAGAATGGCTCAGAAGGAGGCGGATCGATGAGGATCCTGGTGGTCTGCGGAGCGGGTGCCTCGAGCACCTTCGTCGCACAGCGCGTGCGTCACGCAGCCCACGCGCAGGGTCTGGACTTCGCCGCCTTCGCCGGAACCGAGGCGTCGTTGCCGATCGACCTCGATTCCGCTGACGTGGTCCTGGTGGGTCCGCATCTGGTTCACGCGCTGGAGCGCATCGAACGGGATGCCTCCTCCCGGGGCACGACGGTGGTGCTGCTGCCGCCCGACATCTTCACCGACCGGGACGGCACGCGGACGCTTGCGCTCGTCCGCGCCGCGGTCGGGAGCCCCGGGGGGCCGCTTCCGGCCGCGGGCGAGACCGCCGCCACCGATACCTGAACCACCGAACGCCCGAAGCACCGAGTCACAGAGAAGACAGAGAGGTCGCCGCACATGCCACCCGTCTCCCGCACCGTCCGGATCGGATCCGCGCACGGGCTGCACGCCCGTCCCGCGAAGCTGTTCGCCCAGGCGGCGAAGGACTCCGGCCTGCCGGTGACCATCGCCAAGGGGGCGGCGAGCCCGGTGAACGCCGCGAGCATCCTCGGTGTCATCGCGCTCGGCGTCGAGAAGGGCGACTACGTCACTCTGACGACGGAGGGCGACGGTGCCGAGGCTCTGCTCGACACCCTCACCGAGCTGCTGACCACCGACCACGACGCGGAGGCGTGAACATGACCGAGCTTCGAGGGGTGGGAATCGGCCTGGGCGTCGCCCAGGGGCCCGTCGCGCGCATGGCGGAGCCGGCTCCGGCGCCGTCCGACGCGCCGAGCACACTGACCGCGGACGAGGAGAAGGCGCGCGTCGCCGAGGCCGTCGCGGCCGTCGCCCGCGAGCTGGAGTCCCGCGGCGCGCAGGCCGGCGGCGCGGCGCAGGAGGTGCTCGAGGCGCAGGCGATGATGGCCGAGGACCCGAGCCTCGCCGACGAGGTCAACGCGCGGATCGCGCAGGGCCGCACCGGCGAGTTCGCCGTCTTCGACGCGTTCGCGTCGTTCCGCGACCAGCTCACCGCGCTCGGCGGGTACCTCGGCGAGCGCGCCGCCGACCTCGACGATGTCGCGCAGCGCGTGATCGCCCGGCTGCGGGGCGTGCCGGCGCCGGGCGTGCCCGACCCGGGGCATCCGTTCGTCCTCGTCGCGAAGGACCTCGCGCCTGCCGACACCGCGCTCCTCGACCTCGAGAAGGTGCTCGCGCTGGTGACCACCGAGGGCGGCCCGACGTCGCACACCGCGATCCTCGCGCGCGAGAAGTCCATCGTGGCCGTCGTCGGCGCGGTCGAGGCCACGGGCCTCCGCGACGGCGAGACGGTGATCGTGGATGCCGCAGCCGGCGTCGTGACCACCGACCCCACCGCCGACGAGCTCCAGCGCGCCGGCCACCGTGCCGCCGACCGGGCGGCAGCGGCATCCGCCCCCATCACCGACGGCGCGCTCGCCGACGGCACGGCGGTGCCGCTGCTCGCCAACCTCGGCAACGCCGACGGCGCCGCCGAGGCGGTCGCGCTGGGGGCCGAGGGCGTCGGACTGTTCCGCACCGAGTTCCTGTTCCTCAGCTCCAGCCAGGCGCCCACCGTCGAGCAGCAGCGCGAGGCCTACACGAAGCTCCTCGCTGCGTTCCCCGGCAAGAAGGTGGTCGTGCGCGTGCTCGACGCCGGCGCCGACAAGCCGCTGGCGTTCCTCAACGACGCCCATGAGGAGAACCCGGCGCTCGGCCTGCGCGGCATCCGCGCCCTCCGGGCGAGCGAAGACATCCTGCGCGAGCAGCTGACGGCTCTCGCCGAGGCGGATGCCGCCACCGATGCCGACCTGTGGGTCATGGCGCCCATGGTCGCCACGGTCGAAGAGACGCGGTACTTCGTCGACCTCGCCCGCGACTACGGCATCAAGACCGCCGGCGTCATGGTCGAGGTGCCCTCGTCGGCGCTGCTGGCCGACCGCGTGCTCGCGCACGCCGACTTCGCGTCGATCGGCACGAACGACCTCACCCAGTACACGATGGCCGCCGACCGGCTGCTCGGCTCGGTGGCGTCGTTCCAGGACCCGTGGCACCCCGCGGTGCTGCGGCTCATCCGCGAGGTCGGCGACGCCGGCCGCGCCAACGGCAAGCCCGTCGGCATCTGCGGCGAGGCGGCGGCCGACCCGCTCCTGGCCGTCGTGCTGGTCGGCCTGGGGGCCACCTCGCTG
Organism: Microbacterium sp.; assembly: GCF_051953575.1. Classification (GTDB taxonomy): domain Bacteria; phylum Actinomycetota; class Actinomycetes; order Actinomycetales; family Microbacteriaceae; genus Microbacterium. Next base: position 32,065 of record NZ_JBQCIP010000002.1, read on the forward strand.
TCGATGGCTCCGACCGCGCTCGCCGACGTGCGAGCCACCCTGCTGCAGCACACCCTCGACCAGGCACGCACCATCGCCTCGGCCGCCCTCGCCGCGTCCGACGCGGCATCCGCTCGCGCCGCCGCCCAAGAGGCGGCACGAGGCTAGGCCCCACCGCCGCGCGGTCCACCCGCGCGGTCACCCGAGAACAAGGAGATCCCAATGACAACGGCGTCAGTTCCTGCGTCAGGAACCAGCAAGGCGCGAGTCGGAGTCCAGCGCTTCGGCACGTTCCTCTCCGGCATGATCATGCCGAACATCCCCGCGCTCATCGCGTGGGGCATCTTCACCGCGTTCTTCATCGATGTCGGCTGGACGCCCAACGCCGACCTCGCCACGATCGTCGGGCCGTTCATCCACTACCTGCTGCCGCTGATCATCGCCTACACGGGCGGCAACATCGTCTACGGGGTGCGCGGCGGCGTCGTCGCCACGATCGGCACGATGGGCGCGATCGCCGGCTCGGACCTGCTCGTCGCGAACTTCAACGCGACGCTGCCGGAGGGCGACGCGCCGCTCGGCCAGGTGCACATGTTCATCGGCGCGATGATCATGGCGCCGCTGGCGGCGTACACGATGAAGTGGCTCGACAGCCTGTGGGAAGGGAAGATCAAGGCGGGCTTCGAGATGCTCGTCAACATGTTCTCGGCCGGCATCTGGGGCTTCGTCATGGCCATCGTCGGCTTCTACCCGATCGCCTGGGTGGTCAACGGCATCATGCAGGCCCTCGGCAACGCGGTGCACTGGCTGGTCGAGACGAACCTGCTGCCTCTCACGAGCATCCTGATC
>NZ_JBQCIP010000003.1:0-13181 GCF_051953575.1 Microbacterium sp.
GGCGGGCGCCGCCGCCGCCAGGTCGCTCGGCGTGGGCCACCGGTGCAGCCATGCCTCCAGATGGGGGATCACGCGGTTCACGGGCGTCTGCTGCAACATGAACTCGCTGACGAGCACGCCCCACGCGCCGAAGCCCGGCCGCCGCCAGGGCAGATCCCGCGCGTTCTCGCGGTACCAGGCGACGAGCGGCGTCGCGAGATCGGGCATGCGCTCCAGCCTAAGCGGCAGGAATCCACCCTTTCGCGATTCCAGGGGCCCGGAATCGCGAAAGGGTGGATTTCCGCCGGGCGGGAGGTGGCGGTCTGCGCCGTAGGCTGGAGGCATGCGCCTTCCTGTCACGCCGACGACGACGCTGTGGCGTGAACTGCGCGATCGCGTGCGGCGCAGGTACCCCGCCGGACGCGTGGTGATCGCCGTCGACGGGGTCGACGGGGCGGGCAAGACCGTGTTCGCCGACGGTCTTGCCGAGGTCTTCGCCGAGGCCGGCGATGCGGTGTTCCGGGCGGGGATCGACGGCTTCCACCGGCCGCGGGCCGAGCGGTACGCGCTCGGGCGCCGCAGCCCCGAGGGCTTCTATCGCGACTCCTACGACTATGCGACGTTCCGCCGCGTGCTGCTCGACCCGTTCCGCGACGGCGCCCAGACCGCCGGCACGACGGGTTTCCAGCTCGCCGCGTTCGACGTGACGCGCGACACCCCGGTCGAGTCGCAGTGGGTCACGGCGCCCCGCGACGCCGTGCTCGTCGTCGACGGCATCTTCCTGCACCGTCCCGAGCTGCAGGACCTGTGGGACTGGTCGATCTGGCTGGATGTGCCGTTCGAGACGTCCTACGCGCGCCTTGCGCTGCGCGACGGCTCGGACCCTGACCCCGACGCGCCCGCCAACGCCCGCTACCGCCGCGGCCAGCAGCTGTACCTCGACGAGGCGCGGCCGCGGGAGGCGGCATCCGTCGTCGTCGACAACGCCGACCTCGCACACCCCCGGATCGTCGGCTGATGGCCGCCCCGGGAATCCTGCTGGTCGACAAGCCGCAGGGGATCACGAGCCATGACGTCGTCGCGCGCGCGCGGCGCGCTCTCGGCACCCGCAAGATCGGGCACGCCGGCACCCTCGACCCGATGGCGACGGGCCTGCTGGTCCTCGGTGTCGAAGGCGCGACGCGTCTGCTGACCTTCGTGGTCGGCCTCGACAAGACGTACGAGGCGACGATCCGGCTCGGTGTCGCCACCGACACCGACGACGCCGACGGACAGATCGTGGCGACGACGGATGCCTCGTCTCTCGACTCTGCGGGGATCGCCGACCACATCGCACCCCTCACCGGCCGCATCTCGCAGGTGCCGAGCACCTACTCTGCGATCAAGGTCGACGGGCGGCGCGCGTACGACCTCGCCCGCGCGGGGGAGGACGTGCAGCTGAAGGCGCGCGAGGTCACGGTGTCGCGGTTCGACGTCCTCGCCGAGCGGCGCACCACGACGGACGACGGCGTCGCCGTGGTCGACCTCGACGTCGTCGTGGACTGCTCCAGCGGCACGTACATCCGCTCCCTCGCCCGCGACCTCGGCGCCGCGCTCGGTGTCGGCGGGCACCTGACGGCGCTGCGTCGGACCCGCATCGGACCCTTCGAGGTCGCGCAGGCTGCCGCGGTCGACGCCCTCGCCGACGCCCCGCTGCTCGCACCGGCCGAGGCGGCGGCGGCTGTGCTCGGACGATTCGACGTCACAGCCGACGAGGCTCGCGACCTGCGCCACGGCAAGCGGCTCACGGGTGCGGCGTCGCGCCTGGCGGCGGACCCGACCGCGGCGATCGATCCCGACGGCGTGCTGGTCGGCATCGTCGAGCGCCGCGGCGCCGACGTGAAGAGCGCCATGAACATGCCTGAGGAGGCGGCCCGATGATCCTGTGGTTCACGATCGTGCAGGTGGTGGTCGCCGTCGCGGCCGGGCTGTTCTGCATCATCGCGGGACTGGCCGGCCGGCGTCCGAGCGACTGGAGCGTCGGCTCGCTCGCGCTCGTCGAACTGCTGCTGGTCGCGCAGGTCGTCATCGCGATCGTCGCCCCGTTCGCCGGCAACCCGCCCACCGGCAGCCTGCTCGAGTTCTGGGTGTACCTGGTCTCGGCCGTGCTGCTGCCGTTCGCCGCCGTCGCCTGGGCGCTGCTCGAGCGCAGCCGCTGGAGCACCGTCATCATGGGTGTCGCCGCGCTGTCTATCGCCGTCATGGTGTGGCGCATGCAGGTCATCTGGACCCTGCAGCCCGCCGGCTGACGACACGCCGTCGCGGCCCCTGTGACGCCGGGCCGCGGCATCCGGATCCCGCCTTCGGGCGCACGAACTAAAATCAGGTGGTTATGTCGTCGCCCGCCCGCCCCCGTATGACCGGCATCGGCCGTGTGCTCGTGATCGTGTACGCGATCATGGCCCTCGGCGCCACCGGTCGGTCCTTCGTGCAGATCGTCGAGCGCTTCGACGAGGCACCCCTCGCCTACACGCTCTCGGCCCTGTCGGCCGTCGTGTACATCGTCGCGACCCTCGCGCTCGTGTTCGCCGGACGCCCCGGCTGGTACGTCGTGGCGTGGATCGCGATCGTGTTCGAGCTCGTCGGCGTGCTGGTCGTCGGCACGCTGAGCCTCGTCGCGCCCGAGCTGTTCGGCCACCCGACCGTGTGGTCGTGGTTCGGCATGGGGTACCTGTTCGTGCCGCTCGTGCTGCCGTTCCTCGGCCTGTGGTGGCTTGCGACGCATCGGCCCACGACGCACCAGGCGACGCCCGACAACGCGGCGGTGGCATCGTGATCGTCTTCCGTGATCCGAGCGAGGTGCCCGCCGGCTTCGGGCCCTCGGTCGTCGCGATCGGCAAGTTCGACGGCGTGCACTCGGGTCATCGTGCGGTGATCGACCGCGCGAGAGTGGATGCCGAGGCCGCCGGCGCCCGCGTCGTCGCGGTGACGTTCGACCGCAACCCGCTGGCCCTTCTGCGCCCCGAGATCTGCCCGCAGAGCCTCGTCGGGGTGGAGCAGAAGCTGCGGCTGCTGGCAGACGCCGGTGCGGACGCGACCCTCATGCTGACCTTCGACCGCGCGCTCGCCGACCTCGGCGCCCGCGAGTTCGTCGAGCACGTCCTCGTGGGTGCGCTGGGCGTGCGCATCGTCATGGTCGGGGCGGACTTCCGCTTCGGTCGCGGCGGCGCCGGCAATCCTGACCTGCTCCGCGAGCTCGGTCCCGAGTTCGGCTTCGAGGTGCACGTCGTCGACGACGTGCGCGCCATCGACGCCGGTCGCCGCGTGTCGTCGACGTGGGTGCGCGAACTGCTCGACGAAGGCGACGTCGCGGGCGCGGCGCGCCTGCTCGGTCGCCCGCACGCGGTGCGCGGCGAGGTCGTCCACGGGCTCAAGCGCGGCCGCGAACTGGGCTTCCCGACCGCGAACCTGTCGGCCGACCTGGAGGGCTTCGTGCCCGCCGAGGGCATCTATGCCGGCTGGCTGGTGGACGAGGGGATGCCGGGGGCCGAGGCATCCAGTCCGCGCAGCAGCGTGCGGTACCCGGCGGCGATCAGCATCGGCACGAACCCCACGTTCGACGACGTGCACGTGCGCCAGGTCGAGGCGTACGTGCTCGACGAGACCGACCTCGATCTGTACGGCCACACGGTCGAGGTGGAGCTCGTGTCCCGCATCCGCGGCATGGTGGCGTTCGAGGGCGTCGCCGCGCTCGTCGCGCAGATCGCGGACGACATCGTGCAGGTGCGGCGCGAGCTGAGCTGATACCTCCTGTCTCCCTGCTCATTTGAGCAAAGTATGTGCAGATGTTGCTCGCCTGCGCATGCGTGTGTCAGCCTGGAAGGGACGACGAAGGGAGGATCGTGGACGCCGTCGACGAACTCCTCTCGATCCGTGCCGCGGAGCTCTACTACGAAGAGAACCTCACGCAGGAAGAGATCGGCAAGAGCCTGCAGATCACGCGCTGGAAGGTCGGCCGCCTGCTGACCCAGGCGAAGGACGCCGGCTTCGTCCGCATCGAGATCCTCCACTCGCGCGCGCGTCGCCCGCAGCTCGAGCGCCGGCTGCGCGAAGAGCGCGGTCTCGTCGACGCCGTCGTCGTGTCGCGTGCCGGGGTGCGCAGTGAGGACGAGCTGCAGCAGCGCGTCGCCCAGGCCGCGGCCGACCATCTCTCGTCGATCCGGCCCAGCCCCCGCGTGCTGGGTGTCAGCTGGGGCCGCACGCTGTCGGATATCGCACACGATCTGCGCGAAGGCTGGTCGTCGCACACCGATGTCGTGCAGATCAACGGCGGCGTGAGCATGAGCCCTCGGCCGGGCACCGCCGCGGCCACCGCCGTCGGCATCGCGCAGAAGGGCGGCGGGAGCGCCGCGCTGCTGCCGAGTCCGGCGATCCTCGAACGCCGCGCCACGAAAGACGCCATCGAGGCCGACCGGGTCGTCGCCCGTGTGCTCGACATGGCGCGCTCGGCTGACGCCTACCTGTTCAGCGCGGGCGCCGCCGATCACGGTTCGGTGCACGTCGACAGCGGCTACCTCGCTGCGGCCGACATCGACCGTCTGGTGGCCGCCGGCGCGGTCGGTGACGTCGTCGGCCGCTACATCGACGCGAAGGGCCGCATCGTCGACCCCGAGCTCGACGCCCGCACCGTGGGGCTGTCGCTGGACGAGCTGCGTCAGGCGCGTGTCGCCATCGCCGCGATCGCGGGGTCGGCCAAGCACGCGGTCGCGGCCGCGGTCGTCGGCTCGGGGCTGTGCACCGTGCTGATCACCGACGAGTCCACCGCTGTTCAGCTGCTCGACGGCTGAGAACCCTGTCCTCGCGCTCCCGCGCACCCATCGAAAGGCATCCCCGACATGTCAGGCACATCCATCGTGACGCTGCCCGAGCGGGCTATGGAGCTCCTCGGCGGCGAACCCGACGACACCACCCTGCGCCGATACCTGCACGGCCTGCCCGGCGTCGATGCCGTCGGCCTCGAGCAGCGCGCCGCCGCCCTCGGCACGCGCTCGATCAAGACCTCATCCAAGGCGTGGGCGCTCGACAAGATCATCCAGCTGATCGACCTGACGACCCTGGAGGGCGCCGACACGCCCGGAAAGGTGCGGTCGCTCGTCGCGAAGGCACTGAATCCAGATGCCTCCGACCAGACCACCCCGCGGGTCGCCGCCGTCTGCGTCTACGGCGACATGGTGCCCTACGCGGTCGAGGCGCTCGGCTCTGCGCACGGCGATCCCGACGAGGGCGGCGTGAGCGTCGCAGCCGTCGCCACCGCGTTCCCGAGCGGCCGCGCGTCGCTCGAGATCAAGCTCGCCGACACCGCCGAGGCGGTCGCGCACGGCGCCGACGAGATCGACATGGTGATCGACCGCGGGGCGTTCCTCGCCGGCCGCTACGGTCAGGTCTTCGACCAGATCGCGCGTGTGAAGCAGGCCTGCCGCCGCGAGGACGGGACGTCGGCTTCGCTCAAGGTGATCCTCGAGACGGGCGAGCTCAACACCTACGACAACATCAAGCGCGCGTCGTGGCTCGCGATCCTCGCCGGCGGCGACTTCATCAAGACGTCGACGGGCAAGGTGTCGCCGGCGGCCACGCTGCCTGTCACGCTGCTGATGCTCGAGGTCGTGCGCGATTGGCACCGTGCCACGGGCGAGAAGATCGGTGTCAAGCCGGCGGGCGGCATCCGCACCTCGAAGGACGCGATCAAGTACCTCGTGACCGTCGCCGAGACGGTGGGCGAGGAGTGGCTGCAGCCGCACCTGTTCCGCTACGGCGCGTCGAGCCTGCTCAACGACGTGCTGCTGCAGCGCCAGAAGCTGAAGACCGGCCACTACTCCGGCGCCGACTACGTGACGATCGACTGAGACCAGGACCAGGGACGACGAACATGAGCTTCCTCGAATACGCACCCGCCCCCGAGTCGCGGGCGATCCTCAGCCTCAAGCCCGAGTACGGGCTGTTCATCGACGGCGAGTTCCGCGCGGGGTCCGGCGATCCGTTCGTGACCATTTCGCCGGCGGACGAGTCGCACATCGCGACGATCGCGACGGCGACCGAGGCCGACGTCGACGCGGCGGTCGCGGCCGCGCGCCGCGCCTACGACCGGACGTGGTCGAAGATGAGCGGCCGCGACCGCGGCAAGTACCTGTTCCGCATCGCGCGCCTCGTGCAGGAGCGGGCCCGCGAGCTCGCCGTCGCCGAGAGCCTCGACAACGGCAAGCCGATCAAAGAGAGCCGCGACGTCGACGTGCCGCTCGTGGCCGCATGGTTCTTCTACTACGCCGGCTGGGCCGACAAGCTCGACTACGCCGGTCTCGGGTCTGACCCGCGCCCGCTGGGCGTCGCGGGCCAGGTCATCCCGTGGAACTTCCCGCTCCTCATGCTCGCGTGGAAGATCGCCCCGGCGCTCGCCGCCGGCAACACCGTCGTGCTGAAGCCCGCCGAGACGACGCCGCTGTCGGCGCTCATCTTCGCCGAGATCCTCCAGCAGGCCGACCTGCCCCCGGGCGTCGTCAACATCGTCACCGGAGCCGGGGCCACCGGCGCGGCACTGGTGCGGCATCCCGACGTCGACAAGGTGGCCTTCACCGGCTCGACCGCGGTCGGCCGTGAGATCGCGAAGGCCGTCGCAGGCACCGACAAGAAGCTGACGCTCGAGCTCGGCGGCAAGGCCGCGAACATCGTGTTCGAGGACGCCCCGATCGATCAGGCCATCGAGGGCATCGTCAACGGCATCTTCTTCAATCAGGGCCACGTGTGCTGCGCGGGCAGCCGGCTGCTCGTGCAGGAGTCGATCCACGATGAGGTCGTCGACCGCCTCAAGGACCGCCTGTCGACGCTGCGCCTCGGCGACCCGCTCGACAAGAACACCGATATCGGCGCCATCAACTCGCGCGAGCAGCTCGACCGCATCCGCGAGCTCAGCCAGATCGGCGAAGAGGAGGGCGCCGAGCGCTGGAGCGCCCCGTGCGTCATCCCCGACAACGGCTTCTGGTTCGCTCCGACGATCTTCACGAACGTGCAGGCATCGCACCGCATCGCCCGTGACGAGATCTTCGGCCCCGTGCTGTCGGTGCTCACCTTCCGCACGCCGGCCGAGGCGATCGAGAAGGCCAACAACACGCCCTACGGCCTGTCGGCGGGCGTGTGGTCCGACAAGGGCTCGCGCATCCTCGCCGTCGCCGACCGCCTGCGCGCCGGCGTCGTGTGGGCGAACACGTTCAACAGGTTCGACCCGTCGTCGCCGTTCGGCGGCTACAAGGAGTCCGGCTACGGCCGCGAGGGCGGCCGCCACGGCCTGGCCGCCTACCTCAAGGGCGCCTCGGCCGCGACGCGCGCCGTCGAAGCCCGCGCCGCGAAGAAGGAGGTGGGCAAGTGAGCAAGCGCCTCACCGTCCCCAAGACGTACAAGCTGTTCATCGGCGGCGCGTTCCCGCGCAGCGAATCCGGCCGCACGTACGAGGTCGTCTCGCCGAAGGGCGAGTTCCTCGCGAACGCCGCTCTCGCGTCGCGCAAGGACGCGAGGGATGCCGTCGTCGCCGCCCGCGGTGCCGTCAAGGGCTGGTCAGGGGCCACGGCCTACAACCGCGGCCAGGTGCTGTACCGGGTCGCCGAGATCCTCGAGGGCCGCCGCGCGCAGTTCGTCGACGAGATCGTGCAGCAGACGGGCGTCTCTGCCGCCGTCGCCGGCGCCGAGGTCGACGAGGCCGTCGACCGCTGGGTCTGGTACGCGGGCTGGTGCGACAAGTTCGGCCAGGTCGCCGGCAACGGCAACCCCGTCGCGGGCCCGTACTTCAACATCTCGGTTCCCGAGCCGACCGGCGTCGTCGGCGTGATCGCCCCGCAGGACACCGCGCTCGTCGGCCTCGTCTCGGCCATCGCGCCGGCCCTCGTGACCGGCAACTCCGTCGTCGTGGTCGCGTCGCAGCGGTACCCCCTGTCGGCGATCAGTCTCGCCGAGGTGCTCGCGACGAGCGACGTGCCCGGAGGAGTCGTGAACGTCCTCACCGGGTCCCCGGCCGAGGTCGCGCCGTGGCTCGCCTCGCACCCCGAGGTGCATGCGCTCGACCTCGTCGGCGCCGGCGACCTCGATTGGATCGACCTGCAGATCGCCGCCGCCGAGACGCTCACGCGCGTGCTCCCGCCGGAGAACGGTGCGGATGCCGCCGCCCCGAGCCTCGCGCGCATCTCCGCGTTCACCGAGACGAAGACCGTCTGGCACACGAAGAGCCTCGTCTGACGCCAGTGTCATGCGAAGGCCCCGGTCCTGGAGGGACTGGGGCCTTCGCTGGTCCGCGGGCTACGCGAACATCTGGCGGAGGACGTGCAGGTCGCCGACATCGAGCGCCTGCGCGATCTCGGCGGCGTCGGCCGGGTCCGGGAACAGGGCGGAGAGCCTGTCGGTGAAGATCTCGCGCATGGCGTCGATGTCGCCGGCGGCGGCCGCCGTGCTCATCGCCTCGACGGCGAGTTGGTAGGGGATCTGCTGATAGCCGGCGGGGGCGTCGTCCGGGTTGTAGTACGGAACCCACGGGATCGAACCGTCCGGGTGGATGAGAAGCACCTCGCCGGGTTGGATCGTCCGCGTGTGGTTGAGAGTCGATATCGCCAAGGCGTTCGCGATGCAGAACCGGTCACCGATCGCAAACAGCGCGTCGCCGGGTGCGACCGTATAGGTCACGATCTCGCCCTCGTCATCCAGGCCGACGGTGCCTGCGGCGAACTCGCGTTCGCCACGGTCGACCAGGTCACCGGACAGGCTCGCGCTCTTCCCGCCCACGTGCAGCCAGGCAGGGTGCCCGCACCCGGCCGGACTGTTCTTCGGGATCGCCGTGCCGTTGCCCACGTAGACGTACCCGTCGCCGAGCTCATCGATCATCTTCTGGCCGATCGCGTCGTCTTCTGCGGATGACTCGGCGGCCGCCTCGGCGGGCTCGGTGGTCGGCTCAGCGGTGGGCTGGAAGAGCGCCCACGACGAGATCTCGGCCTGCGCGCCGGCGACCGCCGGCGCGGCGAGAGCGACGAGCCCCCCGATGATCACGACTGCGACCCCCGTCGTGAGCATGCCGGCGCGACTCATGCTGTCGAACGTAGCGGACCGAGGCATCCCCAGACCACCACGGGTTTTCGGACCGGTCAGTCCAGCTCCAGCCCGCCCCACCGGCCGGGCTCGGCGAGCTCGCCGTAGTGCACGTCGACGTCGTGCTCCGAGACGGATGCCACGCACGCGAGGAGCGACAGCGTCGGGTAGCCGTAGGGGCGGTTGTCGCGGATGATCGCGTCGTCGTCGGTGGGGGCGAGCTCGGCCGAGCGGGCGAGCACCTCGACCCACGGCATCCACCAGTCGCCGTCGGCGGCGGGAGGCGTCGCCTGGAACTCGCCCAGCCACCGCGCGATGCGCGGCGTCGCAGGGTCGTCGACGTCGTCGTGGGCGATCATGTGCGTGCCGGGTGCGAGCTCCACGGTGCGCAGCGACTCGCCGTCCCACATGAGCACGCGCGCGCGGCCGCCCTCGACCTCGACGAGGTTGAAGCCGTGCGTCGGCGGCTCGCCGGCGGGCAGACGTCCGGCGACGGCATCGAGAACGAGTCCGCCGCGTGACACGAGCTCGGACTCGGGACGAGTGTCGACGTCCGCCCTGTTGAGCAGCACCGCGAGGCGTCCCGCGGCGGGGTCCGCGGCGAGCCAGGCCCCGCCGGCGCGCACATCGCGCACGCCGACGACGCCGTCGTGCGCTTCGGGCCACCAGCGGCCGAGCGGGTTCCACGGACGCGCGGGGTCCTCGTCGCGCACCGCCAGCACGCGCGTCGGCTCGTCGGCCGACTCGGGGACGCGGATGACGACGGTGCACATGCGGGGGCTCCTGGGGCGTTTCGGGCCGGCGGACCGGGGGTCGCGCTTCGTGCCAAGATCGGAGGGTGTTCGTCGTGGTCGGAGTCACGGGCGGGATCGCCGCCTACAAGACGGTGCAGCTCGTGCGCCTGCTGGTGAAGGCGGGGCACGAGGTCCACGTCGTCCCGACGGACGACGCGCTGAGGTTCGTGGGCCTCCCGACGTGGGAGGCGATCAGCCGCCACCCCGTGACGACCTCCGTCCACGACGACGTCGCACGCGTGCGTCACGTCTCGCTCGGCCAGTCGGCCGATCTCGTGATCGTGGCGCCCGCGACGGCGAACACGCTGGCGAAGATGACCGCGGGAATCGCGGAGGATCTCCTGGGAACGACCCTACTCGCCACGACGGCACCCGTCGTCGTCGCGCCGGCCATGCACACCGAGATGTGGCGACACCCCGCGACCGTCCACAACATGGCCGTCCTGCGTGAGCGCGGCGTCATCGTGGTGGGGCCCGAGGACGGCGAGCTCACCGGCGGCGACAGCGGCCCCGGCCGCATGTCGGAGCCCGAGGTCGTGCTCGCAGCGGCTCTCGCCGCGGTCGGCGCCTCGGCGCCCGGCGACCTCGCGGGCCTGCGCGTTGTCGTCAGTGCCGGCGGCACGCGCGAGCCCATCGACCCGGTGCGCTTCATCGGCAACCGCTCCAGCGGGCGGCAGGGCATCGCCGTGGCGCTCGCCGCGGCGGACCGGGGTGCCGATGTCGTGCTCGTCGCAGCCCACGTCGAGGAGGGTGTGCTGGCCGAGGCATCCGTCCGTCCGTCCGTGCGGATCGTGAGTGCGGGCACCGCGGAGGAGCTGGGAACCGTCATGGCGGCCGAGGCGGCCTCAGCCGACGTGGTCGTGATGGCCGCCGCCGTCGCGGACTACCGCGTCGCCGAGGTCTCGCCCCTCAAGCGCTCGAAGGATGCCGCACCCGAGGGAGGCATCACCCTGGACCTCGTCGAGAACCCCGACATCCTCGCCGGGCTCGTCCGCGGGCGGCGCGGGGGGCAGACGATCGTCGGCTTCGCGGCCGAGACTCCCGGCGAAGGCGAGACGCTGCTCGACCGGGGCCGCCGCAAGGCGGCGCGCAAGGGTACCGACCTGCTCGCCGTGAACGAGGTGGGGTGGGCGCGGGGCTTCGAGTCGCCCGACAACGCCGTGACCGTCATCGACGCGGCGGGGGAGGTCGTCGCGGCGCGGCGGGGGAGCAAGCGCGATGTCGCCGAGGCGCTGTGGGACGCCGTGCTCGCGGTGCGCCCTGATCAGCAATTGACGCAGTCCCGCGCGAATCCAAAGTAACGAAAGTGTAACGGCGCATGTAAAGTGATCGGCACCACGTCGAAGAGGACGTGGCGCAAGATCCACGGAGGACATGCCCGATGCCCGATTCCGCGGCATCCGATCGCGCCCGCGACCGGACCCACGCCCTGTTCGTCATGTGCGTGCTCGCCATCGCGAGCGTCGTCATCGCGTTCCTCGGCGCGACGCCCGCGCGCGTCAGCTCCCGGGAGGTCCTCGGCGACACGCGCACGCCCGGCGACGCCGCCTTCATCGCCAGTCACCGCGGGGGAGCAGCGAGCGCCCCCGAGAACACGCTTCCCGCCATCACGGCGGCGCTCGCGAGCGGCTTCGACTACGTCGAGGTCGACGTCGCGCTCACCGCCGACCGCGCGCCGGTGCTGATGCACGACGCGACCGTCGACCGCACGACGGACGGCCACGGGCGGCTCGCCGCGCTGACGCTCGCCGAGGTGCGGCAGCTGGACGCCGGCGGATGGTTCGACGAGGCATACGCGGGAACCCCGGTGCCGACCCTGACCGAGTTCCTCGACACGCTGGCGGCAGCGCAGGGGCGTGCGATCGTCGAACTCAAGGGGCGATGGGATGCCGCCGCTGTCGACGCCGCGATCGCCGAGGTGGCCGCCCGCAGCCTCGACAGCCGCATCGTCTTCGCGAGCTTCGACGCCCGGACCCTGGCGCTCGTCGCGAGCGGATCGCCGGTGGCCTCGCGGCTGCTCATCCTCAAGAAGCTGCCCGTCGACGTCGTGGACGCGGTCACCGAAGCCGGCGCGCGCGGCGTCGTCGTCAGCCGCAAGGCCGTGCTGGCGCGCCCCGGCATCGTGGACGAGCTGCACGCGGCCGGCGCCCGCGTCGTGGTCTACACGCTCAACCGCGACACGCAATGGGATGCCGTCACGGCGCTCGGCGTCGACGGCATCGTCACCGACGACCCGCACACGCTGTCGGAGTGGCAGAGCGCGTACGCCGGTCCGTGACCCGCCGCGGCGGCTCTCAAAGGCCCGAGCGGCGTGGCCCGCGGCCTCCGTCCGTCGTCGTCGTTAGTCTCGGACCGTGGCCGACGGAGTGGAGACATGGTGACGCGACGGATCGGGATGCCGCGGCTCGTGGTGGGCGTGACGGCCGTCGTGCTGATCGCGGCTGTCGCGACGGGATGCCGGCCCGAGGGCGCTCCCGCACCGTCCGGCTCGCCGACGTCGACGACGAGCAGCTCGACGCCAGGGCCCTCCGTCACCCCGACCGTGACCGAGACGCCGCAGGCCGGGTTCGAGATGCCGGCCGCCTGCGAGGACATCTACTCCGCGACGATGCTCGCGAGCCTGCAGGCCGCCAATCCGCCGCTCAACGACCCGGGCGTGACGATGCTGTCGACGCAGAACGCCGACCTGCTCGAGGTCATCCATAGCGGCGCGCCCACGCTGCGCTGCTCGTGGGGAAAGCCCAGCGAGTACGGCCTGGCCACGAACGTCACGGTGATCGACGCGGAGCAGGCCGCGAGTCTCGTCTCGACGTTGGGCGCGGCCGGGTTCGGGTGCGAGCCCATGGGGGACGGCACGGTGTGCCGTATCGAACAGAAGGGCGTGACCCTCGACGACAACGAGTACACGCGCGGCGAGACGCACTACCTCGCCGACGACGCGCTCGTCACGACCTCGTGGATCAACTTCGCCCCCGAGGGGTACACCGAAGACATCGTCGCGACACTCTGGGGCTGATCCCGTGGCAGGCCGACGGCCTGTCCTCACCTCGGAGGCGCGTTTTCCCCTAGAATGAAGGCCGGGGAAGGCCTGAGTCGGCGTCGCAGCTCGCAGAAGCGAGTGCCCGCGACCGCACGGGGCCGTCCCTGATCCCGCGTTCGCGACGGCGTTCGCGCCGCCCGCGGGAGTACGCAGCACCATCGGTGTCATCCGATCATCGCCGGTCGATTTCCGGCATTCACGCTCAGGAGGAGCATGCCGACCACGGCACCCGCCCAGACGGCGCAGCGTCGCCGCAAGTCCTCGTCCGCACG
>NZ_JBQCIP010000004.1:0-13578 GCF_051953575.1 Microbacterium sp.
ATATTCGGTCGCCGTCAGCGGCGCATCCGGCTATGCGGGCGGCGAGATCCTGCGGATCCTCGCCGCGCATCCCGACGTCGAGATCCGCACCGTGACCGCGCATTCGAACGCGGGACAGCCGCTCATCCAGCACCAGCCGCACCTGCGCTCGCTCGCGCACCTGACCCTTCAGGACACGACGCCCGAGGTCCTCGCCGGCCACGACATCGTCTTCCTGGCGCTGCCGCACGGGCAGTCGGGGCAGTACACAGACGTGCTCAGCGACACGCCGCTCGTCATCGACGCGGGCGCCGACCACCGCCTCGAGTCCGTCGCCGACTGGGACGCGTTCTACGGCGGAGACTTCCACGAGCCGTGGGTGTACGGCGTCCCCGAGCTTCCGGTCGCCGGGGCGAAGCAGCGCGAGCGCCTGGTCGGCGCCTCCCGCATCGCGGCGCCCGGCTGCAACGCGTCGACGGTGAGCCTCAGCCTCGCGCCGGGCGTCGCGGCCGGCGTCATCGATCCGTCCGACATCGTCACGGTGCTCGCCGTGGGACCGTCGGGCGCCGGCAAGAGCCTCAAGACGAACCTCCTCGCGAGCGAGATCCTCGGCACCGCCAACCCGTACGCGGTCGGCGGCACGCACCGGCACATCCCCGAGATCCGCCAGGCGCTCGCCGCCGCTCGCGCGGGCGGCACGGCCGCGGCCGGCGAGACCGCGCCGGACGAGGGTATCCGCATCTCGTTCACCCCGGTGCTGGTCCCGATGGCGCGGGGGATCCTCGCCACGTCGACCGCGCCCATCGCCCCCGGCGTGAGCGACGCAGAGATCCGCGCCGCCTGGGAGGCCGCGTACGGCGACGAGACCTTCGTGCAGCTGCTGCCGGCCGGGCAGTTCCCCCGCACCGCCGACGTGCTCGGCGCGAACACGGCGCTGCTGGGGCTCGCCATCGACCGTGCGGCGAACCGTGTCGTCGTCGTGGCCGCCGTCGACAACCTCGTCAAGGGCACGGCCGGTGCGGCCGTGCAGTCCATGAACATCGCGCTGGGCCTGCCCGAGGGCACCGCGCTCACAGTGAACGGAGTCGCGCCGTGAGCGTCACCGCAGCACAGGGGTTCGAAGCGGCGGGCGTCGCCGTCGGACTCAAGTCGACCGGCAAGCCCGATGTCGCCGTCGTCGTCAACCGCGGCCCGCTCAAGGTCGGCGCCGCCGTGTTCACGAGCAACAGGGCGAAGGCGAACCCGATCATGTGGTCGCAGCAGGTGATCCAGGACGGCGTCGTCGAGGCGATCGTGCTGAACTCCGGCGGGGCCAACTGCTTCACCGGCTCGTTCGGCTTCCAGACCACCCACCAGACCGCCGAGAAGGCGGGCGAGCTGCTCGGCGTGAGCGCCGGCGACGTGCTGGTGTGCTCCACCGGCCTCATCGGCACCGGCGACGAGGTCTTCCGCAGCAAGGTGCTCGCCGGCACCGAGCAGGGCATCGCCGAGCTGTCGGCCGACGGCGGGGAGGCGGCATCCCTCGCCATCATGACGACGGACTCGCGCCCGAAGCGCTCTGTCTTCGCCGGCGACGGCTGGACGATCGGCGGCATGGCCAAGGGAGCCGGGATGCTGGCGCCCGGGCTCGCCACGATGCTCGTGGTCATCACGACCGACGCCGTGCTCACGGCCGAGCAGGCCGACGCGGCGCTGCGGCACGCGACGGAACGCACGTTCGACCGTCTCGACTCCGACGGCTGCATGTCGACGAACGATCAGGTGACCCTGATGGTCAGCGGCGCGAGCGGCGTCACGCCCGATCCCGATGCGTTCGCGGCCGCGCTCGCCGAGGTGAGCCAGGACCTCGCGAAGCAGCTGCAGGGCGACGCCGAGGGCGCGAGCCACGACATCACGATCCAGGTCATCAACGCGGCCTCCGAAGAGGACGCGGTCGAGGTGGGGCGATCGGTCGCCCGCAACAACCTCTTCAAGGCGGCGATCTTCGGCAACGACCCCAACTGGGGCCGGGTGCTCGCGGCGATCGGCACGACGCAGGCCGCGTTCGACCCGTACGACGTCGACGTGTGGATGAACGGCGTGCGGGTCTGCTCGCAGGGCGGCCCCGACGCGCCCCGTGAGGATGTCGATCTCACGCCGCGGGCCACCGATCTCGTGATCGACCTCAAGGTCGGCGCGGCATCGGCGACGATCCTCACCAACGACCTGACCCACGAATACGTCCACGAGAACAGCGCGTACTCCTCATGAGCGATCTGCAAGACACCGATCCCGGCGAGGCCAGCGCCCGGGCCGTGACCCTCATCGAGTCGCTGCCGTGGCTCAAGCGCTTCCGCGACCAGATCGTGGTCGTCAAGTACGGCGGCAACGCCATGGTCTCCGAAGAGCTGCAGGACGCCTTCGCGGCCGACATCGCCTACCTGCGCTACGTCGGCGTGAAGCCCGTCGTCGTGCACGGCGGCGGCCCGCAGATCTCGTCGATGCTCGACCGCCTCGCGATCCCGAGCGAGTTCAAGGGCGGCTACCGCGTCACCTCCACCGAGGCGATCTCGGTTGTCCGCATGGTGCTGACCGGCCAGATCAACCCGCAGCTGGTGTCGAAGATCAACGCGCACGGACCGGTCGCGACCGGGCTGAGCGGCGAGGATGCCGGACTGTTCGGCGGTCGCCGTCGCGGCGTCGTCATCGAAGGCGTCGAGCACGACCTGGGCCGCGTGGGCGACGTGGTCGAGGTCGACCCGCAGCCGGTGCTCGACCAGATCGAGGCGGGGCGCATCCCGGTGGTCTCCAGCATCGCCCCCGACCTCGATCACCCTGGGCACTCGCTCAACGTGAACGCGGATGCCGCGGCATCCGCCCTCGCCGTCGCCCTGGGTGCAGCGAAGCTCGTCGTCCTCACCGACGTCGCGGGGCTGTACGCCGACTGGCCCAACCGCGACTCGCTCGTGTCGCATCTGAACTCGACCGAGCTGAGGGCGATGCTGCCGAAGCTCGAGTCGGGCATGATCCCGAAGATGTCGGCGTGCCTCGAAGCCGTCGAGGGCGGCGTCGAGACCGCCGCGATCATCGACGGGCGGGTACCGCACTCGGTGCTCGTGGAGATCTTCACCAGTAAGGGAATCGGAACAGAGGTGGTGCTCGGATGACGTGGCAGGACGACGAGGCGCGCGACCTCGTGAAGAGCTTCGGCGCTCGCATGCAGATGTTCGTCCGCGGCGAGGGCGCATACCTGTGGGACGCCGACGGCAAGCGCTACCTGGACTTCCTCGCCGGAATCGCGGTCGACTCGCTCGGCCACGCCCACCCCGTCTTCGTCGACGCGGTGGCGACGCAGGCGGCGACCCTCACGCAGGTGTCGAACTACTTCGCGACGCCGCCGCAGCTCGCACTCGCATCGACGCTCAAGCGCCTCGCCGGCACGGGCGACGCAGGCCGCGTGTACTTCGGCAACTCCGGCGCCGAGGCGAACGAGGCCGCGTTCAAGCTCGCCCGGCTCCACGGTGTCAAGAGCCGGGAGAGCGGAGCTGACCGGCCGCGCATCCTCGCGCTCAAGGACGCGTTTCACGGCCGCACGATGGGCACGCTCGCCCTCACCGGCAAGCCCTACATGCAGGAGCCGTTCCTCCCGATGACGCCGGGCGTCGAGTTCATCGACTCGACGGTCGAGGCGCTCGAGGCCGCGATCGACGACCGTGTCGCCGCGCTGTTCGTCGAGCCCGTCAAGGGCGAGGCGGGCGTGCTGCCGCTTCCCGAGGGCTACCTCGCCGCGGCGCGCGAGATCACCGAGCGCCACGGTGCGCTGCTCATCATCGACGAGATCCAGACCGGCGCCGGCCGCACGGGAGAGTGGTTCGCCTTCCAGCACGCGGGCATCACCCCGGACGCGATCACGGTCGCCAAGGGCATCGGCGGCGGCTTCCCGATCGGCGCCATGATCACCTTCGGCGCCGCGAGCGACCTGTTCTACCCGGGCACGCACGGCTCGACCTTCGGCGGCAACGCGCTCGGCACCGCCGTCGCGAACGCCGTCCTCGGCGAGATCGAGCGCGCCGGGCTCGTCCAGAACGCGGCCGATCGCGGTGCCCAGCTGCGCGCCGCGATCGAGGGGATCGGCTCGCCGCTCATCGAAGGATGCCGCGGCATGGGCCTTCTCGTCGGCGTGGGGCTGCGGCATCCCGTCGCCAAGGCGCTCGTCGCCGCCGCGCAGGAGCACGGCCTGGTCATCAACGCCCCGAACGACGAGACGATCCGCCTCGTGCCCGCGCTCACCATCGGCGACGTCGAGATCGACGAGTTCGTCACCCTGTTCACGGCGGCGCTGCGCACCGTCGAAGACGCCCTGGTGCTCCCGACCACGACGGAGGTCCCCGCATGACCCGCCATCTGCTCCGCGACGACGACCTCACGCAGGCCGAACAGGCCGAGATCCTCGACCTCGCCGTCGAGCTCAAGAAGGATCGCTGGGCCAACAAGGCGCTGGCAGGCCCGCAGACGGTCGCGGTGATCTTCGACAAGTCGTCGACGCGAACCCGGGTGTCGTTCGCCGTCGGGATCGCCGATCTCGGCGGATCGCCGCTCATCATCTCGACCGCCAACAGCCAGCTGGGCGGCAAAGAGACGCCGTCCGACACGGCCCGCGTCCTCGAGCGCCAGGTCGCCGCCATCGTGTGGCGCACCTACGCGCAGACGGGGCTGGAGCAGATGGCCGCCGGCACGCGCGTGCCGGTCGTCAACGCGCTGAGCGACGACTTCCACCCCTGCCAGCTGCTGGCCGACCTGCTCACGATCAAGGAGCACAAGGGCGACCTGGCGGGCCTGACGCTCGCATTCTTCGGCGACGGCAAGTCGAACATGGCGCACTCCTACGTGCTGGCGGGTGTCACGGCAGGCATGCACGTGCGCGTCGCCTCGCCCGAGTCGTACGCCCCCCGCGACGACGTGATCGCCGATGCCGACCGTCGTGCCGCCGAGACCGGCGGCTCGGTCACCCTCTACACCGACCCGAACGAGGCGGCGGCGGGCGCCGACGTCATCGTCACCGACACGTGGGTGTCGATGGGCAAAGAGGAGGAGAAGCTGGAGCGGCTTCGCGACCTCGGCGGCTACAAGGTCACGCAAGAGACCATGGGGCTCGCGAAGCCGGATGCGATCTTCATCCACTGCCTGCCCGCCGACCGCGGCTACGAGGTCGACGCCGAGGTCATCGACGGTCCGCAGTCCGTCGTCTGGGACGAGGCCGAGAACCGCCTGCACGCCCAGAAGGCGCTGCTGGTCTGGCTGCTGCGTCAGGACTGAGAGCGAGTCACCCGGGTGCGCGGCTCGGTCGGGGCATTGCGTGCCGGGTTCGCGACCCGCTGGATCCGGCTCAACGGACCCGGGCGGATCGGCGGTGTGGATCTCGCCCGAGGGCTCGCCGTGCTCGGCATGTTCACGGCACACCTGCTGCCGATCACCGAGCCGTTCGCGTGGACCGACCCGGCCACATGGACGGCGATCGTCCAGGGGCGGTCGTCGATCCTGTTCGCGACGCTCGCGGGCGTCTCGATCGGTCTCGTCACGGGCGGTGGCACCCCTCTGGTCGGCCCGGCGATGCGCACGGCGCAGTGGCGCCTCGTGGTGAGGGCGGGCCTGCTCTGGGTGCTCGGCGTGCTGCTGATCCTCACCGGGGTGCCGGTGTACGTGATCCTCCCTGCCTATGGGCTTCTGTTCCTCTGCGCGGTGCCGCTGACCGCGCTTCGCGCCCGCCCGCTGCTGGTGCTGGCCGCGGCGCTGGCGGTCGTGATGCCCGCCGTCCAGGCGCTGCTCGACGCGCTGCCCCTGTGGGAGACGCCGATCGGTGCGGAGCTCTCGGTCGCTCTCGGCTGGCACTACCCCTTCACGACGTGGATCGTGTTCGTCGTCGCGGGGCTCGGGGTCGCCCGTGCCGGGATCGGCCGGCTGAGCGTGCAGCTGTGGCTGGTGGCGGGCGGTGGCGCGCTCGCGCTCGTCGGATACGGGATGGATGCCGCCACCGGCGCCGATCCCGAGACGGAGGCGTCGACGTTCGGCGGAGCGGTCTGGACGGCCCGGGCGCACTCCAGCGGGCTGCTCGAAGTCATCGGCTCAGGCGGATTCGCGATCGCGGTGCTGGGCGTGTGCCTGCTGCTGTGTCGCACGGCGGTGCGCTGGGTCGTGCTGCCGCTCCGGGCGGTGGGCAGCATGCCGCTCACCGCCTACACGCTGCAGCTGCTGGTGTGGGCCCTCGTGGCCGCCGTCGTGCTCGGCGACACGGGCGATCTGAGCGGGTTCCGCGAACTCGCCCCGCTGTGGCCCCTCGCGCTCGGCACGATCGCCTTCGCGACGCTGTGGGCGCTGCTGGTCGGCCGCGGCCCGATGGAGTGGATCGTCGACCTCATCACCCGGCGCGTCACGCGGCCGCAGCCGGCGGCATCCGGTCAGTTCTGATCCGCCGTGGCGGGCGCGGGGGCCTGACCGTTGCGCGTCGGCTTGGGCTTCGGCGCGGCCGGCTTCTGCGCGCGGGGGCGGGGGAGCCACGCTCCGGACTCCAGGTCCAGCGCCCGGCGGAATTCCGTGGCGAACGCACCGTCGGTGGAGTAGTCGCGCGTCGTCACGTACACGCCGTGCGCGTACCCGGGGATGCGGGACTTCGGCGCGTCCCCGGTCAGGGCGATGTCAGCGATCCCGGGCCCGTAGAGGCGTCGCAGTCCGCCGCCGAACCAGTCCCCGAAGAAGTGCAGGCGCGCCGGGTACCACATGTTCGTCCAGCGCACCGGGGCGAACGCGGCGGCTTCGTGAAGCCGGCGGGTGTGCCACTCGTACTCGCTGCCGTCGTCGCGCCGCCGCTTGTCGTGGGTGAGGTACGAGAAGAACTCGGGGTGCCCGTTCGCGTCGGGCCGGTACTCCAGCGGCCACTTCTCGTCACGCGGGTCGACCTGTTCGCTCCGCGGCGGGCATGACTGCAGCTCGCGCCGCCGCTTGCGCTCCTCGAACTCCGCGGTGTCCTTGGTGTAGATCTGGTCGGCGAAGTTCATGGGGCTTCCGAAGCTCACGAAGTCCGAGATGAGCCAGGGGTGCCCTTTGGCCCGCATCGCCAGCCACAGCTTCCGTTGGGCCCGCCGATACTCCTCCGGCGAGCGGGTCGTGCCGGCGGCGAGAGCGGATGCCGCAGCCTCGAGGTCATCCAGGTCCTCAGGCGTGAGCGAGGACTGGCCGTGGCGGGTCGTCGCCCATAGGTACGAGATCGCGTCGTACGCGATGTACGAGCCGAGGCTGTGGCCGGTGACCACGATGCGGTCGTAGTCGCCGCTGTCCTGCAGTGAGCGGAGCAGGTCGACGATGCCCGCGCGGATCTCGCGTCGCGCGGCGAAGGACCGCGGCGAGGTGTCGAGGTAGCGCACGACGTCGACGAGGTACTTCACGAGCCAGCCGGGCAGCAGCCGGCTGATCGCGTACGTCACGATCACGAGCGCCGAGACGCTGCCCGCGGCGATCTGAGCCCAGGGCGGCACCCCGAACCAGGTCGAGAAGCCGGGGATGGACACGAACCCCCAGGCGAGCGCGAACGTCGCGAGCCAGATGGCGAGCCACAGCCCCCACAGGCCCGGAGGCACGCGCCGCAACTGGGTCACGAAGAAGGTGAGCATCGCCGCGATCCCCACAGCGGCGAGCACCCAGGGCGACCAGTCCGGCATCCACTCCTGCGGGAACAGCAGCAGCCCGGCTGCACCGACGACGACGAGCAGCAGCGCGACCGCCCGCACCAGCTGCGGGATGGTCGTCGCAGGCAGCATGATGCGGCGGAACGTCGGCCACAGGTCGTCCAGGCGGTTGCCTTGCATGAGGTGCGCCCAGTGGTACTCGTAGATGTCCGTCTGCACGTCGAAGCCGTGGTGCTCATCCGCTGCTTCGTCATCGCGGCGCGCTTCCACGATGTGCAGCCGTCCCTCGAAGTCGCCCCGGAACTTCACGGGCCGCGAGTGGAACGGCGCCTGACGGCAGATGACCTCGCTGAACGCGTTGAGGGTCTCGACCGGTCGCTGCTCGCCCATGCCGTGGACGACGACGACCGCCTGGCGGCGCTGTCTGGTCACGATGCACCTCCTCCGAGATCCAGGAGGCGCTGCCCCGCGCCGCTGATACCCGCGATCGGGGCGCTGCCCGCCTCGGTAGGCTGTTCGAGTGAGCGACGAGAGCGACAGCATTGCCCAGCACGGCACGAACGAGGGATCGCTGTGGGGCGGCCGATTCGCTTCCGGTCCGTCACCCGAGCTGGCAGAGCTCAGCCGCTCGACCCATTTCGACTGGGACCTCGCGCTGTACGACATCGCCGGCTCCCACGCGCACGCCAAGGCCCTCGCCGCGGCCGGCTACCTCACCGCCGATGAGGAGCAGGCGATGCACGACGGCCTCGACGTGCTCGCCCGAGGCGTGACCGACGGGACGCTGCGGCCGGCGGCATCCGACGAAGACGTCCACGGCGCGCTCGAGCAGGCGCTGATCGACGTCGTCGGGCCCGAGCTCGGGGGCAAGCTGCGCGCGGGGCGCAGCCGCAACGACCAGATCGCGACCCTCGTGCGGATGTACCTGCTCGATCACTCGCGCACGATCGCGCGCGAGATTCTGCGCCTGGTCGACGCGCTCGTGTCGCAGGCGGAGGCCAACGCCGAAGCCGTCATGCCCGGCCGCACGCACCTGCAGCACGCGCAGCCCGTGCTGCTCGCACACCACCTGCAGGCACACGCCTGGCCGCTGGTGCGCGACCTGGAGCGGCTGCGGGACTGGTCCGCGCGTGCCTCGGTGTCGCCGTACGGCGGCGGCGCGCTCGCCGGGTCGACGCTCGGCCTCGACCCGCAGCTCGTGGCCCGCGAGCTCGGTCTGGCGCGTCCGGCCGAGAACTCGCTGGACGGCACCGCGTCGCGCGACGTGGTCGCGGAGTTCGCGTTCATCACCGCCATGATCGGCATCGACGTGTCGCGGTTCGCCGAAGAGATCATCGTGTGGAACACGCGGGAGTTCGGCTTCGTGACGCTCGACGACGGCTATTCGACCGGGTCGAGCATCATGCCGCAGAAGAAGAACCCCGATATCGCCGAGCTCGCGCGCGGCAAGTCCGGCCGGCTCATCGGCAACCTCACGGGGCTGCTGGCGACGCTCAAGGCGCTGCCCCTCGCGTACAACCGCGATCTGCAAGAAGACAAGGAGCCGATCTTCGACTCGGTGCGCACGCTCGAGACCCTGCTGCCGGCGTTCGCGGGGATGGTCGCGACGATGCGGTTCCACACCGCGCGCATGGCCGAGCTCGCGCCGCAGGGCTTCTCGCTCGCGACCGATGTCGCCGAGTGGCTGGTCAAGCACGGCGTGCCGTTCCGTGACGCGCACGAGATCTCCGGCCACCTGGTGCGGGTGTGCGAAGAAGGCGGCATCGAGCTGCACGAGGTCACGGACGCGCAGCTGGCCTCGGTCTCGCCGCACCTGACGCCCGACGTTCGCGAGGTGCTGAGCGTCGAGGGCTCGGTCGCGAGCCGCGCGGGAGCCGGCGGCACGGCACCGGTCCGGGTGGCCGAGCAGCGCGCGGAACTGATCCAGCGCGTGCAGTCGGCCGCGCATGAGCTCGGACTGTGACGACTGATCTTTTCAGAAGATAAGCTCTGAGCTGATATTCACGAATTATCAGTGATATGCTGATCGCATGCCTGTCGCAGTGACGGTCGACATCGTCGGATCGCGGCGCCTGCCCGATCGCGACGCCGCGCAACGCGCGCTCGACGAAGCGATCGCGCGCATCGAGCACGACCTCCCTGTCGCCGAGCGCCCCCTGCGCCCGACGGTCGGCGACGAGCTGCAGGGCGTCTTCGCCACTCTCGACGCCGCTCTCGCGACCACGCTGCTCGTCCAGCTCGCGCTGCCCGACATCGTCGAGTGCCGTTTCGGGCTCGGCATCGGCGAGACGGGCCTCGTGGCCTCGGCATCCGGTGACATTCCGGACGGGCCGGCATGGTGGGCTGCGCGTACGGCGATCGATCACGTGCACGCCCTGGAGCAGCGGTCGGTGCCGAGCGCGCGCACGTGGGTCGTCGCCCATGACGAGGCGGGGGATGCTGCACACGACGCCGCGCGTCGCGCCGACGCCTACCTGCTGGTGCGCGATCAGGTCGTCGGCGCCATGTCCGAGCGCGCGCGCCGACTGACCTACGGGCGGTGCTTCGGCGTCACGCAGCGCAAGCTGGCGGCGCGGGAGGGCATCACCCAGTCCGCCGTCTCACAGCTGCTGGCGGCATCCGGAGCCGCCTCCGTGGTCGAGGGGTTCCGGCTGCTCGAGACGTGACGGCTCAGAAGATCGCGAGCCGCACGAGGCCGCCGACGACACCGGCCCAGAGCAGGCTCGCGAGCGTGCCGATGATGAAGCGCTCGCGCGCCTCGGCGGCAGCGAGCTCTGAGAACCGGCCGATGCCCTTGACTGCCACGACCACCGCGACCGCCTCGGGGTAGCCGGCGATGATCGAGATGACGACGGCCACGCGCTCGAGATAGCCGATCACGGTTCCGCCGCGCATCAGCGTGCGCACCTCGGTCTCGCCGTCGTCCGTTGCCGGGACGGCGAGCAGGATGCCGCCGTCATCGGTCTCTCGCACCCTGCCGCCGGTCGCGGCATCCAGCACCCGCCGTGTCACGGGGTTGCCGCCGAGGACGGCGACCGCGATGCCGAGCAGCGCCAGCATGAGTCCCATCAGCTCGGGGATCTTCACCGGCGAGATCGCGACGACGACGAGCGCCAGGGTGACGAGCACCCCGGCGATGACGAGGGGCACGGTGCTCGGCCGCCGCAGACTCACGACGATCAGCACGAGCGCCCCGCACAGTGCGAGGAACAGGAAGATCGACAGGATCGCGACGAGGATCGCCTCGGGGAACAGCACCATGCGCGAAAGTCTGGCACGCACCTCCGACCACGCCCGGTGCGACGGGCCGCACCGCGACGGGATCCGGCTGGGCTCACGCGCCCGCGCTGATAACCTGGCGAGCGTGTCTGAAACCAACGTGAGCGCACCGGAGCAGTCCGTGCGCGCGCTGGCTCCCGCCAACGACCCGACGTTCGAGAACGTCTGGGACGAGATCGTCTGGCGCGGGCTGGTGCATGTGTCCACCGACCAGGAGGCGTTGCGCGCCCTTCTCGCCGGGGACGCGATCACGTATTACTGCGGTTTCGACCCGACGGCGCCGAGCCTCCACCTGGGCAATCTGGTCCAGCTTCTGCTGATGCGCCGGCTCCAGCTGGCGGGTCACAAGCCGCTCGGCCTCGTCGGCGGTTCGACGGGCCTCATCGGCGACCCCCGGCCTTCGGCCGAGCGCACGCTGAACACCAAAGAGACCGTGAGCGAGTGGGTGGGCTACCTGCGGTCGCAGGTCGAGCGCTTCCTGAGCTTCGAGGGCGACAACGCCGCCCGCATGGTCAACAACCTCGACTGGACCGCGCCGATGAGCGCGATCGACTTCCTGCGCGAGATCGGCAAGCACTACCGCGTCGGCACGATGCTGAAGAAGGATGCGGTCGCCGCGCGCCTGAACTCTGAGGCC
The DNA here is from genome assembly GCF_051953575.1 of Microbacterium sp. GTDB lineage: Bacteria > Actinomycetota > Actinomycetes > Actinomycetales > Microbacteriaceae > Microbacterium. The sequence goes on from NZ_JBQCIP010000004.1 coordinate 11,554, forward strand.
GGGATCAGCTACACCGAGTTCAGCTACCAGATCCTCCAGGGCATGGACTACCTCGAGCTCTACCGCCAGTACGACTGCGTGCTGCAGACCGGCGGCAGCGACCAGTGGGGCAACCTCACGAGCGGCACGGACCTCATCCACCGCGTCGAGGGCGTCTCGGTCCACGCGATCGGCACGCCGCTGATCACGAACAGCGACGGCACCAAGTTCGGCAAGAGCGAGGGCAACGCGATCTGGCTGGACCCGGCGATGTGCAGCCCGTACCGGATGTACCAGTTCTGGCTGAACACCGACGACGCCGACGTGATCCAGCGCCTGAAGATCTTCACGTTCCTCACGCGCGCCGAGATCGAGGAGTACGAGCGCCTCGTCGCCGACGAGCCGTTCCGTCGTGCCGCCCAGAAGCGTCTGGCGGTCGAGGTCACGACCTTCGTGCACGGGGCGGATGCCTCGGATGCCGTGATCGCGGCATCCGAGGCGCTCTTCGGCCAGGGCGACCTGGCCGCGCTCGACGCCGCGACGCTGCGTCAGGCGCTGGAAGAGCTGCCGAACGCGACGGTCGCCGCAGGCACGCCGGTCGTGCAGGCCCTCGTCGACACCGGGCTGGTCACGAGTCTCTCCGAGGCGCGTCGCGCCATCGCGCAGGGCGGCGTGTCGCTGGACGGCACGAAGGTCGACGACGACGCGGCGGTGGTCGAGGGGACTCTCCCGGGTGGCGTCTCGGTGCTGCGCCGGGGCAAGAAGACCCTCGCCGGCGTGTTCACCACCTGACCGAGCGGATGCCGTTCACCCCGAGCCACGCCGTCGTCGCGCTGCCGTTCGTCCGGACGCCGCTGGCTCCGGCCGCCATCGCGGTCGGAGCCATGACGCCGGACCTGCCGCTGTTCGTCCGCGGGCTGCCGCTGTCGTACGGCGTCACCCACTCGTTCGCGTGGCTCCCCGTGACGATGCTCGTCGCCCTGGCGCTGCTGCTCGTCTGGCGGTGCGTACTGCGTCCCGCCGCGCGGGAGCTGTCGCCGCGATGGCTTGCTGTGCGGCTGCCGGGGGAGTGGGATGCCGGTGCCCCCGCGGCGTTCCGCGAGACGTTCTCCGCGCGGTCCGGTGCACGGCCGAGCGCTGCCGGTGTGCTGCTGCTCGCCGCGGCGCTCGCGATCGGCGTGGCGAGTCACATCGTGTGGGATCTCTTCACGCATGAAGGGCGGTGGGGGTCGTCCGCGATCCCCGGGCTCGATGCGGATTGGGGTCCGCTGCCGGGGTACAAGTGGCTGCAGCACGGCTCCAGCGTCCTCGGCCTCGTGATCCTCGGGATCATCATGGTCGTGTGGCTGGCCCGGCGCCGGGCGGCGGCATCGGTTCTCCGGATCATCCCGGGGTGGCTGCGGTGGTGCTGGTGGGCGTCCCTGCCGGTCGTGCTCGTCGTGGCATGGACCTGGGGGCTCGCGGCCTTCGGTCCGTTCGACGCCGGGTTCACGCCCGCGCACCTCGGCTACCGGGTGCTGCCGCCGGCGTGCGCGGCGTGGGGTCTGGCGACCCTCGTCCTCTGCGTCGTCGTGCAGGCGCTGCGCACGCGCCGACGGTGAGTGAACTCGCACGACCCGCGTGATTCCGCGCCCGCTGGGCGCGACACGCCCGGGATGCACGTCCGATTCGACGAGACCGCGCGGCGTACGTAAAGTATTACGAGTTCGCCCCACAGGGAAGCGGAGAGGCCGAGAGCCTCGACCCCCTCAAGCGGAGAACGATCCCCTTCCTCATCACACGTTGAGTGTGGCGGCCTTCGGGTCTAGGATGGGTGTCCTGCCCCGGAGACCGCGGTCGCCGACAGCCCCACTGATCTCAGGATCACGGCGTGTCGGTTTGACAGACGGGACGGGCGGGATAAGGTAGTGAAGTTGCCCTGGGGCGAGGCTGTGATGGCTGAACCTGGGTGCGTCCGATCTTTGAGAACTCAACAGCGTGCACTTGTCAAATGCCAATTTTTTTCTCTGTCGACCGTGTTTCACGGTTGGTGGGGGTCTTTTTTGG
>NZ_JBQCIP010000005.1:0-20036 GCF_051953575.1 Microbacterium sp.
TCTCTTGGAACGACAGCTCCGGATGCCGGTGCAGATCGATGTACAGCGCTTCGAGGTCGATCGTCATGAGCCGAGCCTAGCCGCGGCTGTTGTCGCGCCGTCAGCCGGGCAGGCGAGCGGTGGAGCCGCGGACGATGAGCTCGAAGGGCAGCTCGCCGGGACGGTGCGTCGGAGCCTCGTCCTCTGCCGCCTCCAGCGCCGCGAGCATCGCGTCCGCCGCACGCTCGCCCTGGCCCATCGGGAACTGGTCGACGGTCGTCAGCCGGAAGAACTCGCCCAGCTCGTGGCCGTCGATGCCGATCACCGAGAGGTCCTCGGGCACGCGGTAGCCGAGGTCGCGGGCGGCCAGGAGCGCCCCGATGGCCATCTCGTCGGATGCCGCGAAGATGGCCGTCGGACGCCCTCCGGGCTTGCCCAGCAGCTGCTTGGCGGCGCGGAAGCCGCCTTCGATCGTGAAGTCGGCCGGCTCGAACAGAGAAGGGATGACCTCGATGCCGGCATCCGCGAGCGCCTGCTCGAAGCCCTGGCGCCGCTGGGTCGGGATGTGGAAGTCGATGTCGAACTCGGGGCTCGCGCCGATGTGCGCGATCTCGCGATGCCCGAGCGCCAGCAGGTGCTCGGTGGCCAGTCGCGCGACCGCGACGTCGTCGACCGTGAGGGTCGTCAGGCGCGGATTCGGGCCGCCGATCGCGATCACCGGCAGGTCGAGCTCGACGAGCCGCTCGGTCTCTTCGTCGCCGAGTTCGAGCGAGATCGCGATCACGCCGTCGACGCGGCCGCGGCGCAGGAATGTGTCGAACACGTCGTGGCGCTCGCCGCGGTCGGCGGTGAGGCTGTACAGCGTGATGTCGTAGCCGCGGCGCATGAGCGCCGACGCGATGCCGCTCAGCACCGTGGAGAAGAACCAGCGGTCGAGGAACGGCACCAGCACGCCGATGTTGCGCGTGCGCCCCGAAGCCAGGCTCGACGCCGACGCCGACACGACGTATCCCAGGTCCTTGGCGGCCGCCTCGACCTTCGCCTTCGCGCCGGCCGAGACATGGCCGCGCCCGCTCAGCGCGCGCGAGACGGTCGCCGTCGAGACGCCCGCCGCGCGGGCGACCTCGTCGATGCTGACCACGTCGTCACCTGGCTTTCACAGAGTTGATTGGATGCTTCGTCTCGTGCCTCGCTCAGCACAAGTGCCGGCGGCCCTCGCCGTCCGTCAGAGCGCGTCCGCCACCCAGACGGCCGTGTCGGCCGGGATCACGTCGGTGACGGGACCGCTCGCCGCGATCACGATACCGCTCGGCAGCGCGACAGGCTCGGAACCGGTGTTCGCCACGACCGTGACATTCCCGTTGCGGAATGCGACGGCATCCGGTCCGTAGCCCTCGAGCCACTCGAGCGAACCCGCGCCGAGACCGCGCGCGCGGCGCTCGGCGAGCAGCGTGCGGTAGAGCTCGAGGGTGGAGCCGGCGACGCCCGCCTGCGCATCGCGGGCGAGTCCCGCCCACTCCGCGGGCTGCGGCAGCCACGAGGCGCCGCTGTCGTTGAAGCCGTAAGCCGGGCCCTCCGCCGTCCACGGGATCGGCACGCGGCAGCCGTCGCGGCCGTAGCGCTCGCCGTTGGTGCGGAACCACGTGGGATCCTGGCGGGCTTCGCCGGGGATGTCGATGACCTCGGGCAGACCGAGCTCCTCGCCCTGGTACAGGTACGCCGAGCCGGGCAGTGCCAGCATGAGGGTCGTCGCGGCGCGGGCGCGCGCGAGACCGACCTCGGGGATCGGCTGACCGGGGGAGTCCGGGCCGATGCCGTGGCCCTGCGGGTTCTCGGCGGTCAGCGCGAGGCGCGATGCGTGGCGCACGACGTCGTGGTTCGACAGCACCCACGTCGACGGCGCGCCGACGCCGGGGAACGCGCGCAGCGACAGGTCGATCACGGCGCGCAGGTCGGCCGCATCCCATTCCGTCTGCAGGTAGGGGAAGTTGAACGCCTGGTGCATCTCGTCGGGGCGCACCCACTCGGCGGTGCGCTCGGCGGTCGGCAGCCACGCCTCGGCGGCCAGGGCCCGGTCGCCCTGGTACTCCTCGAGGATCTTGCGCCAGTCGCGGTACACCTCGTGCACGGTGTCCTGGCCCCAGTACGGCACGTTCTCCTCTTCGCCGCCCATCGAGCCGGCGTCGGGGTTCGGGATGTAGTCCGGAAGACCCTCGGCCTTCATGAGCCCGTGGGCGACGTCGACGCGGAAGCCGTCGACGCCGCGGTCGAGCCAGAAGCGCAGGATGCGGCGGAACTCTTCGCGCACGACCTCGTTCGACCAGTCGAAGTCGGGCTGCGACGAGTCGAACAGGTGCAGGTACCACTGCCCGGGTCGGCCGTCGGCCTCGACCACGCGGGTCCACGCGGGGCCGCCGAAGACGGACTCCCAGTTGTTGGGAGGCAGTTCGCCGTGCTCGCCCTTGCCGTCGCGGAACATGTAGCGGGCGCGCTCGGGGCTGCCGGGCGCGGCGGCGAGTGCCTCCTGGAACCACACGTGCTGGTCGGAGGAGTGGTTCGGGACCAGATCCACGATGACGCGGATGCCGCGGGCGTGCGCCGCAGCGAGCATCTCGTCGAAGTCGGCCAGCGTGCCGAACAGCGGGTCGACGTCGCAGTAGTCGCTGACGTCGTAGCCGGCGTCCTTCTGCGGCGAACGCTGGAAGGGGCTCAGCCAGATGGCGTCGATGCCGAGGGTCTGCAGGTCGTCGAGGCGCGACGTGATGCCCGGCAGGTCGCCGATGCCGTCGCCCGAGGCGTCCGCGAACGAGCGCGGGTAGATCTGGTAGATCACGGCCGTGCGCCACCACTCCGAGCCGACGGTGGTGAGAAACGCGTCCGTGCGCTCAGCGGTCTCTGCGGAAGTCATTCGCCCAGCATACTGCAAGCGCTTACATCGCCGTTCCGGCGCCTCTCCCGTCGTCATCCGAGGGCCCGGCGGGGGAGTGCTGCGAGGACCGGCGTAGGGTGAAACGCGTGTCCGAAGCCCTGACCCGCGCCGAGTCGCTCATCCGCACGATCCCCGACTACCCCGAGCCGGGCGTGCTGTTCCGCGACATCACGCCGCTGCTGGCGGATGCCTCGGCCCTGCGCACGGTCATCCACGCGATGATCGCCCCCTTCGAGGGCTCGTTCGACGTCGTCGCCGGCGTCGAGGCACGCGGTTTCCTGCTCGCGGGCGCGGCCGCCATGGAGGCGGGCGCCGGCCTCGTGCCGATCCGCAAGGCCGGCAAGCTGCCCCTGCCGGCGGCATCCGTCAGCTACGCCCTCGAATACGGCACCGCGACCATCGAGGCGCACGATGACATCACGGCCGGGATGCGCGTGCTGCTGGTCGACGACGTGCTCGCCACCGGCGGCACACTGGTCGCCGCGCACGAGCTCGTCGCCGCGCTCGGCGGCACGGTCGCCGGAACCGCCGTGCTCATGGAGCTCACCGCCCTCGGCGGCCGTGAGGTCGTCGGCGACGTCCACACGGTGTTCACCGCCTGACGTCCAGAACGCGATCGGCGTCAGTCGAGGCATCGTCGGACCGAGGGGCTCACAGGGTGCCCGCGCCCAGGTTGATCGGGCTGTCGGCGATGTTGCCGACGATGCCCCGGATGATCCCGGTGCCGTCGGCGCCCCGCAGGCTCGCGTACCAGGCGGCCGTCGCCTCCGGATCGTAGCCGTGGGTCTCGTCTCCACGCCGCCGCGCGCGCAGCACCAGCTCGCCGGCGCGCTCGGTGCGGCTGCGCTCATAGCGTCGCAGCGTGTCTTCGACGCTCACGGTGTTCGTGGCGACGGCGATGCCCAGGGCGAAGGTGTCTTCGAGCGCAGAGCAGGCCCCCTGGCCGATGTCGGGAGCGGTGTTGTGCGCGGCGTCGCCGAGGATCGCGACCCGGCCGCGAGCCCACGTGTGGAACGGGTCGATGTCCCAGATCTCCACGCGGTTGAGCGACACAGCGGGGTCGATCGCGCCGATCAGCGAGCGGACGCCGGGGGCCCAGCCGCCGAACGCCTCGACCAGCGGCGCGACGCCGTCGGCCCGGTCGTACGGCACGCCCGCCGGCTGCGGCACATCGAACCAGAAGTAGAACCGGTCGCCCTGCACGGGCATCACGGCGGCGCGCTTGCCCTCGGCCACATAGGTCGTCCATTGGTCGGCAGGGCCGATCGCCGTGTCGACGGGCACGAGCCCGTTGAAGTTGGTGTAGCCCGAGTAGGCGCGCTGGATCCTCGGGGCCCCATCGCGCTCCGTCACGTGGTCGCGGGTGATCGAGCGCGCACCGTCGGCTCCGATCAGCATGTCGGCGGAGTCGGTGGAGCCGTCGGCGAAGGTCGCCGTCACCGTGGCGCCGTCGTCGGCGATCCCGACCAGCTGCATGCCCAGGCGGATGCGGCTCATGCCGAACTCGCGCATGAGGAGCGCCTGCAGATCGGCCCGCGCGACCGGGTAGGGCCGCTGTCCGGTCTGCTCGGTCACCGGGTTCAGGCTGAACCGGCACAGCTGCTCGCCGGTGTGCCCGTCGAGATACGCCATGTTGTCCATGCGCCCGCCGAGTGCGGCGACCTCGTCGCGCAGCCCCAGCCAGTTGAGCACCTTGACGCCGTTCGACCAGAGCGACAGCGCCGCACCGACGGGCTTGTTCTCGCGCATGCGGTCGTAGATCACGACCTCGTGTCCGAGCTTCCTGAGCGCGATCCCCGCACTCGTGCCGCCGATCCCGGCACCGATGATGATGACCTTCAACGGGTGCCGCCGGACATGCCCATCCGGGTGAGCACGATGCTCTCCGCCACCTGGACGACGTTGTAGAGCACGAGCGTGATCAGCGTGATGATCGCGATCGCGCCCCACAGCTGGGCGAACTGGGCCTGCGCGTTGAACTTCAGGATGGCGCCGCCGATGCCGAGCCCCGTCGACAGCCACTCGGCCAGCAGCGCGCCGGTGACCGCGGCGGGCACCGACACGCGTGCCGCGGCGAACGCCGAGGGCATGGCTCCCGGAAGATTGACCTTGCGCAGGGCCATGGACCGGCTCCCGCCGAAGACGTGCACGACGTCCAGACTCTGCCGGCTGGCGCGGCTCAGCCCGAACAGCACGTTCGCGAGCGCGGGGAAGAGCACGACGATCGTGCCGATGACCGCCACCGACGCCGTCGTGCCGCGACCGGTGATGAGGATGATGACGGGGGCGATGGAGACGAGCGGGATCGTGCGCAGCAGCAGCACGAGGGGCATGACGCCGGCCTCGACGGACTTCGACAGGCTGAACGCGATCGCGAGGGCGACCGCGACGATCATGCCGACGACGAACCCCACGACCGCGTCGAGGAGCGTCTGCCCCACCAGCGGGAACAGCAGCTCGCGGTGCGCTGCGGCATCCTCGTCGACGAACAGGTAGTCCCAGACGTCGAGCGGGCCCTTCGCGACGTACGGCGAGATGCCGGTGAAGCTCACGACGGCCTGCCAGAGCACGAGCAGCACCACGATCGTGAGGAGGGCGTTGCCGAGCGCTCGGAGCACAGCACGCGACAGCGCACGACGACGGTCGGCGCGCAGGCGCGCCTGCGCCGCGGCGTCCGCCGCGAGCACGAGCTGCGCCGTCGGGGCCGCGGGCGGGTGAGCGGTGTCGACGGGTTCGGTCCTCGGTGTCATGACGGCCTCCCGGCGACCCACGGTGTGACGAATCTGACGAGGAGCCCGACCAGGCCGTACGCGGTCAGCGCGATCACCCCGCACAGCAGGAACACCGACCACACGCCTGCAGAGTCGAGCTGGCCCTGCAGCCGGATGAGGGTCGGGCCCACCCCGGCCGTGATCGAGCCGAGATACTCGCCGAGCACGGCGCCGAGGAACGCGGTCGGCACCGCGATCTGCAGCGCGTTGAGGATCGACGGGAGGGCGGCGACCAGGCGCACCTTGACGAGCTGCGTCCAGACGCCGCCGCCGAAGACGCGCACGACGTCGAGGGACGCCTTGTCGGCGGACGTGAATCCCAGGATCGAGCCCACCACCGTTGTGAAGACGCAGACGATCGCGGCGAGGAAGATCGCCGTCGCCGAGGGGTCGCCGGGGTTCTTCGCGCCGCCGACGACGACGATCGAGATCCCGCCGATCGCGACGATCGGCAGGCAGTACGTGACGACCGCGATCTGCGTGATCAGCGTCTCGAGCCGTGGCACCAGCAGCACCAGGGCGGCGAGCACGAGGGCGATGCCGTTGCCCCAGGCGTACCCGATCGCCGCCGCGGTGATCGTGGGCTGGAAGACGCTCCAGGCGCCGAGGATGTTCCCCTGCAGGAAGAGCCAGTCGAAGACGGCCCACGGCGAGGGGACGGGGGTGAACGTCGTCCCCTCCCGCTCCTGGAACGCGAGGAGCGAGAAGACCCACCACAGCAGGAGCAGGGCGCCGCCGCCGATGAGCGCCGAGGCCCACCCGGGGATGCGTGCGCGGCTCATTGCTCAGGCCTCGGCTTCGGCGCGGCCGTCCGCGCCGAAGAGCAGCTCCGAGGCGCGGTCGACGAGGGCGTGGAACTCGGGGGTGCGCATCATCTCCGGCGTGCGCGGGCGCGGCAGGTCGACCTCGATGATCTCCTTGATCCGGCCCGGCCGCGGCGACATGACCGCGACCCGGTCGGCGAGGAAGATCGCCTCGCTGATGCCGTGCGTCACGAGCAGCGTCGTCGCGGGCTTCTCGGTCCAGATGCGCAGTAGCTCGAGGTTGAGGTTCTGCCGCGTCATGTCGTCGAGCGCGCCGAACGGCTCGTCGAGCAGCAGCACCGACGGCTTCAGCACGAGCGCGCGGGCGATCGAGGCGCGCTGGCGCATGCCACCCGACAGCTGCGCCGGCTTCGCCGACGCGAAGTCCCTGAGGCCGACGAGCTCGATGAGCTCATCGACGTAGTCCTTGTCGACGGAGCGTCCGGCGACCTCGAACGGCAGCTCGATGTTCTTGCGGATGCTGCGCCACGGCAGCAGGGCGTGGTCCTGGAACGCGATGCCGAGTTCGCTGCCGGCGCGCATCTGGTCGGGCGTCTCGCCGTCCACGAGCACCGTGCCGGTGGAGGGTCGCTCGAGGGCCGCGAGGATGCGCAGGATGGTCGACTTGCCGCAGCCGGACGGACCGAGGAGCGCCAGGAACGAGCCCTTCTCGGTGTGAAGGTCCGTTCCCTCGAGTGCGAGCAGGGACTTGCCCCCTCGCAGCGGGAACGACTTCGAGACCCCTGTGATCTGGATGCCGGTGCCCGTGAGGGCACCGGCATCCAGGTTCTGTGAAACTGTCATGATCCCTACGGGAGGTAGTCCTTGAGCTCGGGCTGCTCTTCGTAGATCGAGTCGATGATCGACGTGTCGAAGAGCTGGTCGGCCTTCAGATCCCAGCCGGAGGCCTTGAGCGAGGCGAGCGTCTGCTTCTGGAGGTCGTCCGAGATGGTGAACAGGCCGTTCTTCTCGGTCTCGTCGGTGGAGATGAGCAGCTTCTCGGCTTCGATCGCCTTGCCGGTCTTCTCGGGGTCGAGGTCGCCGAAGGTCAGGTCGCCCGCGGCCGCCGACTCGTTGTAGTGCTTCACGACGACGTCGACGGTGTCGGCGGTCTCCGCCTTGTAGACGTCGGTCCAGCCCTTGATCTCGGCGATGAGGAACGCCTTCAGAAGGTCCTTGTTCTCGGCCAGGTACTGGTCGGTGACCGAGAACGTCTCTGCGACGTACGGAAGACCGTTCTCGGCGTAGGCGAGGTTGGTCACCGGGTAGCCCGACAGCTCGACCGTGATCGCCTCGTTCGTGAGGTACGCCATGAAGCCGTCGACCTCGCCGTTGATGAGCGGCGTCGGGTCGAAGTCGACGGGGACGATCGTCAGCTCGCTCTCGTCGATGTCGTTGGCCGCGAGGAGTGCCTTGAAGACCGAGGCGTTCGAGTCCTGCACGCCGATCTTCTTGCCCTTGAGGTCTTCGGGCGTCGCGATGTCGGCGCCGTCCTTGAGCGAGAGGATCGTGAAGGGGTTCTTCTGGAAGGTCGCCCCGATGATCTTCAGCGGCGCGTCCTGCTCGGCGACTGCGGCGCCGATCGAGGCGGCGTCGCTCAGCGCGACCTGCACCGAGCCCGAGAGCAGCTTGGCGACCCCCGTGTCGGGGCCGGCGACGCCGGTGACCTCCGAGAACCCGGCCTCGTCGTAGTAGCCGTTGTCGTAGGCGTAGAACTCGCCGGCGAACTCCTCGTTCTTGATCCAGGAGTACTGCACGCTGATGTCGCCGTACGATGCCGCCTCGCCGTCGTCGGTCGAGCCGGGAGCGGCCGTCCCGCCGGAGGCGCAGCCGGCCAGGACGAGGGCGGTGGCGAGGAAGGCGGCCGCGCCGGCCGCGAGACGGCCGTGCCGCCCCAGGTTGCTGTGTCGTGCCATCGGGTGTGGCTTCCCTTCGTGCGATGTGATCACGCCGACGCTAGGCCCGCGGCGTTTCGGCCGGTGCGTCTGGACGTTTCGGCGGTGTGACGGTTGATGCCGGATGCCGGGGGTCGCGGCATCCGGAACCGCTCACGACTCTGCGACGCCCTGCATCAGACGCCACACCCGTTCGCGCGTGAAGGGCTGCTGGAAGGGCCGTCTGCCGATCGCGCGCGCGATCGCATTGCCGACCGCCGCCGCGACCGGGTTGTACGGGGACTCGCTCATCGACTTCGCCCCGAACGGGCCCACGGTGTCCCTCGTGTCGGCGAACAGCACCTCGGTCGGCGGGATGTCGCCGAACTGGGGAACGCGGTACATCCGGAACGCCGGATTGGCCACATGGCCGTCGGCGCCGATCAGGACCTCCTCGTACAGGGCGCTGCCCAGTCCCTGCGCCGCTCCGCCCTCGACCTGGCCGCGCACCTGGGCGGGGTTCATCAGGAACCCCGCATCCGCGGACTGGACGGACTGCAGCACCCGCACCGTGCCGGTGTCGGGATCGACGGCGACCCGGACGGCGTGCACGTTGAACGAGAGGCTGCGTCGGTCGCCGTGCTCGCTGCCGCGGCCGACCAATCCCTCGAGCGTCCGGTGGTCGGCCGGCGCCGCCTGGACGAGGTCGGCGAAGGCGATGAGCCGCCCGGCGACCTCCACACCGCCCGGCGCGAGCCGCGCGTCGGCGCCCGGCGCGGCGGCCGCCGTGCGCGCGCTCGCGAGCATGCGGTCGGCCAGCTCGGCGCACGCCGCGGCGAGGGCCTTGCCGGCGCCGGTGACGCCCGCAGACGCGAAGGCTCCGGTGTCGTGGACGACGAGGTCGGTGTCGGAGGCCCGCAGCTCGATGCGGTCGCCGGCCGCCTGCAGCACGGTCGCCGCGATCTGCCGCAGCACCGTGCTGGTGCCGTTGCCGAACTCGGCCGTGCCCGCTCGCAGCACGATCCTCCCGTCGGGTCGCAGGGTCGCCTCGGTGTGGGCGTGATGGCCGCCCGGCGCCATGGCGGCGATGAACGAGATCGCCATCCCCTCCCCGGTCAGCCAGCCCTCCGGCGCGGCGATCCCGTTGCCGCGGACGAGTGCGTCCTGGGCCAGATCGAGGCACTGGTCGAGGCCGTAGCTGCCCCACACGAGGTCTTCGTCGTGCTCGTCCGTGACGGTCAGGAGCGGGTCGCCCTCTCGCACGGCGTTGATGCGGCGCAGGTCGAACGGGTCGATGCCCAGCTTCTCGGCGAGCATGTCCATCGCGGATTCGACGCCCAGGATCACCTGTCCGAGTCCGTACCCCCGGAACGCGCCGGACGGCACGTTGTTCGTGTAGACGACCTCCGCGTCCACGCGCTTGACCGGGCAGCGGTACACGTTGATGGACTCCGCGCAGCCGTGGAACATGACGCCGATGCCGTGGTTCCCGTACGCGCCGGTGTCGCTGAGCACGTCGAGCTTCATCGCGGTGAGCCTGCCCTCCGCCGTCGCCCCGAGCGTGACCGAGACACGGAACGGATGCCGCACCGAGGCGCGCCGGAACTGGTCGCTCCGCGTGAACTCGTAGGCGACCCGGCGCCCGGTGCGCAGCACCGCGAGGGCGACGAGGTCCTCGACGAACATCTCCTGCTTGCCGCCGAACCCTCCGCCCACGCGGGCGGCGTGCACGCGGATGCGCTCCCGCGGCAGTTCGAACAGACGCGAGAGCTCGTTGCGCACGAGGAAGGGCACCTGGGTGCTGGAGCGGATGACCAGCCGGCCCTCCTCGTCCAGATCGCCGATGGCACCGTGGGTCTCCAGCTGGGCGTGCGAGACCCTGCCGGTGCGCCAGGTCCCCGAGACCGTGACCGCGCTCGCCGCCAGCGCGATGTCGGGGTCGCCGCCGATGCCGTCGTGGAGCGTGGCGAGCACGTTCCGGCCGGCCTCCGCCACGCGGTCCTGCGGGGTGCGGTCGGCGTGGAGGAGCGGAGCCCCCGGCTGCCGCGCAGCCTCCGGGTCGAAGACGGCGGGCAGCTCGTCGTACGCGATCGCGATGAGACGGCAGGCGGCATCGGCGGCTTCGGCGGTCTCGGCCACCACGGCGGCCACCCGCTGCCCGGCGAACCGCACGACATCGTCGAGAAGGCGCGCGTCGTCGGGGTCGTCCTCGCGCAGCTCATGCCGGGCGGTCGAGTACCGCCGGCCGGTGACGTTCTCGTGCGTGAACACCGCCACCACGCCGGGGACGGCGCGCGCCGCCGTCGTGTCGATCGCCGTGATGCGCGCGTGGGCGTGCGGCGAGCCCACCACCCGCAGTACGAGGGCGCCCTCGATGTCGGGGGTGTCGAACGTGTAGGGCTCCCGCCCCTGCACGACGCGTCGTCCCGGTTCGGGCCGCACCGAGGCGCCGACGCCCTCGCCTGCGGTCGCGGCGCATCGATCGCCGGCCCGGTCCGTTCCCGGGCCTGTGCTGCGGACCGGTCCGAGCACCGATGCCTCGATCGCCTCACGGATCGGCCGGTAGCCGGTGCAGCGGCAGAGGTTGCCCTTCATGCGCCGGTCGAGATCGGCGAGATCGTCCGGGAGCAGCGTCGAGGCGGTCACCGCCATCCCCGGGGTGCAGAAGCCGCACTGGAATCCGAAGTGCTCGATCAGCGCGTCCTGCACCGGATGGAGTGCATCTCCCGGCGCGAGACCGGCTGCGGTCGTCACCGAGGCGCCCTCCGCGCGCACCGCAGGGATGATGCAGGAGTGGACGGGCACGCCGTCCACGAGCACCGAGCAGGCGCCGCAATCGCCGGCGTCGCAGCCCTTCTTGACCTCGTGGTGGCCGGCCTCGCGCAGCAGCGTGCGCAGACACTGACCCGGGCGCGGCTCGACGGTCCGGACCCGCCCGTTCACCTCGATCCTCATGCCGCACGCTCCTCGTCGACCAGTTCCCGCCGGATGCGCTCCGCCAGCACCCCGCTCACCCCGCGACGCCAGTCGGCGGCGCCGAGCGGATCGGAGTAGTAGCCGGGCGCGGCGGCGACCGCGGCGGCCAGCGTCGCGGCATCCGGGATCGTCGCGAAGCGCAGCACGACGGGCCGCGCCGTCGCGGCCGTCAGCACCACGACGAAGGCGCCGTCCGTGTCGAGACGCGCGGTCACCACGGCGCCCGAGCGTCCGTGCTCCGCCAGCGCGATCTTGCGCAGGGCCACCCGGGAGCGCAGCGCTCCGGCCGGCACGTCGATGGCGCGGAGCACGTCCCCCGCGCCGAGCGCGTTCTCGCCGTTGCCGGTAACGAGGTCGGCCACCGCGATGGCGTACTCCGTGCCGTCGGGCCGCCAGATCTCCGCCGTGCCGTCGAGGGTGACCGCCAGCGCGGTCATGGAGCCCGCGGCGTACGAGCGGCACACGTTGCCGCCCACCGTCGCCGTGTTCCACACCTTGAACGAGGCCAGCAGCGCGTTCGCGGCGTGCGGGATGAGGGATGCCGCCGCCCAGTCCGCCGGCATCCCAGGGCCCTCGCGCCCCTCGGCCCACGCGACGAGCTGCGCGATCGTGCACGTCGCCCCGATCCGCAGTCCGTGGCCGGTGATCTCGAGCGCCGGCCACGGCATCGTCGTGAGGTCGACGAACCCGGTGATGCCCGGCTGCGGCTCGCTCATGAGCCACGTGCCCCCCGCGATGAAGGCCTCGCCGGGGGCGAGCGCGAGATCGCTGCGCGTGCGCGCCCGCCGGAACGACGTGATCGAGGTGATGTCCATGGCTCTCCCGGCTCAGAGCCTCTCGGCGAGCGAGACGGATGCCGCCGCCACCGCCCGCGCGAGGCGCGTCTCGTCCGCGGTGACGAGGGTCGCGTCCGACACGACGGTCCGTCCGCCGACGTAGAGGCGCTTGAGGGGCGGGAGGGCCCCGAGGCCGAGCGCCGCGACCGGGTCGAGGATGCCGGCGTGCTCCACCCGGTCGACCTGCCACACCGCGATGTCGGCGAGCTTGCCGGGCTCGAGCGAGCCGATCTCGTGATGACGGCCGAGCACGCGTGCGCCGCCCATCGTCGCGATGCGGAGCGCGTCGCGCGCGCTCATGGACTCCGATCCGGTGCGCAGGCGCGCCATCAGCACGGCCTCGCGGATCTCGACACCGAGCTGACCCGATTCGTTCGACGCAGCCCCGTCGACGCCCAGGCCCACCGGAACGCCGGCATCCAGCAGCGCCCGCACCGGGGCGATGCCGGCCGCGAGGCGGGCGTTCGAGGACGGGCAGTGCGCGACACCCGTGCCGGTGGCGGCGTACCGGGCGATCGCCGGCTCGTCGAGGTGCACGCCGTGCGCCATCCAGACGTCGTCGCCGAGCCAGCCGAGATCTTCGAGATACTGCGTGGGCGTGCGGCCGAAGTGCTCGGCGCAGTACGCGTCCTCCTCCACCGTCTCCGACGCGTGGGTGTGCAGCCGTACGTCGAGCGACCGGGCCAGCACGCCCGCCTCGCGCAGCAGGTCGGCGGTCACCGAGAACGGCGAGCACGGGGCGATCGCGATGCGCACCATCGCGTCCGGCGACGGATCGTGGTAGCGCTCGACGGCCTCCTGCGACGCCGCGAGGGCGGCAACCGTCGTCTCCACCGCCGAGTCCGGCGGCAGCCCGCCCTGCGACGCGCCGAGGTCCATCGAGCCGCGCGTGGCGTGCAGCCGGACGCCGACCGTCGACGCCGCGTCGACGATCGACCCGACGATGTCGCCGCCGCCACGGGGGAAGACGTAGTGGTGGTCGCCGACCGTCGTGCAGCCGGAACGGGCGAGCACGGCCATGGCGCCGGCCGCCGCCGTCCCCGTGAGGTCGGCATCGATGCGCGACCACAGCGGGTAGAGCGCGGTGAGCCAGTCGAACAGGATCGAGTCCTGCGCATAGCCGCGCGTGAGCCACTGGTACAGGTGGTGGTGCGTGTTGATGAGCCCCGGGGTCACCAAGCACCCGCGCCCGTCGACGACCTCCGCGTCCGTGCGCAGCGCCTGGTCGGCGCGTCCCGGACCGACGGAGACGATGCGGCCGTCCGCCACGACGACATGGCCGTCCGGGTACTCGGTTCCGCGCTCGTCGACGGTGACGACGTGGGCGTTCTCGATGATCGTGCGGGTCATGGGGCTCCTGGTGATGCGGTGGGCAGGGGAACGGCGGATGATTCGGGCTCGCACGCGGCGCGGACGGGGGATGCCGCGCTCGAGCACGGGTCGCCGGCCCGGGGCGAGCGGCGGTGCAGCGGGCCGGTCCGATCCCGCAGCGGCGCGGCCGAGCCGCCGTGGCGCACCGCGATGATCTCGGCGAGCACCGAGACGGCGGTCTCGTCGGGGCCGGCGCCGCCCAGATCGAGCCCGACGGGGGACCGCAGGCGCGCAAGGTCCTCTTCGTCGACGCCCCGGGCCTCCAGCAGCTCGCGACGACGCGCGACGGTCGATCGTGCTCCCATCGCGCCGACGAAGCCGACGGGCAGCGACAGCGCGGCCGCGAGGGCGGGGACGTCGACGCGCTCGTCATGGGTGAGCACACAGACGGCGGTGCGGTCGTCGAGGCCGCTCCGGTCGAGCGAGGCCAGGTACTCGTGGGGGAGCTCGGCGATCAGCCGGACGGCGCCGGGGAAGCGCTCCGGGGTCACGAGGGTGGGCCAGACGTCGCACACCTCGACGGCGTACCCCGCAGCCGTGGCCACGCGGCACAGGGCCGCGGCATGCTCTCCGGCGCCGACGAGGATGAGGCGGGCGCGCGGCACCGACGTCACGAACAGCACATCGGCCCCGGCGCATGCCCCCGGGAGCATGCGCGACTCGCCGAGGGCCGTGAGCTCGCCGACCGATGCCGGGGACAGGACGCCCCGCAGCTGTGCGGGCGCCAGCATCCGGCCGGCGTCGGCCCCCGACATGACGATCCCGACGGAGGCCGCCCGGCCGCCCGCAGCGGCCGCGAGCTCGGCCTCCACGGCGGAGAACCCGGCGTCGTCGCGTGAGGGGAGAGGGTAGGCGACGACATCCACGCTCCCGCCGCACGCGAGGCCCGCCGCATGCGCGGCGTCGTCGCTGAAGCCCAGCCGCGCCGTCACGGCGGCACCGGTCACTCGCGCGGAGTGCGCGAGCACGATGGCGTCGCCCTCTACGCAGCCGCCCGAGATCGAGCCGAGCACGCGCCCCTCGGCCGTGACGGCCATCGTGGCGCCCACGCCGCGCGGCGCGCTGCGAGCGACGCCGGCGACCGTCACCGCTGCCACGGCCGCGCCGGAGCGCAGCAGGGGCAGCAGGTCGCCGGCGAGTTCGAGCATCCCGTCACGCTAGGTGCGGCGTGTTTCGCACGGGCTACGCTGACGTGACGTGGCGTACCGAGTTCGGACGGAGGCCGATGCGCACGACCGGGATCGTCCTCGCGGCCGGCGCCGGAACGCGGTTCGGCGGCCCGAAGGGGCTCGCGCTCTCCCGTGACGGCGTGCCCTGGGTGCAGAGCGCCGTCGGGATGCTCCGCGCCTCCGGGGCCCGCGACGTCGTGGTGGTCGTGGGCGCGGAGGCCGACGCGGTCGCGGCGCTCGTTCCCGCCGGAGCCGTCGTCGTGCACGCGGCCGACTGGGCGGAGGGGATGGCTGCGTCGCTGCGGGCGGGTCTCGCCGCCGCCGCGGACCTGCTCCCCGACGCGGTGGTCGTGACCCTCGTCGACACTCCGGATGCTCCGCCGAGCGCCGTCCGACGCGTCGTGGGCGCGCTCGGTCCCGAGCCGGCGAACGGCCTCGCCCAAGCGGTCTACCGGGGGCGGCCGGGGCACCCCGTGGCGATCGGATCCGCTCACCTCACCGCCGTGGCGGCCGCCCTCGTGGGGGACCGCGGCGCCCGCTCGTATCTCGTCGCCCACGGAGCCGCGGAGGTCGAGTGCGGCGATCTGTGGTCTGGCGCCGACGTCGACGAGCCGGTGCGTGGGCTCCCAGATCGGAGCTGAGGCGCGCACCGTCTCACGGGCCGCCCTGGCGCGTCGTCATTCCGGCCGCTTCGACTCCGGTGTGACCGGGGTGGTGCCGGTGACGGGTCCGAAATGCGGGATCCGTGCGGGAGGCTCGCCCCGCGACGGGTGCGGGACGGGCGCCTCCGGGACGACGGCATCCTGCTCGAACGGGATGAGCCGCTCGGCGTGCGCGTCGCGGGGGAACCGGCGGCCGGTCACGGCGTTCGCCGTCACCTTCATGGCGAAGAACTTCGCGGTGGGGCTCCACGACGCGAGCCGGCGAACCCCGCTGTCGCGGATCTCGTCGTCGCGCATCACGCGTTCGGCGCGACCGCGGACCACCACGCTCCACACCATGTCGTCCGTCACGTCGTCCACCTCGTAGGCGACGAACGGGTGCGCGGCGATGTGCAGCAGCTTGGCGTCCCGCGCGGTGCGGATGAACAGCGCGCCCTCATGCGCGAGGTGATTGACCGGAAAGACGTCCGGGGCGCCGTCCGCGTGGATCACCGCCAGGCGTCCGTACTCGGCCCGCTCCAGGTAGTCCCAGCACTCGGATGCCGACAGGCGCTCCACTCCCGGGGTGCGTGCGGCTCGCGAGGGTTCGTTCATCGGCTGACCTCCGTCCCTCTCTTCCGTCCTACTCCAGGCGGACGAGGAACTGAAGGGGCCCGGCCGATCCGGCCGCCGGCTCAGAGCAGCGTGACGACGAGGATCGCCGCGCCGCCGAAGGCGCACCAGCCGCGGACGTGATTGCCGACCGTCCACTGGCGCGCGGTCGCGCGCCAGGTGCGCTGCGCGGCGGCGTCGTCCGGCGAGGTGGTGCGTGTGGCGGGTCAGCCGCCGAGCACCACGTTGAGCGGCGGCTCGCCGGCGGCGAGGCGTTCGATCTGGGTGCGCACGAGTCGCGCGATGCGCGGGCGCATGGCGCTGGAGGCGCCGCCGACGTGCGGGGTGACGAGCACGCCGGGAAGGCTCCACAGCGGGTGGCCCTCGGGGAGCGGCTCGGGTGCCGTCACGTCGAGCGCCGCACGGATGCGGCCGCGTCGCACGTGGTCGACCAGCGCATCCGTGTCGACGAGCGAGCCCCGGCCGACGTTGACGACCAGCGCGCCATCGGGGAGCGCCGAGAGGAACGCGTCGTCGACGAGGTTCTCGGTGGCGGCGCCTCCCGGCAGCGTGAGGATCACGATCTCGGCGCGGGGGAGCAGCTCGGGCAGCTCGTCGACGCCGTGCACGGCGACACCGTCCTCGTCTCGTGCACGCGAGGCCACCGCGGTCAGCTCCACCTCGAACGGCGCGAGCCGCGCGGCGACGGCCTTGCCGACACCGCCGTAGCCGAGCAGCAGCACGCGGCGGTCGGCGAGGCTCTGCGCGAACACCGGAGCCCATGTGCCGGCTGCCGTGTCGACGGCGAAGCGGTCGATGTGGCGCTGCGCGGCGATGGCCAGCCCGACGGCGAGCTCGGCGGTCGAGGTCTCGTGCACCGACGCGGCGTTCGCGAACGTCAGGCCGTCGGGCAGCAGGTCGGCCACGCCGTCGTACCCGATCGACTGGCTCTGCACGAGCCCCACCTCGACGCCGTCGAGGCGCTCGAGCACGCGCGTCATCGACATGTACGGCGGCACGACGATGTCGAACCGGTCGCGCGGGGCGGCGGCATCCATCGGCCAGATCACGAGCTCGACGTTGTCGGGCAGTTCGCCCAGATCGGCGGCGAGCTGCTCGGTGGGGACGCTGACGACGAGATTCTGGATGCCGGTGGTCACCCGCTCCACGCTACCGGCGAGGTGCCTGGCCGGGGTCGTCGCGTGACGCTACGCTCGCGTCGAGCGGGGCGCGCGGCCCGAGCGGCCCCTGACCGAGGAGGCTGGCATGGTTCCCGAGATCAACTACTGGGCGGTGCTGCTGGCGACGGCGTCGAGCATGGTCGTCGGTTCGATCTGGTACACGCCGAAGGTGTTCGGCACGCGGTGGGCCAAGCTCGCGAAGGTCGACATGGACCGCCCCGGAGCGACGGCGGTGGTGCCGATCGTGGTCACCGTCATCGTGAGCTTCGTGACGGCGTGGGTGCTCGCCGGAGCGTCGTCGATCGCCTGGCACTTCTACGAGGGCAGCTACCTGCTCGGCGCGCTGGGCACCGGCGTCATCCTGTGGGCGGGCTTCACCGCGGCCCGGTTCATCACGCACGACGCGTTCGAGGGACGCCCGTCGTCGCTCACGGTGCTGAACATCGCGCACGAGCTCGTGACGATCCTCGTGATGGCGGTGATCATCGGCGTCTGGCCGCCCGCCGGGACCGTCTAGGAGCGTCAGGCCGCCTGGGCGACGACGGCGGCGATCGCCGACGAGAAGAAGCCGAGGCCGTCGACGCCCGACCGCATCGCGGCGGCGGTGTCGGGGCCGAAGCCCGGCTCGACGGCGTGCTCGGGGTGCGGCATGAGGCCGACGACGTTGCCGCGCTCGTTGGTGAGGCCGGCGATGTCGCGCAGCGACCCGTTCGGGTTCACGCCGAGGTAGCGGAAGGCGACGAGACCCTCGCCCTCGAGGCGGTCGAGCTCGGACTCCGAGGCGATGTAGCCGCCGTCGGCGTTCTTCAGCGGGATGACGATCTCCTGCCCCGTCGCGAAGTCGCTCGTCCAGGCGGTGTCGTTGTTCTCGACGCGCAGGCGCTGGTCGCGGCGGATGAACTGCTGGTGGGCGTTGCGGATCAGCCCGCCGGGCAGCAGGTGCGCCTCGACGAGCATCTGGAACCCGTTGCAGATGCCGAGGATGGGCATGCCCTTGGCTGCGGCATCCTTCACCTCGGCCATGATCGGTGCGAGCGCCGCGATCGCGCCGGCACGCAGGTAGTCGCCGTAGCTGAAGCCGCCGGGCAGGACGAGCGCGTCCACGCCCTCGAGGTCGTGCGAGCCGTGCCACAGCGCGACCGGCTCGGCGCCGGCGACCTGGATGGCGCGCTGCGCGTCGCGGTCGTCGAGCGAGCCGGGGAAGGTGATGACGCCGATGCGGGCGGTCATTCCACGACCTCGACGCCCACGACGTCCTCGATGACCGAGTTCGACAGGATCTCGTCGGCGACGCGACGGGCCTCGGCGAGGAGCTCGTCGGTGACCTCGCCCTCGACGGTCAGTTCGAACCGCTTGCCGATGCGGACGCCGGTGAAGTCCGAGACTCCGAGCCGCGCGAATGCGCCGGCCACGGCCTTCCCCTGGGGGTCCAGCAGTTCGGCCTTGGGCATGACGTCGACGACGATGGTGGGCATGTGACAGCTCCGGATGTCGCGGGCAGGGGTCTCCTCCAGTCTAGAGCCCCCGGCATCCACGCTCTTCCGGGGCTCTCGGCGAACTCGTGACACAACCGTGACCCACAGATGGGAGCGCTCCCTTGACTTTCGTGGGAGCGATCCCATAACGTTGCGTCTCGGTTGGTGGGAACGCTCCCACGGCCAGCCGGCACGGCACCCGTCCGAGTCGGTCCTGCAACACAGATCAACCCCTGACAACACAAAGGAGTGACAGTGAACGCACGCGCCTTCCGCAGAAGCGCCGTGGCACTCGCCGCGTTCTCGGCCTCGGCCATCGTCCTCGCCGGCTGCGCCAGCGGCAGCGGCGACAACGCCGGCGGCTCGGACGACCAGATCACGCTGACCGTCGCCACCTTCAACGACTTCGGCTACACCGATGCACTCCTCAAGGAGTACATGGACGAGCACCCGAACGTGAAGGTCGTCCAGAACAAGGCTGCGACGTCGAACGACGCGCGCGCCAACTACTTCCAGAAGCTCGGCAAGAAGGGCCTCGCCGACGTCGAGGCCATCGAGGTCGACTGGCTTCCCGAGGTCATGAAGTACTCCGACCTGCTCGCGCCCGTCCCGGACGACCTGAAGGACCGCTGGCTCGACTGGAAGACCGAAGCGGCCACCGACGCCGACGGCAACCTGATCGGCTACGGCACCGACATCGGCCCGGAGGGCGTCTGCTACCGCAGCGACCTGTTCGCCGCTGCCGGCCTGCCCACCGACCGCGAGTCGGTCGCCACCCTCCTCGAGGGCGACTGGGCGAAGTACTTCGAAGTCGGCGCGCAGTACACCGCGGCGACCGGCAAGGCGTTCTTCGACTCGGCCGGTGGCACGTACCAGGGCATGATCAACCAGGTCGAGGCCGCCTACGAGGACCCGAAGTCGGGCGACATCACCGCGACCGACAATCCCGAGGTCAAGGACATCTACGACCAGGTGACCACCGCCAGCGCCACCCAGTCGGCCCACCTGAGCCAGTGGTCGGACGACTGGTTCGCCGGTCTGTCCAACGGCGCCTTCGCGACGATGCTGTGCCCGGGCTGGATGCTCGGCGTGATCTCGGGCAACGCGCCCGACACCACGACGTGGGACATCGCGAACGTCTTCCCGAACGGCGGCGGCAACTGGGGCGGCTCGTACCTGACCGTCCCCGCCAACGGCCCGCACGTCAAGGAGGCGCAGGAGCTCGCCGACTGGCTGACCTCGCCCGACGCGCAGATCAAGGCCTTCGAGAACGCCGGTACGTTCCCGAGCCAGAGCGAGGCGCTCACCTCCGACACGCTGCTGAGCTCGACCAACGAGTACTTCAACAACGCGCCGGTGGGCCAGATCCTCACCGACCGCGCCAACGCGGTCACGGTCGCGCCCTTCAAGGGTCAGTAC
>NZ_JBQCIP010000006.1:0-22220 GCF_051953575.1 Microbacterium sp.
GCGTCAGCTCAGGATCAGCGACCCGAGAGCTTCTCGCGCAGAGCGGCGAGGGCCTCGTCGTCCGCGAGCGTGCCCACGGGGCCGCTGTCGGACGAGTACGAGGACGAGCCGGTCTCCACCGGAGCGGCGGCCTCGGCCTCGAGGGCCTTGATGACGGCAGCCTTGTGGGCCTCCCAGCGAGCGTGGGCGGCGGCGTACTCCTGCTCCCACTTCTCGCGCTGCTCGTCGAAGCCTTCCTTCCACTGGTTGGTCTCGGAGTCGAAGCCCTCGGGGTACTTGTACTCCCCGTTCTCGTCGTACTCGGTGACCATGCCGTAGAGGGCCGGGTCGAACTCGGTGCCGTAGGGGTCGACCGACTCGTTCGCCTGCTTGAGCGACAGCGAGATGCGGCGACGCTCGAGGTCGATGTCGATGATCTTGACGAAGACCTCTTCGCCGACCGACACGACCTGCTCGGCGAGCTCGACGTGCTTGCCCGACAGCTCCGAGATGTGCACGAGGCCCTCGATGCCGTCCGCGACGCGCACGAACGCACCGAACGGAACGAGCTTGGTGACCTTGCCCGGCGCGACCTGACCGATCGCGTGGGTACGGGCGAAGACCTGCCACGGGTCCTCCTGCGTCGCCTTCAGCGACAGCGAGACGCGCTCGCGGTCCAGGTCGACCTCGAGGATCTCGACGGTGACCTCCTGGCCGACCTCGACGACCTCGGACGCGTGCTCGATGTGCTTCCACGAGAGCTCCGAGACGTGGACGAGACCGTCGACGCCACCGAGGTCGACGAACGCACCGAAGTTGACGATCGACGAGACCGTGCCCTTGCGGACCTGGCCCTTGTGGAGGTTGTTGAGGAACGTGGTGCGCGACTCGGACTGCGTCTGCTTGAGCAGGGCGCGGCGCGAGAGCACGACGTTGTTGCGGTTCTTGTCGAGCTCGAGGATCTTCGCCTCGATCTCCTGGCCGAGGTACGGCGTCAGGTCGCGGACACGGCGCAGCTCGATGAGCGAAGCCGGGAGGAAGCCGCGGAGGCCGATGTCGACGATGAGGCCACCCTTGACGACCTCGATCACGGAGCCGGTGACGACACCGTCGTTCTCCTTGATCTTCTCGACGTCGCCCCACGCACGCTCGTACTGAGCGCGCTTCTTGGAGAGGATGAGGCGGCCTTCCTTGTCCTCCTTCTGGAGAACGAGGGCTTCGACCTCGTCGCCGACCTTGACGACCTCGTTGGGGTCGACGTCGTGCTTGATGGAGAGCTCGCGCGAGGGGATGACACCCTCGGTCTTGTAGCCCACGTCGAGGAGGACCTCGTCGCGGTCGATCTTCACCACGGTGCCTTCGATGAGGTCGCCGTCGTTGAAGAACTTGAGGGTCTTCTCGACCGCGGCCAGGAAGTCCTCAGCAGAGCCGATGTCGTTGATCGCGACCTGCTTGGTGGCCGTGGCGGTCGTTGCGCTAGTCATGTAGTGGGTTGTCCTTGTTGGGTTGGGATGTCGGGCTCCGGCCCTCAGCGGCCTCCGACGCGCGGACGCGAACGGATGCCTCAGACCGAAGCGAAGCGGATTTCATTGCGATGCCCCTCGTGCCCCTTGCCGGGTGCGTTCCAGGCCGTGATCGGCTCCGGGCGTGGCGAAACAGCCACACGAGTGACACTCCAGGGTACCAGAACGCGGGGGTCGCCCGCGATGTTCCCGAACCGATCCTCGAGGTCAGCGAGGAAGGTCGATCGGGGCGGTGTTCGTGCGGTCGGGATCGTACGGCGCGGACCCCTGAGAAGGCTCGCCGCGCAACTGTGCCAGCCGCTCGTCCTCGCGCCGCTGGGCGTCGGCAAGCCAGTCCCATCCGGTCGGGGCGCTCCCCCGCTCGATGCCCGGCACGGGCGCCGTGGCGCGGGTGTCGTCGTGCGGCGCCGCCGTGACCGAGACCGTGGCGGGCGTCTCGGCGGGCGCCGGAGGCGGGGACGGAGGCTGCACCGGCGACGGCACCATCGACGGGTCGCCCCGCCCTGCGGCGCCGCGCAGACCGGCCTGGGCGATCACGCGCTGGATGGTGAGCCCGCGCGCGTCGGGATCCCCGACGTAGCGGATCTCGCGCAGCCCCTGCTCCTGCGCGGCGGACTCGAAGACGAAGTGACCGTAGCCGACGATGCGGCCGATGAGCGGCTTGTACACCGAGATGTCGAGGATGCGGGCGAGGGGCATCGTCGCGATCCGCTGCGACAGGATGCCGTGCACTCGGAATACGCGCATGTTCGTGATGACGAAGCGGTCCATGCGCTGCTCGAAGATGCGCCACGTGGCGTGCAGGGCGATGCCGGCGCCCACGAGCACCGGGAGCCACCACGCCTGTGGGGGCACCACGAAGCCGAGGAGGAACACGACCAGGCCGCCCACGAGCTCCAGCACCGCCGAGACGGTCGCCGCCCAGTGCTTGCGCACCTCGTCGACGACGTACTCGCCCTGATCCGAGATCAGGTGCTTGTCGATCCGCGGATCGAGCACGATCAGCCCGCGGCGAGAGCCACGAAGAAGTCGACGACGGCCATGACAGCGCCCACCACGGCGCCGATCGCACCCTGGACCGCGTTGGCGGCATCCTGCGGGCGGGTGATGAGGTAGAACGCCGCGAACGCGATGACGAGCACCAGAACGATGCGCTTGACGATCTTCACGGGGTTCCCTTCGACTTCTGCAGTTGTACCGCACGCGAGCCCGCAGCCGCGCAGGCGCGCGGGCGCGTCGTCGAAGCGGGTCAGGGGCGCAGCAGCACCTTGGTCGCGCGACGCTCGTCCATCGCAGCATAGGCCTCTGCGGCGTCGCGCAGCGGCAGCTCGAGGTCGAACACGCGGCCGGGCCTGATCGCACCGGACCGCACGTCGGGCAGGAGCTCCGCGATGTACCCGCGGACGGGTGCGACGCCGCCGTTGACGCCGACGTTGCGGTCGAACATGGGTCGGACCGGGAGCTCCGGGCCGCCGTTGGGAACCCCCACGTAGCCGACCATCCCGCCGGGGCGGGTGGAGCGCAGCGCCTGGTCCATCGACTCCTTGGTGCCGACGCACTCCAGCACCCGGTCGGCGCCGATCCCGCCGGTGAGCGCACGGACGGCCTCGACGCCGGCATCACCGCGCTCCTCGACGATGTGGGTCGCACCGAACTCGCGCGCCAGCTCCTGGCGCTGCGGGTGCCGCGACATCGCGATGATCGTGGTGGCGCCGAGGCGCTTGGCCGCGATGATCGCGCAGA
Organism: Microbacterium sp.; assembly: GCF_051953575.1. Classification (GTDB taxonomy): domain Bacteria; phylum Actinomycetota; class Actinomycetes; order Actinomycetales; family Microbacteriaceae; genus Microbacterium. The sequence continues at coordinate 3,246 of NZ_JBQCIP010000006.1, forward strand.
GTCCGACGGCGCCGTCGCCGACCACCGCCACCGCATCGCCGGACGAGACGCCGGCCGAGACGGCGGCGTGGTGTCCGGTACCCATGACGTCGCTGAGCGTCAGCAGGCCGGGGATCTCGTCGTCCGCCACCGGGCCGGGCACGACCGCGAGGGTGCCGTCCGCCAGGGGCACGCGCACGCGCTCGCCCTGCCCGCCGTCGGCGAAGCCTCCGAAGCGGTCGTCGCTCCCCCACCATCCGCCGTGGAGGCACGAGGTGCTGACGCCGTTGCGGCAGTTGACGCACGTGCCGTCGCACACGTAGAACGGCGCGATGACGAAGTCGCCCTCACGGACCGACTGCACGTCGGGTCCGACCTGTTCGACGATGCCCACGAACTCGTGGCCGATGCGGTGAGGCCGCTTCGTGGGCGTGATCCCGCGGTACGGCCACAGGTCGGAGCCGCACACGCAGGCGGCGACGACCCGGACGATCGCGTCGGCGCCGGTGGACAGCACGGGGTCGGGCACGTCCTCGACGCGGATGTCCCGGGCGGCATGGATGACGGTGGCGAGCATGCTCCGAGCCTAGGCGCGCCGGCGTGCTCACGCGATCGCGTGGCCGATGACCTCGTCTCCTGCGCCGAAGCGGATGGTGCGCCCGATCGTGGCGTCCTGCGCGATCGTCGCCGCGATGACCTCGGCGACGTCGGCGCGTGGCACCGCGCCGCGGCCGGGCGGGTCCAGGGCGACGCGGCCGGTGGGCGCGTCGAGCGTCAGCGTGCCCGGCGCGAGGATCGTCCAATCCAGGCCCGTGGACGCGAGGTGCGCGTCAGCCGCCCACTTGGCGTCGGCGTAGGGGAAGAACGAGTCGTCGGGCCCGATGCCGTGGTCGGCCCGTGAACCGATCCACGAGACCATGACGTACCGCAGCACGCCCGCCGCGGACGCGGCGTCCATCGAGCGGATGGCCGCGTCGCGGTCGACCGCGTAGGTGCGGGCGGGGTCGCCGCCGCCGGCGCCGGCGGACCAGACGACCACGTCGTTGCCGGCGATGATGTTCGCCAGCTGAGCGACGTCGAGCCTCTCGACGTCGGCCACGAGCGGCTGCGCGCCGGTGGCAGCGACCTCGTCCTCGTGGGCGGCGTTGCGGATCACGGCGGTCACCGTGTGTCCGCGGGCCACGAGCAGCGGCTCCAGGAGCAGGGCGACCCGGCCGTGCCCGCCGAAGATCAGGATGCGTGCCATGTGCGTTCCCCTCTTTCGTCTCACGCTACGCGCGTCGGGCGCATCCGTCAGGCGACGAGCGCACCGGCCGTCTCGTCCGCCTCGTCCGCGATGATCGCCCGCACGGCGTCGCGGCCCGCCCTGTTGGCGCCGACGGTGGACTGCGACGGCCCGTACCCGATGAGGAAGAGGCGCGGCTCATCGATCGACCGGCCGTTCTCGACGCGGAAGCCGCCCTCGGGCGTCCGCAGGTGCAGCGGCGCCAGATGGTCGAGCGCAGGACGGAACCCCGTGGCCCACAGGATCACGTCGGCGGGTTCGAACGAGCCGTCCGGCATCCGGACGCCGTCCTCTTCGATCGCGGTGAACATGGGATGCCGCACCAGCACGCCGCGCGCCTGCGCAGCCCGCGCCCAGGGCGTCCAGTGCATGCCGGTCACCGAGATGACGCTTCCGGGCGGGAGGCCGCGGCGGACGCGGTCCTCGACGCCGGCGATCGCCGCCACCCGCGCGGGGATGTCGAAGTCGTCCTCGCGCCAGTCGGGCTCGCACCGCGTCACCCAGAAGGTGTCGGCGACGTGCGAGATCTCGTCGAGGAGCTGGACGCCCGAGACGCCGGCGCCGACGATGACGACGCGCTTGCCGGCGAACTCGTCCGCCGAGACGTAGTCGGCCACGTGCAGCTGGCGGCCGCGGAACCTCTCCTGTCCCGGGTATCGCGGCCAGAACGGTCGCGTCCACGTGCCGGTGGCGTTGATGACGTGACGCGCCGCGAACGTCGCCCCGTCCGTCTCGACGAGCAGGCGACCGGCCGGATCCTCATCGGCCCGGCGGACCGCCGTGACGCGCACCGGTCTGCGCACGTCGAGGGCGAAGCGCTCCTCGTAGTCGGCGAAGTACGCCGGCAGCACCTCGCGGCTCGCCGCCGACGGGTCGGCGGGCGGCACCGCGTGACCCGGCAGCTCGTGGATGCCGTTCACCGTGGCCATCCGCAGCGATTGCCAGCGGTGCTGCCATGCGCCTCCCGGCGCCGGGTTCGCGTCGAGCACGACGTAGGTGCGCTCCCCCGCGCCGTCGCGCAGCGGGGTGAACCCCCGATGCTGCAGGTGGTACGCGGCCGAGAGCCCGGCCTGGCCTCCGCCGATCACGACGACGTCGACGGGCACCGGATCCATGCCTGCGTCAACAGCGACCGGCCCGCGGGGATTCCCCGCGGGCCGGTCCCCTCGTGCACGTCAGTTCAGCGCGCGCGTGCCGGCGGGCAGGACTCCCCCGGCGTATAGCTCGGCCGCCGCGTCCTGCAGCGCGGTCAGCGCGACCCGCTGCGTCATGGGGCCGTAAGAGATGCGGGCGACGCCGAGCGCCTCGTACTCGGTCGACGAGAGCGCGCCCGGAAGCCCGATGACGCTGACCTTGCGCTCGCCGATCCCCTCGACGAGGCGACGCGTGATGTCGGCATCGAGGATGCCGGGCACGAACACCAGGTCGGCTCCGGCATCGAGATAGGCGCGGCCGCGCTCGACGGCATCCGCGAGCGATTCCTCGACCGGCCGGCCGCCGCCGCGCGCGAAGGCGTCGGTGCGGGCGTTCAGCACGAAGGGCACGCCTTCGGCGGCGCCTGCGGCGACGATCGCCTCGACGGCCGCGACGGCCTCGTCGAGCGGGCGCAGGCGGTCCTCGACGTTGGCGCCGACGACGCCCTTGCCGATCGCGCGGCGAACGGTCTCGCCCGCGTCGCCGTAGCCGCCGTCGAGGTCGGCGCTCACCGGGAGGTCCCCGACCGCCTCGACGATGCGTCCCAGCATGTCGAGGGTCAGCTCCAGCGGGATGCCGCCGTCGGGGTACCCGAAGCTCGCGGCGATCGAGTGGCCGGCGGTCGCGATGGCCCGTGTCTCGGGGAGCGCGGCGACGGCGCGCGCCGAGACGGCATCCCACACGTTCACGACGCGGAGGATCTCGGGAGCGGCGTGGAGGCGCGCGAGGGTCTGTGCTTTGTCAGCCTGAGTGGTCATGCGTCTCACGGTAGCGGCGGGCGGCAGGGGCGGGGCCGGTCAGGACGGATCGATGCGACCGTCGAGGTACCACCAGCGGCCGCTCTGCCGCACGAAGCGGCTGCGTTCGTGCAGCACCCCGTGCTCGGTGCCGTGCCGCCAGGCCGCCCGGAACTCGACGACGCCGCGCGCGGCCCCCGGGCCGCCCGCTTCGGTGGCGAGGATCCGCAGGCCCGTCCACCGCTGCAGCGGGTCGAGATCGACAGCGTCGGGGCGCGTGCCGGGGTGCCACGTCGCCTCCAGGTACCGCGCGTCTCCCACGACGAACGCCGTGTACCGGGAACGCATCAGCCGTTCCGCGGTCGGCGCCGGCGTGCCCTGCAGCACGGGGCGACAGCATGCGTCGAACCGGTCGCCGCTCCCACAGGGGCACGGATCGCCCGCCGCCGGGCGCACGAAGCCGTCGCCGGGCGCGCGGGACGCGCCTGCTCCGGGGCCGAACGACATTCAGGCGCCGGCCTTCTCGGCGCACGAGACGCAGCGGGTCGCGAACGGTCGCACCCGCAGGCGTGCGATCGGGATGCCGCGGCCGCAGTCGACGCACACCCCGTAGGTGCCGGCCTCCCAGCGGGCCACGGCCTCGTCGATCTCGGCGAGCTCGCGCCGCTCCGCCTCGGCGAAGGCGACCGCGCGCGACCACTCGCCCGACAGGGTGACGCCTTCGGGGTCGTGTTCGTCGTCGGCGACGTCCGCGCCGCGGTCGGCGCGCAGCTCGGCAAGGGTCTGCTCGTTCGCGGCGAGGCGGACGGTCGCCGACTCGCGCAGCTCGTCGAGCAGCGCTCGCAGCTCGGTGCGGACGGCGGCGGTGGTCATCGCACGAGACTACGCCCGCAACCGCCCCGTCGGGACGCGCGGCGCGCAGTCGACGGCGGCGCGGCGCCCGCCGTGTGAGCGGTTCCAGGAGGTGCACGGCGCGCATCGAGCCTTCATGTGGCGCCGCCATAGCCTTCTCACAGACTCGGTTGGGAAGGTGATCTCGACATCGCGGAGGGGCACCCCCAGGCTCCCCCGCGATTCCCCCCGCAGGGCGCCGCGTCGCCCGGGACCCCACCTCGTGCCCGACCCCCCGGAGGGCACGAGGGGCGGTCTCAACGACCCGCCCGGAGCCGGCGATCCGCATTCCCCCGGACGTGATCGCCGGCTTCTTCCGTCCGCTCGTCCGACGTGCTCGCGTCCGTGTCCTTTCCCGGACCGGCGGTCGACCCCGACAGGGCGCGCCGCGCGCGGGTCACGAACCGCACCGCGGCGCGCGACGGCATCCCGATCGCGTACGCGACCGTCCCGGCCAGCGAGGTGTCGCTGCGCCCGAGTGCGACCCGGCGCTCCCACGCGTCACGCAGCGGTCCGCCGCGTCGGGCCAGCGGCGCGCGCGGCGGCAGGGTGCCGTCCGCTCGCCGGGCGACGAGGCGCGCCATCGTCGCGGTCCAGTCGTCGTCGGCCGGCGGGTGGAAGTAGTTGTCGTCGAGCCATTCCGGATCCGGATGCCGGAACCGCCGCGCGACCATGTCCGCCTCACCCGCCAGCAGATCGGCGTCGGCGAGCGTCTCGTTGATGAGCGCGGCCGAGACGCCGAACATGTCGAGCGCGATGACGGGCACCCCTCGCGCGATCGCCTCGATCGCCGCGGTGGAGCTGACCGTCACGAGTCCCTCGGCCTCGTCCAGCGCCCGGCCCATCGGCGCCGTCGACGTGACGAGGTTCGGCGGGACGGGCCCGAGGGTCGCGAGCAGCTCGGGGTAGCCGTCCTGCTCGAGGTGGGTCTGATGCTCGCCGGCCGCGGCCCGCAGCTTCACGACGACACGACGGCCGGGATCGGCCTCCGCTGCCGCCACCAGCAGCCGGGCGATGCGCAGCCGGTCCTCCCGTCCGGCGGGGATCTTCGCCTGCGTCGCGAACACCAGATCGGTGCCGCCGCTCGCACGCGCCGTCGCCGCCGCGCCGCGCGCGAACGGCAGCGTCGCGAGGGCGTAGCGGTGCGCATAGCCCGTGCGCGCCGACAGCGCGCCGAACTCGCGCAGCTCGCGGCGCGAGTGGACCACGAACATGTCGCACTGCATGCGGTACACGATGGCTTTGCGGGTCGCCGGGATCGAGATGCCCGGCAGGCCGGTCACGAGCACCGGGCGGGGGTCCAGCCCCGCGATCTCTCGCGCGAGCACGCGCACGAGAGGGCCGCGGGCTCCGAGCAGCACGGCGTCTGGGCGCAACTGCATCAGCCGCTCCGCCAGGTCGCCGTACGCGATGCGCTCGACGCGGCCCGCGGCGAGCCCGCTGCCCGAGAGCGCAGCCGCCAGCTGCGTGTCGCTTACCACCAGGGGCGTCTCGAGCACGAGGAGCGCGGAATCCACACGCTCGCCCTCGGCACCCAAGAGGGCGGCCGCCCACTTCACGTAGGAGTCCGTGTCGGCGATCGCGACGACGCGCGGCGCGCGGCCGCCCCGGCTCGTCACGCCGGGACGCGGCGGAGCTTGGCCATGGGCGCGAGCTCGCCGGGGTACACGCGCTTGACGCCGTCGCCGAGCGCCGCCTCGATGACGCGGATGTCGCGCACGAGGTTCTTGAGACCTGCGGGCTCCAGCGACGCCGCGTGGTCCGAGCCCCACATCGTGCGGTCGAGCGTGATGTGGCGTTCGACGGCGACGGCGCCGAGCGCGACCGCGGCGACCGAGATCTGCAGTCCGCGCTCGTGGCCCGAGTAGCCGACGGGCACGCCGGGGTAACGGTCGCGCAGCGAGGGGATCATGCGCAGGTTCGCCTCGTCGGGCTCCATCGGGTACGTCGATGTGGCGTGCATGAGCACGAGGCGGTCGGTGCCCAGCACGTCGATGGCGGCGTCGATCTGCTCGATCGTCGACATGCCCGTCGACAGGATGACCGGCTTGCCGGTGTCGCGGAGCGCCTCCAGCACCTCGCGATCGGTGAGCGAAGCGGAGGCGACCTTGTGTGCGACGACGCCGAGGTCCTCGAGGAACGCCACGCTGGGCACGTCCCAGGGCGAGGCGAACCACTCCAGGCCGCGCAGCAGGGCGTGGTCCGAGATCTCGATGTACTGGTCGCGGTCGAACTCCACGCGGCGGCGGTAGTCGAGGTAGCTCATCGTGCCCCACGGCGTCTCGCGCGGGATGTCGCGCATGTGCTCCGGCGTCGCGATCTCGGGCGTGCGCTTCTGGAACTTCACCGCATCGGCGCCGGCGTCGGCGGCCACGTCGATCAGCTGCTTGGCGATCTCGACGTCGCCGTTGTGGTTCAGGCCGATCTCGGCGATGACGTACGCGGGGCGTCCGCCTCCGACGACGCGGGATCCGATCGTGACGGTCATGATGCCTCCTGGGGGCTTGTGGGGGGCGTGGTGGTGAGAGGAGCGGATGCCGCCGCCCGGCCGGCGAGCACGCGGTCGGCGAGGTCGCGCACGGCGCCCACGCCGCCCGGGCGATCGAGGACGACACGCGCGGCGGACAGGACGAGGGGGTGCGCGTCGGGCACTGCGATCGGCCAGCCGACGAGGTCGAGGCACCGCAGGTCGTTGACGTCGTTGCCGAGGTAGGCGATGCGCGACAGCCGCACGCCGTGGGCGTCCGCCCACTCGCGCAGCGCCGCGGCCTTGTCGTGCACGGCCTGGATGACGTCGACGCCGAGCTTGCGGGCACGGGCCGCCACGACGGGGTTCGCCTCGGTCGAGAGGATGAGGAGAGGGATGCCGGCATCCCGCAGCAGCGACACCCCCATCCCGTCCGAGCGGCTCACGACCACCGACTCGACGCCGTGCTGGTCGACACGGACGGTGTCGTCGGTGTGGACGCCGTCGAAGTCCGTGACGACGGCATCCACGTCGATCGGGGCTGGCCGGTCCACGAGCGAGGCGATCGCGCGCGCGAGTTCCAGCTCGTCGACGGTGTCGATCTCGATCGCGGTGCGCGCCGGCACCTCGGCGATGCCGATACTGCCGAAGAAGCGGTGGCGCGCCGCCCGGAATCCGGCCGCGCGCATGACGTAGAAGGCACCGGTCTCGAGGTAGTGCGGGTCTCGGTCCTGCCGGCGCGGACGGAACTCCAGGTCGTGGTTCACTGCGGCTGCCGCGCCTCCGGCGCCCTTCTCCCACAGGAAGCCGTAGGTCTCGACGGCCGAGAAGACGCTGTCGCGCCGGCGTGACCGCACCAGATGCACGGCGTCGGTGAGCGCGTCGACGTCGATGAACGGAGAGGTCGCCTGCAGGAAGGCGACGACCCCGACGTCGACTCCGCGGCCGGCGAGGTCGTCCAGGGCGTGGAGCAGCGCGCTCTCGGAGCTCGCCTCGTCCCCGGCGAGGTCGGCGGGCCGTCCGACGATGTCGGCGCCCCATTCGGCGGCGACCGCCGCGATGTCGGCGTCGTCGGTGGTCACGACGACCCGGCCGATCGCCGGGCTCTGCTGCGCGGCTGCGACGGTTCGCGCGATGAGCGGCACGCCCCCGACCCGCTGCACGTTCTTGCGAGGGATGCCCTTCGACCCGCCGCGGGCGGGGATGATCGCGACCGTCTCGCTCATGCCGCCGTCCGATGCCCTCGAGCGGCGCGGCTGGAGGTCGCGCGCACGGTCCGCACCACCGCGCCCGTGCCGGCGAGCACGAGGGGCAGCGTCGTCGTGGTGCTCGAGGGGAGCGTCAGCACCTCGAGCGGCTCGCGGGCGCCGGCGAGCACGAGCTCGACGGGCAGGCCGGTCCGGTGGATGCGGACCCCGGGCACGGTCGCCACGGCGCCGAGCTGCTCCTCTGTCTCGCGGCGATGCGGCAGGTACACCGCGCCGTCGGCCGCGACCCCGCGCACCCAGCGCACGTAGTCGACGAGCAGCATGCGGCCGTCCACCGGCAGGGCGCTGCCGAGCACGATGCGGGGGCCGAGCCCGGCGGGCGCGGGCGCGGTCGCGCGGGTCCACGAGAAGTCGTGACGACGGATGCCGAACCCCTGGTCGGCGAGGGCGTCCAGGCGGTCCCCGCCGAGGTCGAACGCCGTGAACATCCCGGCCCGCCGCACGCCGGCACGACGGTGGACCAGCTCGGCCGCGAAAGGCGCCGCAATCGTCGTGAGGCCCCGCTCGTGCACGTTCGGCCGGGCGTACGGCCGCCGGCCCAGCAGGGTGTCCGCGAACGCCACGGCATGCGCACCGTCGTCGAGGAACGTGACGCGGTGCGGCCGGAGCACCGCGGCGGCGAGCCGGAACTGGCCCGAGTACCCGTCGCCGACGAGCCAGTGGCCGTGGCTCGCCAGCAGGCGCCACGGGATGCCGAGGTACGGTTCGAGGTCGCTGAACCGGGCGCCGCGCGCGAGCAGCTCTTCTGCGGTCGCCGAGATCTGCGGCGTCAGCCTGCCCGCCACCGGCACCGCGGTGTGGTGGGCGGATGCCCACTCCGCGGCGCCGAGCAGCTGCAGCGGAGACTCCACCCATGCCAGCACATCGTCACGGCCCATCGCGTCACCCCTTTCCGGCTGTCTCCCCACGGTGAGTGCGAGACGTGAACGAGACGGGGGCCGACGGGCGACCGGCATCGGTCGCTCAGGTGAACGGCCGGTGTCCGCACGTGCGCGGGAGCGGTCCGCGTCGCGCGCACGGCGTCGGACGCGCGTGCCAGGATGAACGCGTGACCGACCGCCTGATGCTGCTCGATTCCGCGTCCCTCTACTTCCGCGCGTTCTACGGGGTGCCCGACACCGTGCGGGCTCCCGACGGCACACCGGTCAACGCCGTGCGCGGCTTCCTCGACATCATCACGAGGCTCGTCACCACGTACCGCCCGACGCATCTCGTCGCGTGCTGGGACGACGACTGGCGTCCCCAGTGGCGCGTCGACCTGATCCCGACCTACAAGACCCACCGGGTCGCCGAGGTCGTCGCGGGCGGACCCGACGTCGAAGAGGTCCCCGACCCGCTGGAGGCGCAGGTGCCGGTGATCCGCGAGGTGCTGGATGCGCTCGGCATCCGCATCGTCGGCGCCCCCGAGCACGAGGCCGACGACGTCATCGGGACGCTCGCCACCACCGCGACCATGCCCGTCGACATCGTCACCGGCGACCGCGACCTGTTCCAGCTGGTCGACGACGCGCGCGAGGTGCGCGTCGTCTACACCGCGCGGGGCATGAGCAACCTCGAGGTCCTCACCGATGCCGCGGTCGTCGGCAAGTACGGCGTGCTGCCCTCGCAGTACGCCGACTTCGCGACGCTGCGCGGCGACTCGTCGGACGGCCTGCCCGGCGTGGCGGGCATCGGCGAGAAGACCGCCGCGGGCCTGCTCGCCACCCACGGCGATCTCGACGGGATCGTCGCGGCCGCCGAGGCCGGCGAGGGCATGTCCGCCGGCGTGCGTGCGAAGGTCCTCGCGGGCCTGCCCTATCTCGCCGTGGCGCCGAAGGTCGTCGCGGTGGTGCGCGACCTGCCGCTGGACGTGCCCGACCACCGCCTGCGCCCCCTCGACGACACCGCGAAGGCCGAAGCCGTGGCCCTCGCCGAGCGCTGGTCGCTCGGCACGGCGGTCACGCGCATCGTCGACGCCCTCGACGCGGTCTGACAAGCACGCTCGTACTCCCCCGGGAGTACGAGCGCCGCTCCCGCGGTCAGACTCCTCACAGAGCCGTCCGGCGTAGCATCGACCGCATGCTTGGCCCCGCGAGATACGGCGCGACGGCGACCGCCGCGGCGGGGCGTCACGCTGACGGCGACGACCCGGGCGCCCGCTTCCGCCCGCCGCCCGCGGTCGTGCTCCTCGTGCCCGTGTTCGTCTCGCTGCTCGTGCAGATCCCCGGCACCATCGGGCTGTCGTGGTGGCAGGCCGTGCCCGTGTGGGCGGCGGTGACGAGCATCGCACTCGCGGCCGCCTCCGCCCTCGCACTGCTGGCGGCACGGCGGTTCCCGGGCCCGACGGTCGCCGTCGTGGCCGCGCTCGCCCTGGTCGACCTGTTCGTCCCGCCCGTCGGCGGGCCGCCGCCGGTCGCACTGGTGTTCGCGATCATCGGAGCCGTGGTGCGCGGCGCCCGGGCCTGGGCCCTGATCTCGGTCGGAGCGGCGTGGCTCATCGCCGTCATCGGACCTGAGCTCGCGGCGGCGACGCTCGCCGCTGCGGCGCCGGTCGGCGTCGCGGAGTGGCATCCGGCGCGCATCGCGCTCGCCACCGTCGGCCTCGCACTGTGCTTCGTGATCGGCGAGGGCGTGCGCGCACGGCTCCGCGGCGCCCAGGAGCGCCGCGCCCAGCTCACCGCGCGTCGCCGCGCCGCGGAGCAGGAGGAACGCACGCGCATCGCGCGCGAGCTCCACGACGTCCTCGCGCACTCGCTGAGCCAGATCGCCGTGCAGTCGGGGGTCGGGCTTCACCTGTTCGACCGCGAGCCCGAGCGTGCGCGTGAGGCGCTCGCCAACATCCGCGCGCTGAGCGCCACCGGACTCGACGAGGTGCGCGGCGTGCTCGCGTTCCTGAGAGGTGACGAGCTCGCCGCGCCCGACACCGCTCCCCTGACCCCGCAGCCGCAGCTCGGCCAGCTGCCAGGACTCGTCGCGGGCAGGTCGGGGCTGGGGCTCACGGTCTCGCTCGACGACCGCCTCGCCGGCGACGCGCCTCCGAGCGCGGTGCAGACCACGGCGTACCGGATCGCGCAGGAGGCGCTCACCAACGTCGTGCGGCACTCCGCAGCATCGCATGCCACCGTCACGGTCGCACGCGAGGCCGCCGACCTCGTGCTGACGATCGCGGACGACGGCGCCGGCATCCCGGCCTCCGCCCCCGAGCGCGGCGGGCTGCGCGGCATGCGCGAACGCGCGGAGCTCGCCGGGGGCCGCCTGACCGTCGACAGTGGAGCGCGGGGCACGTCCGTCGTCGCCCGCCTCCCGTGGGCAGGTGCCGCATGATCCGCGTGGCCCTGGCCGACGACCACCAGCTGGTGCGGGCCGGCTTCCGGGCGCTGCTCGACTCCGAGCCCGGCATCCAGGTGGTCGCCGAGGCGTCCGGCGGTCAGGAACTGCTGCGCGCACTCCGGCAGACGCCCGTCGACGTCGCCCTCGTCGACATCCGGATGCCGGACGGCGACGGACTGTGGGCCGCCGAGCAGATCTCCGCCGACCCGGCGCTGTCGGGCGTACGCGTCGTGATCGTCACCACCTTCGAGCTCGACGAGTACGTCGTGCGGGCGGTGCTCGCCGGTGCCAGCGGATTCCTCGTGAAGGACACCGAGCCGGCCGACCTGATCCGCGCGGTGCGCGCCGTCGCCGAGGGCGACGCGCTGCTCTCACCCGGGGTGACCCGCACCCTGCTCGACCGCGCGGCGGCGGGACTGCGCCAGGCACCCGACCCTCAGCTGCTGCAGACGCTCACCGAGCGCGAGGTCGACGTGCTGCGCCTGGTCGCCGAGGGTCTCACGAACGACGAGATCGGCGCGCGGCTGTACCTGTCGCCGCTCACCGCGAAGACGCACGTGTCACGCATCATGCAGAAGCTGCACGCCCGCGACCGCGTCCGTCTCGTCATCGTCGCGTACGAGTCCGGACTCGTCGGGTCGTAGCCCGACCGCTGCGGCGCGGCTCCGCATACTGCCCGGGGAGCAGTCCCGAACACTCCTGCGGGCAGATTCGCGGATGCCTCGACCTGCCTTGACTGGAGGCATCCGTTCGCCCATCCCGGTGCGACCGGCTCCGAGAGAGGATTCCGCATGTCCGCTGCACTCGCCACGGGAATCGTGGCCGCACACTTCGTCGGTCCCTGGGGATTCGGCTGGTGGTTCCTGCTGATCCCCCTGTTCTGGATCACGCTCATCGCCGTGCTGTTCGCCGTGTTCGGCCGTCGCTGGCGCCGCGCAGCCGCCGCCGGCGGCTACGGGCCGTACGGGCGCACCCCGGCCCGCCAGGCCGAGACCACGCTCGCCGAGCGCTTCGCCCAGGGCGACATCGACGAGACCGAGTACCGCGCGCGCCTGGAGGTGCTGCGGGCGAACGCGCCGCAGTGAGGGCGGCCGGGCGCGATCGGGGCTACGCGCCGCGCTCGCGTCCGGTCCACTCCCGCAGCTGCTCCAGGGGCCATGTGGTGACGATCCGCTCCGGCGGCACCCCCAGCCGCTCCGCACGCTCGGCGCCGTAGTCGAGCAGCGAGAGCTGCCCGGGCGCGTGGGCGTCGGAGTCGATCGAGAACAGGCATCCGATCTCCAGCGCGAGCGCGATGAGCTCGTCGGGGGGATCCTGACGCTCGGGGCGAGAGTTGATCTCGATGGCGACGCCGTGCGCGTAGCAGGCCTCGAAGACGGGTCGGGGCTCGAAGGTCGACGGCGGCCGGGTGCCGCGCGATCCTTCGACGAGCCGGCCGGTGACGTGCCCCAGCACATCGGTGTGAGGATCGGATGCCGCGGCCACCAGCCGCCGGGTCATCGGCCCGCGGTCCATGCGCAGCTTGGAGTGGGCCGAGGCCACCACGACGTCGAGCTCGCCGAGCAGATCGGGGTCCTGATCGAGGGCGCCGTCGTCGAGGATGTCGACCTCGATGCCCGACAGGAGCGTGAAGCCGTCGCCGCTCATGCCCGCGACCACCTCGAGCTGGGAGCGCAGTCGCTCCGGCGACAGCCCGTTGGCCACCCGCAGCCGCGGCGAGTGGTCGGTGAGGGCGAGGTACTCGTGGCCGAGCGCTCGCGCCGCGTCGACCATGAGGTCGATCGAAGTGAGCCCGTCCGACCAGTCGCTGTGCGAGTGCAGGTCACCCCGCAGCTTCTTGCGCAGGGTCGAGGTTCGCTCGACTCCGGCCCGCTCCCGCAGGTCGGCGAGGTACCCCGGCACCTCCCCCGCGAGCGCCTGCTGGATGACGGCGAAGGTGGAGTCGCCGACACCCTTGCGATGGCGAAGGGATGCGGCATCCCGCAGCTCCGCGTCGGTGAGCCCCTCGATCGCGTCCGCGGCCGCGCGGAACGCCTTCGACTTGTAGCGCGACGACCGCTCGCGCTCCAGGAGCGTCGCGATCTCGGTGAGCGCGTCGTGCGGATTCACCGCGAACCGGACGTCACGGCGCGATCTGGGCGCGCCTGACCACCACGGGAGCCCCCGCGAGGCGGTGCAGCGCCCAGCCGAACAGGATCGACAGGATGCCCATCCCGATCGCGAAGGCCGCGACCCCGAACGACACGACCGACGTGAACAGCGAGGCGCGCAGGAAGGACGCGTCCATCACGGTCGCGCGCACCGGGTCGTCCATCGGCAGCTCTGCGTACGTCTGTCCGTCGGCCATCTCCAGCGCGTGCTTCTGGATCACCTCGGCCTGCGCGTACGCGGTGAAGGGACCTGCGACCTGCGCACCGGCGAATGCCATCGCGTCGTCCGACACCGTGATGTTCTCTTCGCGCAGCTGCGTCGACACCGCGATCCACGCGACGAGGCCGACGACGATGAGCAGGATGCCGGCGATGATGCCGAGCACCCCCACGACCTTGACCCCGCCGAGCTTGCGGGCGGGCGGTTCGACGGATCCGTCGAGCGGTGCGGACGGGGCTGCGGTGTCATCGGTCATGGCGTCCTCCAGTCGTGGCGTGGGCCTGCCGCACACGCTAGCGGGCGGCGGCGACGCTCCGGTAGAGGCAGGCCGTGAATAACGTCAGGCCAGCGAGCGCGTGACCTCGACCCAGCGGTCGAGGGTCTGGGCGGCGGCGCCGCTGTCGATCGCCGCCGCGGCGTCGTCGCGCGCCTCGGCCAGGCGCTCGAGGATGGGGCGCTGCACCTCGGTGGCGTCGCGGAAGAGCCGGTAGGCGACGATGCCCGCCGCGGCGTTGAGCAGCACGATGTCGCGGACCGCCCCGGACTCGCCCCCGAGCACGCGGCGCACCACCTCGGCGTTGTAGGCCGGCTCGCCGCCGAGCAGGTCGTCGATGTCGGCCAGCGGGATGCCGAGGTCGCGCGGGTCGAGGTCGTGCTCGTGGATGTCGCCGCGGCTCACCTCCCACAGCCGGCTGTGACCCGTCGTGGTCAGCTCGTCCAGCCCGTCGTCGCCGCGGAACACGAGCGCGGTCGCGCCGCGCGTCCGGAACACGCCCGTGATCAGGGGCACCCGGTCGAGGTGCGCCACCCCGACCGCGTTCGCCTCGGCGCGCGCAGGATTGCACAGCGGCCCCAGGAAGTTGAACACCGTCGGGACGCCGAGCTCGCTGCGGGTCGCCCCCGCGTGCCGGAAGCCGGGGTGGAACGCCGACGCGAACGCGAACGTGATGCCCGCCTGCGACAGCGTCTCGGCGACGGCCTCGGGCGAGAGCGTCAGGTCCACGCCGAGCGCGGCGAGGACGTCGGACGACCCCGAGGACGAGCTCGCGGCCTTGTTGCCGTGCTTGACGACGGGGACTCCGGATGCCGCCGCCACGAGGGCGGACATGGTCGAGACGTTCACCGTGCCGAAGCGGTCGCCTCCTGTGCCCACGATGTCGAGCACGGCGGCATCCACCGGAAGCGGGAGCGCGGCCTCGAGGATCGCGTCCCGGAAGCCCACGATCTCGTCGACCGTCTCGCCCTTGGCACGCAGCGCGACGAGGAATCCCGCGAGCTGCGACGGGGTCGCCTCGCCCGACATGATCCGCCGCATCGCCCACGTCGACTCCGAGACGCTGAGGTCGCGCCGCTCCAGCAGCGTGGTGAGGATTCCCGGCCAGGTGTACAGCTCCGCCATAACGCAGAAGCCTAGCCGTGCACGGGAATCGGAACAGATTCGTGACACGGCGTCGCACGGCGGGCGATTCTGCGTCTTCACCACGTGTTCACGGCAGAGTCCCGGTGTTCTTTTAGGTGCCCCTAAGTCCGCGTCAGGGCAAATCGATGCCCTCCGATGCGAAAATCGGCGGCCCGGATCGGCCATAATGGGGAGCGTGACGACCTCCACAGCGACCTACTCCCAGGCCATGCGGTCCGTCAAGCGGCCGGATCCGGTCGCTGTCGGCACCATCGTGTGGCTCGGCAGCGAGGTGATGTTCTTCGCGGGCCTCTTCGCGATCTACTTCACCTTGCGCAGCACCTCTCCCGACCTGTGGGCCGAGAGCACTCAGAACCTCAACGTCCCGTACGCGACCGTCAACACGATCATCCTCGTGCTGTCGTCCGTCACGTGCCAGATGGGCGTCTTCGCCGCTGAGCGGTTCCAGCCCTACTCCACGAAGAAGCGCGGCTGGCTCGGCTGGGGCATGGTCGAGTGGTTCTGGCTGACGTTCGCGCTCGGCGCGCTGTTCGTCTCCGGTCAGGTGTGGGAGTACGCCCAGCTCGTCACCGAAGGCCTCCCGATCTACGCGAACGCGTACGCGTCGGCCTTCTACCTCACCACCGGCTTCCACGCCCTCCACGTCACCGGCGGCCTCATCGCCTTCCTCCTGGTGATCGGCCGTGCGTACGCCGTCAAGAACTTCGGGCGCAAGGAGATGACCTCGTCCATCGTCGTGTCGTACTACTGGCACTTCGTCGACGTCGTCTGGATCGCCCTGTTCCTCGTCATCTACTTCCTCAAGTGAGAGCGGAGCTGTAACCCGACATGGCACGAGAGACCACGCGCCGCTCAAAGGGCCGCCGGAGCCCCTGGGCCGCCGCCGCACTGATCGGCATCGGCCTGCTCATCACCGGCGGCGTGTACGCCGGAGCGTCCGCCGCGATGGCGGCGACCACGCCCGAGACGGCGACCAAGTCCGCACTCACCGCCGAAGACGGCAAGAAGCTCTTCCAGGCCAACTGCGCCACGTGCCACGGCCTCGACGTCCAGGGGACGGCCGACGGCCCGTCGCTCTACGGCGTCGGCGAGCTGGCCGTGCACTTCCAGATGAGCACCGGGCGCATGCCGCTGCAGATGCAAGGCCCGCAGGCTCCGCAGAAGCCCGTGCAGTTCACCGACGAGCAGATCACCGCGATCGGCGAGTACGTCCAGTCGATCGCCCCCGGCCCGACCTTCCCCGATGAGGAAGTGCTGGACGGCGAGGGCAGCGCAGCCGAGGGCGGCGAGCTCTTCCGGATCAACTGCGCGATGTGCCACAACGTCGCCGGCGCCGGCGGGGCCCTCACCGAGGGCAAGTACGCGCCCAACCTCCACACCACCACCCCGCTCAACATGTACGCGGCGATGGTGACCGGTCCGCAGAACATGCCCGTGTTCAACGACATGACGCTGACGACCGAAGAGAAGCGCGACATCATCACCTACCTGCTCTACCTGCAGGACAACGAGTCGGCGGGCGGATTCTCGCTCGGCTCGCTCGGCCCCGTCTCCGAGGGCCTCTTCATCTGGATCTTCGGCATCGGCTCGCTGATCGCCATCACCGTGTGGATCACGGCGAAGTCCAACTGATCACGTTCATAAGACGCAATACCGACTGAGGAGCAGCATGGCCCACGAGGACGACCCGCTCGAGCACGAGAGGGCTTCCTGGAAGCCCTCCCCCGGGCTCGCCGTAGCGGTCAGCGACCCGGTGAACAACCCTGGGCTTCCGCCGCACCGTGCACGGGTCACCGACAAGGACCCGGCCGCGATGCAGCGCGCCGTTCGCACGGTCTACACCCTCTTCTACCTCTCGATCGCGGGCAGCATCTGGGCGGTCGCCGCCTACATGCTCTTCCCGATCGAGAGCGGCCGGATCGTCGACATCCGCAGCAACAACCTCTTCATCGGACTCGGCATCGCCCTCGCGTTGCTGGCCATCGGCATCGGTGCCATCCACTGGTCGAAGGCCGTCATGTCCGACAAGGAGTTCGTCGAGCCCCGGCACGCGACCCGCGGCCGCGACACGACGCGCGAAGCGGCGATCCAGGCGTTCGCCGACGCCAACGAGGAGTCCGGGTTCGGACGCCGCGTGATGATCCGCAACTCGCTGATCGCGGCACTGGTCGCGTCTGTCGTGCCGGGCGTCGTGCTGTTCCGTGGACTCGCGCCGTTCAACTCCCCCGAGCACCCCCACGCGGGCGACCCGGTGTACCTGCTCGAGCACACGATGTGGAAGAAGGGCATGCGCCTCGCGCACGATCCTTCGGGCGAGCCGATCAAGGCCGCCGACCTCACGCTCGGCTCGGCCGTGCACGTGATCCCCGAGGAGCTGGCCAAGGTCTCGCACAGCGACGGGTACCTCGAAGAGAAGGCCAAGGCCCTCGTCCTCCTCGTCCGCCTCCTGCCGGAGCAGCTCACCGAGAGCGAAGACCGCAAGGAGTGGTCGTACAACGGCATCGTCGCGTACTCCAAGGTCTGCACGCACGTCGGCTGCCCCGTCGCCCTGTACGAGCAGCAGACCCACCACCTGCTCTGCCCCTGCCACCAGTCGCAGTTCGACGTCACCGACCACGCCAAGGTCATCTTCGGCCCGGCTGCGCGTCCTCTGCCGCAGCTGCCGATCACGGTCGACGACGAGGGCTACCTCGTCGCGCGGAGCGACTTCACCGAACCCGTCGGCCCGAGCTTCTGGGAGCGTCATTGAGCACCGCAACCGTCACCGAGCCTGAGGCGCCTGTGGCACCCGCGTCGACGACCGGGCGCGACAAGCCCCTCGGCGGGCGCTTCATCGGCGCCACCGCGAACTACATCGACGAGCGGACGAGCCTGTCGGGCTTCGTCAAGGAGCTCGGTCGCAAGATCTTCCCCGACCACTGGTCGTTCATGCTGGGTGAGATCGCCCTCTGGGCCTTCGTCGTCGTCCTGCTGTCGGGAACGTTCCTCACGTTCTTCTTCCAGGCATCGATGGTGGAGACCCACTACAACGGCGCGTTCCTGCCGATGCGGGGCATCGAGATGTCGGCGGCCATGTCGTCGACGCTCAACATCTCGTTCGACATCCGCGGTGGTCTTCTGGTGCGCCAGATGCACCACTGGGCCGCTCTCGTGTTCGTCGCCGGCATCGGCGTCCACATGCTGCGCGTCTTCTTCACGGGCGCGTTCCGCAAGCCTCGCGAGCTCAACTGGGTGATCGGCTTCATCCTGTTCATCCTCGCGATGGCCGAGGGCTTCACCGGCTACTCGCTCCCCGACGACGTGCTCTCGGGCAACGGCCTCCGCATCATCGACGGCATGGTCAAGGGCATCCCCCTCATCGGCACCTGGACCTCGTTCCTGCTGTTCGGCGGCGAGTTCCCGGGCACGGCGATCGTGGGGCGCCTCTACACGCTGCACATCCTGCTGCTGCCGGCGATCCTCGTCGGACTGCTCGTCGTCCACCTCATGCTGATGGTGATCAACAAGCACACGCAGTTCGCCGGCCCCGGCCGCACGAACGACAACGTCGTGGGCTACCCGATCATGCCGGTCTACGCGGCGAAGATGGGCGGGTTCTTCTTCCTCGTGTTCGGCGTGATCGCGCTGCTGGGCACCTTCTTCCAGATCCTGCCGTTCTGGGTGTACGGGCCGTACGACCCCTCGCCCATCTCGGCGGGCACGCAGCCGGACTGGTACATCGGCTTCGCGGACGGTGCGCTGCGCCTCGCCCCGCCGAACTGGGACGTGGTGCTGTTCGACCGCACCTGGTCGTTCGGCATCATCGTGCCGGTGGCCGTGATGGGGCTGTTCATCCTCACCGTGCTGTTCTATCCGTTCATCGAGGCGTGGGTCACGGGCGACAAGCGCGAGCACCACATCGCCGAACGACCGCGCAACGCGGCCACGCGCACGGCGATCGGTGTCGCGGGCGTCCTCTTCTATGCGGTGCTGTGGGCGGCGGCGTCGTCCGACCTCATCGCCACGCACTTCATGCTCACGATGGAGGGCGTGATCCACACACTCCAGGCGCTGCT
>NZ_JBQCIP010000007.1:0-10175 GCF_051953575.1 Microbacterium sp.
TGATTCTGGTTCAGTTGTTCTTGGTTCGAGTCCAGGTACCCCAGCAAGATCGAAACCCCCGCTGAGCGGGGGTTTTCTTGTTTCCGATGCCATCACGCCGGTGCGTCGGCGATCACCTGGGTGAGGGCATCCTCTCCGAGCGTGAAGTAGTCGGGGTTGTCGTCGCTGTGGGCGAGCAGCATGAGGACGACGGCCGCTGCCCACGCGTGCGCGCGGCGCCACGTCGAGGCGTCGTAGCGCCTCCCGGTTGCGGCGATGAAGCGTTCGCGCGCTGTGGCGTCGAACGCCAGCCATGCGACGCCGAGGTCGTAGGCCGGATCGCCGGCGGTCACGTCCCCGAAGTCGATGATGCCCGCGAGCGCGCCGTCCCGTGACACGACGTTGCCGGGGTGGAGGTCGCCGTGGATCCACACCGGCGGGCGCGCCCAGTGGGGGGCCTCCGCCCCGGCGCGCCACACGGTCGACAGTCGATTGCCCGTGATGTCGTCGAGCACCCCCGCGTCGCGCAGCGCGGCGATGCGCTCGGCGAACGCCGCGTCCCGTGTCGTCAGCGGGCGTCCGCGGTAGGGGTTGGCAGGGAAGTCCAGGGGAGCGTCGGTGTGCAGGGCCACGAGTGCCGCCGCGAGCCGTTCGGCCCACCCGCCGCGCTCAGTACGCGGCACGTCCAGCCCGCGTTCGCCCTCGATCCAGGGGACGATCGACCACGCCCAGGGAAAGGCGCCGGCCGGGACGCCGTTGACGACCGGGGCCGGCACCGGGATGCCCAGCGGGGCGAGACGCCCGGCGATCCCCGGCAGCACCCGCTGCTCGTTGAGCACGAGGGGTGCGGCGATCTCGCGTCGGGGGAGCCGCACCGCGTACACGTCGCCGAGGCGCCAGATCTCGCTGTCCCAGCCCTCGGCGACTTTGCGCAGCGGCAGGGTGGCCGCATCCGGGATCAGGGTGCTCGCCTGTGCGACCACGAGGGCGCGCACGAGATCGTCGTCGATGGGGAACTCCGCGGCGGGCTTGTCGGGCATCGTTCGAACCTACTCCCGGCGGCCGCACCGCCGGGCTTGTATTTGTGTTGGATCATGTTGTAATGTGTGGGAATCCACGGAAGGATCCGCAGATGTACGCAACGGAGCGCCAAGATCAGATCGAGCTCCTGCTGGCCGCGCAGGGACGCGTCAGCGTCGTCGAGCTCGCAGAGCGCTTCGACGTGACGACCGAGACGATCCGCCGTGACCTCGACCATCTGGAGTCCGCGGGTGCGCTCCGGCGGGTGCACGGCGGCGCCGTGGGCCGTGAGCGCGCCAGCACCCGCGAACCGTCCCTGGCTGAGCGCCTCGAGCACCACGGCGGCGCGAAGACCGCCATCGGTGCCCGCGCGCTGGACGTGCTGGGCGAGGATTTCCGCGGGTCGGTCTTCCTGGACGCCGGCACGACGACCGCCGCCGTCGCCGCGGCCCTCGCCCCGCGCCTCGCGGGTGAGCGCATCGAGGTCGTGACCCACTCGCTGACCCTCGGGCATGCGCTGGCGGGCGTCCCAGGCGCATCGCTCTCGCTCATCGGCGGACGCGTGCGCGGGCTGACGGCCGCCGCCGTCGGAGCCGACACCGTCCGCGCCATCGGTGCGCTGCGCCCCGATGTGGCGTTCATCGGCACGAACGGCCTGTCGGCCGGGTTCGGCCTCAGCACCCCTGATCCCGACGAGGCGGCCGTCAAGCGCGCGATTGTCGCTTCGGCGCGCCGCGTCGTGGTCGTCGCCGACGCCGAGAAGTTCGGCGTCGAGCTGCTGGTCGGCTTCGCGCCGCTCGACGCGATCGACGTGCTCGTCACCGATTCCGCCCCTGATGCGGAGCTCGCGTCCGCGCTTGCGGACGCCGACGTGGAGGTCTGGCTCTCATGATCGTCACCCTCACCGCCAACCCCTCGCTCGATCGCACCATGACGCTTCCCGCGCCGCTGCGGGTCGGCGAGGTCCAGAGTGCGAAGTCTGCGCGGGAGGATGCCGGCGGCAAGGGCATCAATGTCGCGCGGGCGATCGTCGCCGCCGGCGAGCCGTGCGTCGCGGTGCTGCCCCTCGCGGTCGACGACCCCTTCGACGCAGCGCTGCGGGGGAGCGGCCTCGATGCGCGCCGAGTCCCGATCGCAGGCCATGTGCGCGCCAATCTGGCGATCACCGACCCCGCCGGGATCACGACGAAGCTCAACCTGCCGGGTGCGCGACTGTCGACCGACGAGGTGTCGGCGGTGGTCGATGCGACGGTGACGGCCTCGGCGGGGGCACGGTGGCTGGTGCTGGCCGGATCGCTCCCGCCCGGCGTGCCGGACGACTTCTACGTCCGCGTGATCGGGGCCGTGCGTGCCGTCTACGGGGACGAGGCGCCTCTCATCGCCATCGACACGTCGGGGCCCGCGCTTGCGGCGGTCGTCGCCCACGGGCGTCCGGACCTCATCAAGCCGAACGACGAGGAGCTCGGCGAGCTCGTCGGCTCGCCGCTCGAAGGGGCCGACGCGCGTACGGCGCTCGACGTGGCCCGGGCGCTCGTGCCTGACCGCGTCGGCGCCGCACTGGTCACGCTCGGCGCCCGCGGCGCGCTCCTCGTCGACGCGGACGGAGCCTGGGCCGCCGTCCCCCCGCCGATCAGCGTGGTCAGTACGGTCGGCGCCGGTGACAGCTCGCTCGCCGGGTACGTGCTCGGCGAGGCCCGGGGCGAAGCGCCCGACGAACGGCTGCGCATGGCCATCCGGTACGGGGCAGCCGCGGCATCCCTTCCCGGCACACAGGCACCGGCGCCCGCCGACCTGCCCCGAGGCGACGTGCCCGTCACGCGCCTCGCCTGAGAACACTCGACACCGACAACTGGAGGTCATCGTGTCAGACACCATCACCCCGGGCCTCGTGAGCCTGGACACCGCCCTCGGAGCGGACAAATCCGCGGTCATCCGCGCGCTCGCCGCGCGTGTCGTCGCACAGGGGCGTGCGACCGACGCCGAGGCGCTCTACGCCGACGCGTGGGATCGGGAGCAGAAGGACGAGACAGGCCTTCCCGGCGGCATCGCCATCCCGCACGCGAAGAGCGCCGCCGTGACGACGCCCTCGCTGGCCTTCGCGCGACTGAAGCCGGGTGTCGACTTCGGCGCACCCGACGGCGCCGCGGACCTCGTCTTCCTGATCGCTGCTCCCGCCGATGCCGCCGAGGCGCACCTCGCGGTGCTCTCGAAGCTCGCCCGCAGCCTCATGCAGGAGGACTTCACCGCCGGGCTGCGCGCGGCATCGTCCGATGACGAGGTGGTCGCGATCGTGCAGGCGGCGATCGGCGAGGGGGATGCCGCATCCGCGCCCGCCCCAGCGCCCGCGGCCGCTGCGGCGACGCCCGCGGCTGCTGCGGTGCCCGGTGCGCCGAGCATCGACGGCCGACCCGCCCGCATCGTCGCGGTGACGGCGTGCGCCACGGGCATCGCGCACACCTTCATGGCGGCCGATGCCCTCACGGCGGCGGGCAAGAAAGCCGGCGTCGACCTCGTCGTGGAACCGCAGGGCTCCAGCGGGTATCAGGCGCTGCCGCGCGACGTCATCGACGGCGCGGACGCCGTGATCTTCGCCACCGACGTCGATGTGCGAGAGCCGCAGCGCTTCGCGGGCAAGCCGGTGGTGCGCTCGGGCGTCAAGCGCGGCATCGAGCAGCCCGCGCAGCTCATCGCCGAAGCACTCGCTGCGGCCGCGGACCCGTCCGCCGCGCGCGTCGGCGGTGAGGCCGCCGCGGCGACGTCCACGCCGGCCGAGCAGCTCTCGTGGGGCGCCCGCATCCAGCGGATCCTCCTCACCGGCGTGAGCTACATGATCCCGTTCGTCGCCGGTGGCGGTCTGCTCATCGCACTCGGGTTCCTCCTCGGCGGGTACGACGTCACCGCGGACGCGAAGGACGTGATCCTCCAGAACTCGCTGTGGGACCTGCCCGCGGGCGGGCTGGGCCAGTACCTCGGGTCGGTTGCGTTCATGATCGGCGCGACGTCGATGGGCTTCCTCGTCCCGGCGCTCGCGGGCTACATCGCCTTCGCGATCGCCGACCGGCCGGGCATCGCACCGGGCTTCGTCGCCGGTGCCGTCGCCGTGCTCATGAACGCCGGCTTCATCGGCGGCATGGTCGGCGGCCTCCTCGCCGGCTTCGTCGCCTGGTGGATCGGCACGTGGACCGTGCCGCGCTGGCTGCGCGGCCTCATGCCGGTGGCGATCATCCCGCTCCTCGCATCGATCGTCGCCTCGGGGCTGATGGTGCTGTTCCTCGGCCGGCCGATCGCCGCGCTGATGGAGGGCCTCAACGCCTGGCTGACGGAGCTGGCCGGCACGTCGGGCATCATCGTGGTCGGCGTGATCCTCGGGCTCATGATGTGCTTCGACCTCGGCGGTCCCGTCAACAAGGTGGCCTACGCGTTCGCGACCGCGGGCCTCGCAGCCGGCTCGCCCGAGAACCCGACGCCGTACCTCATCATGGCCGCCGTGATGTGCTCGGGCATGGTGCCGCCGCTGGCCATGGCGCTGGCGTCGACCGTCCTCGCCCGCAACCTGTTCCCGCCGGTCGAGCGCGAGAACGGCAAGGCGGCGTGGCTGCTGGGCGCCGCGTTCATCAGCGAAGGCGCGATCCCGTTCGCCGCCGCCGATCCGCTGCGCGTCATCCCGGCCTCGATGCTCGGCGGTGCGGTGACCGGAGCGCTGTCGATGGCGTTCGGCGTCCAGTCGCTCGCGCCCCACGGCGGCATCTTCGTGTTCTTCGCGATCAACCCGATCTGGGGCTTCGTCATCGCCCTCGCCGCGGGCACGGTGGTCTCGGCGTTCGCCGTCATCGCGCTCAAGCGCTGGGTGGGCCGCAAGGAGCTCGAGCAGGCCGAATCCGCCGTACCCGTGGCGGCCTGACCCGCTCGTCCGACAGAATCGGATCGTCGACACGCCACTTCCGTTACCGGCGCGTCGGACCAGACAGGAGAGAACCATGGCAGAACGTCAGGCCACCATCGCGAGCAGCTCCGGACTGCACGCGCGCCCCGCGAAGCTCTTCGTGCAGGCCGTCCAGGCCCAGCCCGTGCCCGTGACCATCGCGGTCGAGGGCGGCGCCGACCTCAACGCCGGCAGCATCCTGTCGCTGATGGGACTCGGCGCGTCGCAGGGCACGGTCGTGACGCTCAAGGCCGAGGGCGAAGGCGCCGAGCAGGCGCTCGATGAGCTCGTCGCGCTGCTGGAGACCGACCTCGACGCACAGTAGGCAGGCTCTCATCCGGCTCCGGCGCGGATGAGCCCCAGACGAGACGACGGATGCCGCGGATCGAAGCCGCTGCAGCATCCGTCGTCTCGTGCGTTCGGGGTCAGATGTCGACCGACTCGCCCGGATCCAGGAGGACGAGCTCACCGCCGTCCTGCTCGGCGGCCCAGCCCAGACGGGCGCGTCCCATGTCGCGCCCGGCGACCGACAGCGTGAGGTCGTGGGTGCCGAACACCTGGCGGGGGGCGACCGCGAGGACGAAGTCCATCGCCTCGCCGATCTTGAGCCAGGGCGCCCCCACCGGAGCGGCGAGGAGCTTCACCGGACGACCGGGTTCGGCGTACGAGTCTCCCGGGTAGTAGAAGTCGTCGTTCACGAGCACGCCGACGGTGTCGACCACGGGGATCGATCGGTGGATGACGGCATGTGTTCCGCCGAAGAACTCGAGGCGGAACGGCTCGACCTCGACGACGTCACCCGGTCGGACGACCGTGACGTCGAACCCGGCGGCGGCCTTCGCGACCCCCTCCGGCGCGTAGATCGGCGTGCCCGGGAACTTGTCGAGCAGCCGCGTGAGGTGGTCGGGCGTCCAGTGATCGGCGTGCTCGTGCGTGATGACGATCGCGACGACACCATCGAGATCTCCCAGGGGAGCGGTGAACGAACCGGGGTCGATGACGATGGTGCTGCCGGCGTCGGAAAGGGTGAGTGTCGCGTGCTCGAACTTCGTGACTCGCATGCGTCGAGTCAAGCGCTCCCAGGGTCGACCGGCAAGCCGTGCGGCACCTGACGCCTCGATTTGGAGTGGGCATGAGCGGCGTGGCATAATCGAACGGTTGCCTGAACGGCCCCATCGTATAGCGGCCTAGTACGCCGCCCTCTCACGGCGGTAACGCGGGTTCGAATCCCGCTGGGGTCACCAGCAGAAGAGCCCCGGTCCACGGACCGGGGCTCTTCGCCTTTTCGGGGATAGGCTCGCGTCGATGGACGGCCGATTCCCTCGCTCGCTGTACCGCCGCGGCGCCGAGCCCGATCCGAGGTTCAGCCTCGCCAACGAGCGGACGTTCCTGGCCTGGGTGCGCACGTCGCTGGCGATGCTGGCCGCGGGTGTCGCGCTCATCGCGCTGGACGTCGGCGTCTCGACGGGGTTCCGCATCGCGTCGGCCGCGGTGTTCGTCGTGCTGGGCGTGCTGTGCGCCGTCCAGGCATGGGTGGGGTGGTACCGCAGCGAGCGCTCGTTGCGCGAAGCACGTCCGCTTCCGGGGCCCTCGCTCGCCCCCGCGCTCACCGTCGGGGTCGTGCTGGCGGTCGTGCTGCTGGTGCTCGGCCTGCTCTGGTGACGCCATGACGCGGCCCGAGCATCCTTTCGACCCGGGCCTGCAGCCCGAGCGCACGCTGCTGGCGTGGCGTCGGACGTTCCTCGCGCTGGGGGTCGCCGGTGCCGTCGCGGTGCGCTTCGCGGCCGCCGTCAGCCTGTATGTCGCGATCCCGCTCGGGCTCGTGCTCGTGGCGCTGGCGCTGACGGGCTACCTGCGCATCGGGCGCCGGTACCGACGTGTGCACGAGGGGCTGCACGAGCGCGGCACGCTCGTCACCGGAGGCGCGACGATCACGATCATGGCGCTGACGCTGCTGACCGTCGTGCTGTCGGTGGTCGTGTACCTCGTCGGCATGGCCGCCGAGCTCGCGTCGGCGGCCGTGTGAGGCATCCTCAGTCCGTCTTCGCTTCGTCGGCGGATGCCGCCGCCTCCGCCGGGTGCCCGGTCCGTCCCGCCCGTCGCCGGCGCACGGTGCGGACGATGAGCCAGACGATGACGGCGGCGATCGCGGCGACGGCGAGCCAGGGGATGAGGAACCCGATCGCGACGACGATGCCGTTGAGGGTCGCGACCAGGCCGTTCCAGCCCGCCGCGAGCCCGTCGCCGAACCCGGCCGGATCGGCGGTCACCGGTTCGATCTCGGGCGTGAGGGTGACCGAGAGCGTCGACATCGCGACCTGGTCGTCGAGCATCTTGAGCTGCTGCTGGTAGGACTCCAGGAGCGCCTGACGCTCCGACAGCGCGGACTCCGCGGCGATCAGGTCCGAGACGTTCTGCGCCTGACCCATCAGCGCCGTGAGCCGGTCGACGGATGCCTGTGCCGCGTCGATGCGCGCCTGCAGGTCGACGGTCTGCGAGGTCACGTCCTGCCGGTCGATGTTGGTCGCGGTGACCTTGCCGAGCTCGTCCAGCGAGCCGACCACCTCGGTGAGCTGATCGGCCGGCACCCGCACCGTGATCCACGCGCCGTCGGTCGGCGAGGGATACGGCATCATGTCGGGCGCGACGCCCGTCGTGTCTGTCTGCAGGGGCTCCACGGGATACACGGTCCCGTTGCTGCCGATGCTCATCGACTCGACGTAGCCGCCGTGCGCGGCCGCGGTGTCGGCGATGGTGCGGGCCGCGGCATCCACGTCCCCGACGGTGACGGTCGCCGATGCGGTGGTGACGATGTCGCGGCCCGCCGACGGAGCGCTGCTGTCGGAGGCGGCGCCGCCCGCGCCGTCGGTGCCCGCCAGCGGAGCGGCGTCGCGCGAGCCCGAGCTCGACTCGGCGGAGCCGTCGGC
This sequence comes from Microbacterium sp., assembly GCF_051953575.1. Taxonomy (GTDB): domain Bacteria; phylum Actinomycetota; class Actinomycetes; order Actinomycetales; family Microbacteriaceae; genus Microbacterium. The sequence goes on from NZ_JBQCIP010000007.1 coordinate 7,849, forward strand.
AGCACCGGGATCGGGGGCCGGGGCGACGGCCGCGCTGTCGCCGGATCCGGTGGGCGAGACCAGCGCTCCGACGCTGGGGGCGATGACGGCGGCGACGACGATCACGGCCGCCGCTGCGCCGCCGGCGATCCAGTAGCGGCCGCGGCGGCGGCGCTGCGCGGTCGCCCGCGACCGGTCGGCCGCGATGTCGGCGAACAGCGCGTCCTCGATCTCGTCGATGCGCTGCGGACTCAGTTCGGGAAGGGATGCCGCACCCTGCGGGTCCCGTGGCTGCGTGTTCATGTGCTCTCCTTCACGACGGTCCGGAGGCGCGTCCGGATGCGGGAGAGACGATTGCGGACCACGCCGTGCGCGACGCCCAGCTGCTCGGCGGCCGCCTGGTAGGCGTACCCCTCGGTGGCGCACAGCCGGAAGATCTCGCGGTCCAGGTCGCCGAGCCCGGCGACCTCGCGCAGGATCGCCTCGGCCAGCTCGCCGTCGACGACCTGCTGCTCCACGTCGACCGTGTCCGGCAGGCTCTCGTCGACGGGGGACGCGGTGTGCTCGCGGTCGCGCCGCTGCCGCCGGATGCGGTTGGCGGCCTGGTAACGGCAGATCGTCGCGAGCCACGGGAGCAGCGAGTCGCCCGCGAGCTCGAAGCCCGGAAGCTTGCGCCACGCGACCAGGAACGTCTCCTGGGTGACCTCCTCGGCATCCGCCGGGTTGCCCACGAGCCCGTGCGCGAGCCAGTACACCGGCCGCACGTAGTCGCGGTAGATGCTCCGGAAGGCGCGCTCGCTCCCGCCCGCCGCGAGTGCGGCCAGCGCCGCGTCGCCCTGCGGGTCGTCGCGCGAACCGTCGTCAGCCATCCGCCATCCTCCGAACCCTCGAATCATCTCTCACTCAACGGGTGTCGGCACAGGCCCGATCGTCTCGACCGGATCCGCCGGGATGGGCGAGGTGCGGCATCCTGAGCCTGTATCCTGATGCGAGCGAGAGGGAGTATCCCGAAACCGCGCATCCGTCATCACGGGTCCCGATCATGCGACCCCGGGTGCGCGACGCAGGCCGGAAGGCCGGCGGGGGAGAGACTTTCGGATTCGACCGACCCCTCTCCGCACTCTCGAAAGGCCCGCAATGGACCTCGATCTCCCGCTGTGGTTCGAAATCGGATCCCTGGTGATCCTGACGCTGATCCTCATCGCCGATCTGCTCATCATCCTCAAGCGCCCGCACATCCCGTCGGCCAAGGAGTCGACGCTGTGGGTCGTCTTCTACGTCGTCCTGGCCCTCATCTTCGCGGGGCTCATGTGGATCTTCGCCGGCCCCGAGTACGCGGGGCAGTTCGTCGCGGGCTGGCTGACCGAGTACAGCCTGTCGATCGACAACCTGTTCGTCTTCGTGCTGATCATGACCCAGTTCGCGGTGCCGCGCCGGTACCAGCAGGAGGTCCTGATGGTCGGCATCATCATCGCCCTCGTGCTGCGCGGCATCTTCATCATGATCGGCGCGGCGGTGATCGAGGAGTTCAGCTGGATCTTCTACATCTTCGGTGCGTTCCTGGTGTGGACCGCGTGGCGACAGGCCTTCCCCGGCGGGGACCACGACGAAGACGTCCAGCGCGAGAACTTCATCGTCCGCGTGCTGCGGCGCACCATCGACATCAGCGACCACTACGACGGCGCGAAGATCCGCACCGTCGTCGGCGGAAAGAAGATGTGGACGCCGATGATCATCGTGTTCGTGGCGATCGGCGTCACCGACCTGCTGTTCGCGATCGACTCGATCCCCGCGATCTTCGGCATCACGCAGAGTCCGTTCATCGTCTTCACCGCGAACATCTTCGCCCTGATGGGCCTGCGTCAGCTCTACTTCCTCCTCGGCGACCTGCTGGACCGCCTGCGGTACCTGCACTACGGCATCGCGTTCATCCTGGCGTTCATCGGTCTGAAGCTCGTGTTCCACGCCATGCACGTGAACGAGCTGCCCTTCATCAACGGGGGCGAGCCGATCGAGTGGGCGCCCGAGATCTCGACGTGGATGTCGCTCGGTGTCATCGTCGTGTCGATGGCGGTGGCGACGATCGCGAGCCTCGTCGCGTCGGCCCGTGACAAGCGGAACGGTGCGGATGCCGCACCCGCTGTCGAGGAGCCCACGGGCTCCGAGGGGCACTGAGGCCGGGTCCGCGCGAGTCCAGGTCCGCCGCGCCGGTGGTAGCCTGGGCTCGTGCGGATCGCTCGCCTTCTCCTTAGCGGCCGCGACGAGTCCTAGTTCCCAGGCCTCCCTCGTCGCGGAGTTCGTCGCGGGCCCTCACCCCTCACGGCCCCGGTTTGTCGCGGGCGCCGTCT
>NZ_JBQCIP010000008.1:0-7162 GCF_051953575.1 Microbacterium sp.
GATGTTGCCGTCGATCCACTCCATGGTCGCGCCCTCGTGCGCCACGGCACGCTTCGTGACCAGGTTGTAGACGTTGTTCGACCAGTTCTGGATCGTCGTGTAGCGCACGCGGGCGTTCTTCTTCACGATGATCTCGACGACGGCCGAGTGCAGCGAGTCCGACTTGTAGATCGGCGCCGTGCAGCCCTCGATGTAGTGCACGTACGAGCCCTCGTCGGCAATGATGAGCGTCCGCTCGAACTGGCCCATGTTCTCGGTGTTGATCCGGAAGTAGGCCTGCAGCGGGATCTCGACGTGGACGCCCGGGGGCACGTAGACGAACGAGCCGCCCGACCACACCGCCGTGTTGAGCGCGGCGAACTTGTTGTCGCCGGCGGGGATCACGGTGCCGAAGTACTCCTCGAAGAACTCCGGGTGCTCGCGCAGCGCGGTGTCGGTGTCCATGAAGATGACACCCTGGCGCTCGAGCTCCTCATTGATCTGGTGGTAGACCACCTCGGACTCGTACTGCGCGGCGACGCCGGCGACCAGGCGCGCGCGCTCGGCCTCGGGGATGCCGAGCTTCTCGTACGTGTTGCGGATGTCTTCGGGGAGGTCCTCCCACGACTGCGCCTGCTTCTCGGTGGAGCGCACGAAGTACTTGATGTTGTCGAAGTCGATCTCGCTGAGGTCGGCGCCCCACGTCGGCATCGGCTTGCGACCGAAGAGCTGGTGACCCTTCAGACGGGTCTTCAGCATCCACTCGGGCTCGGATTTGAGCGCCGAGATGTCGCGCACGACGGCTTCGCTCAGTCCTCGCTTGGCGCTCGCTCCGGCGGCATCGGGGTCGTGCCAGCCGAACTCGTAGACACCCAGCCCTTCCAGCTCGGGGCGATCGATCAGCACATCAGTCATCGTCACGTTCTCCTCCGGGTCCTGCGGTGTCATCCGCCCCGGCATTCCGGTTCCCCCGGTGGAGTTACCAGGGGTGGATGCCGCTCGTCGGGCCCTCTCAAAGCGGCGCAGAGATCGCGCCTAGACTGTCGGTGGTGCGCTACGCCCGAGGCGTTGGCGACCGACCCCTCGATTCTACAGGTTCCACCCCGGAGCGGACGCGCGTCGTCCGTCACATGCGGCGTCCGGAGCCTCTGCCAGGAGGCGATCATCAGTATGTCCGCGGACCAGCCGACCACCACAGCACCCGGCGTGTGGCAGCGATTCCGGCAGTGGCTGCCCGATCGGGTCGACGCTCGGGTGCGCGTCGCCGCCTGGATCTCTCTCGTCCTGGAGATCGCGATCGTCGGGACCGGTGGCGCGGTGCGTCTCACGGATTCCGGACTCGGGTGCGAGTGGCCGCTGTGCACGCCCGATTCGCTGTTCCCCACCGCCGAGCAGAGCTATCACAGCCTCATCGAGTTCGGGAACCGCGGGCTGTCGTTCTTCGTGGGCCTGGCTGCCGTCGCCGTCATCGTCTTCGTGTCGCAGATCCGCCGGCAGCGCCGCGACCTGTGGACCATGGCGTGGATCATCTTCGGCGGCGTGCTGCTGCAGGCCGCGGTGGGCGGCATCCTGGTCATCTTCGATCTGCACCCGAACCTCGTGTCGTTCCACTACATCGTCTCGCTCGTGCTCGTCGGGGTCTCGGCCGCGTTCGTCGCGCGCATGGGTCAGCCGTTCGGGTCGCGCGAGCTCGCCGTACCGCGGTGGCTCGCGATCGTGACGCACATCACGTCGCTGTTCCTGGCGATCACGGTGTTCATCGGCGTGCTCACGACCGGAGCCGGCCCGCACTCGGGCGACCCCGAGGTCACGCTGCGCAACGGCTTCGACGCCACGCTGCTCGAGCACGTGCACTCGTGGCCCGCGTATGCGCTGTTCGGCCTGACGCTGGTGCTCGTCATCGGAGCGTCGGTCGTCGGCGCGAAGCAGTTCCGCGGGTGGGCGCTCGCCCTCCTCGCCGTCGAGCTCGTGCAGATCGCCGTGGGGCTCTACCAGGCGCGCAACGACCTGCCGCCGCTGGCGGTCGGCGTGCACATGGTGCTCGCCGCGATCTCGGTCGCCGTCATGACCGCCGTGGTGATGCACGTCAAGCGTCCCGTCGCCGCGGTCGCAGCGGTCGCCTGACGCCCGTCCCGCACAGGGAACGCATAGGGTTCGCATTGCGGCCCCACGGGCTGTGCTGTCATGGTGGATGCCGCGACCACCCGGGTCGCGCCATCGAGGAGTGATCGACACATGTCCACCCGTCCCCGTCTTGCCCGCAGCATCCCGTTCTGGGGCCTGCTCGTCGTGTCCCTGGCCACGGCCGCCGGCGGCGCCTTCCTGCTCACGTCCAAGGTGGGGTCGCTCACCGCGGTGCTCACGGACAACTCGGCCACCGCGGTGGACGTCTACGTCGGCCAGGTCATCGCCATCATCGGCGGCATCCTGCTCGCCACCGGCATCATCGGCGTCCTGCTGACGCTCGCCGTCGCCGCCCTCTCGACGCTGCGCCCCGTGCCGGCCGTCGAGGTCGTCGAGCCCATCGACTGGAAGGCCGAGGCCGACGAGGTCAGCGCCGAGCCCGTTGCCGAGACCGCCGCAGAGCCCGTCGTCGAGGCCGCGCCGGCCGCCGAGAGCGAGACCGCCGTCACCCGCTGACACACACGTACCGGAGCCGCAGGCTGGGGCGCGATCGCGCTCCGTCCTGCGGCTTCGTCGTTCCCGGGCTCAGCAGCCGGGGCCCTGCGGATCCTCGGCGCACGTGTGCTCCACGAGGGCGGTGCGCACCTCGACGACTTGTACCGGGTAATCCCCCGTCCGGGCCGTGACGACGCCCTCGACCGCGCGCCAGCCGGCGCCGAAGTCCACCGCGGCGCTGTACTCCACGGTGACGCTGGACACGTACGTGCCGCGCGCGTCGTAGACGTGGCCCGTGTCGGTGGGAGTGAACTGCGGGCTCCCGGATGCCGTCCACGCGACACCGCCCGTCGCAGATCTGGTCGTGTGCCCGTCACCGTACGAGAACACGTAGGCGACCGGCGTGAACCGCACCGTCACCGGAAATCCGAGCAGCACGCCCGGGATGTCTTGGGCGGATGCCGCGGCCACGAAGTTCGTCGGCATCCGCACGACCCCGAACCCTGCCGGCTCCCCCGCGAGCTGCGGCGTCGCGGGCCGGAACGAGACCAGATCGGCGAGCGTCACCGCCGGGAAGCCCGCGTCGGCCGGCTCAAGCGGGACGTCCTTCGCCAGGCACAAGCCATCCGGGGTGTCGCAGGTTTTGCCTGTGTCGGGCGCGTAGATGATGGCGGGGATGTGGGTGGAATCAGACCCCCCGCCCAGTGACTCCCGCTTACTCTCACCGAAAACTCGGTCCGCTGCAACGTCAACAGACTCACCGTTGTTGACAGTCGAGGTGTCACACAGGCCGGCACGCATCATTGCAGTCGTACACGCGCTTGCGGTGGTCATCTGCATCGCTACGGCGCCAGGGGCAGACGAGGCAACAAGCGCGAGCAATACCGCCGCGGCTCTCAACACGACTCGCTCGCGGTTCCAGCGATGTCGGAGATTCGGAGGCTGTTCCCTACAGGCATCAGGCTGACGACCGCGGCGACTGTGGGATCACGGTCGGGCGGCGTGATGTCCGCTCCAGACCCATCTAGCACCCGCGACATCGAGGAATCCAGACACGTCTGCACTGTCACGTCACCGGTGGCTAGATCGGCGGAGATCCCGTCGAGACTCACAATCGACGATGTACCGACGATGCTGATTCCGCGTGCCTCAAACTCACGATTCGCTTCGATATCGGCTTCGAGCGCAGCACCGACCAAGAAGGACTGCGGTTCCGGCCTCGATGCCGGGTCGGCGCTGCGGGCGTTCTCCGCCTCGATGTACGCCCTATACGTCTCCTCCGCCGCCGCGAACGCCTCGTCCTCGCTCGCGAACACCGCTGTCGACGTCGGTGTCGGTTCGGGCGCCGGGGCGACGCATCCGCTCAGCATCACGGCTGCCGCCGCAAACCCGAGGGTGACCGTCGTCGCGCGCAGGATCATCCGTCCACCGTAACCGGACCCGCCTCCTCGCCTTCCGAGTTATCCACAGCCGCACGGAGGCGCGCGTCGACCGCCTGCGCGCGCATCCGTTCGCGCTCGACGGTGCTGCCGGCGAGGCGTGCGGCATCCGCGTACGCGTCGGCCGCTTCGTCCCAGCGGCCGAGCTCGCCGAGGAACGCCGCGCGCGCCGCGGGCAGGTACGGGTATCGGCCGAGCGCCGGCTCGGCGGCCACCGCATCCACGGCGGCGAGCCCCGCCGCAGGCCCGTCGCGCATGCCGAGCGCCACGGCTCGGTTGAGCGTGACGACGGGGCTCGGCCATGCGCGTCCGAGCAGCGTGTACAGGTCGACGATGCGCACCCAGTCGGTGTCGTTCCATGTCGGCGCCTGCGCGTGTGCGGCGGCGATCGCGGCCGAGACGGCATAGCGGTCCGCGGCCCTGGCGGTTGCGGCGGCGAGCAGCCCCAGCCCTTCGTCGATGAGCGCCCGGTCCCACCGCGAGCGGTCCTGTTCCGGCAGCAGATCGTCACGGGTGGCACGGCGGGCGTCGGTGAGCAGCATCAGTGCGAGCAGTCCGGTCACGGCACGGCTCTTCGGCAGCAGAGCGTGCAGCATCCGCGTGAGGGCGATCGCCTCGTCGACCAGATCGGCCCGCACCGGCCTCTCCCCCGACGGCGGCGCATGCCCGAGGGTGAAGACGAGGTACAGCACGTCGCACACGACGTCGATCCTCTCGGGCAGCTCCGCGGCATCCGGAACCCGGTACGGGATCCGGGCGACGGCGATCTTGCGCTTGGCGCGCGTGATGCGGGCGGCCATCGTGGATTCGCTCACCAGCAGCACGGCGGCGACATCTCCGGTCGGCACCCCGCACACCAGTCGAAGGGTGAGCGCGACCTGCGCCTCGCGAGAGAGCGCGGGGTGACAGCACGTGAAGACCAGGCGCAGGCGATCGTCGGCGTGCCAGGACGCATCGTGGTCCGCCGAGTCCTCCCGGACGAGCAGCGGCAGACGTCGCCGCAGCGCCGTCCGCCGCCGCAGCTCGTCACGCGCGCGGTTGGCGGCGACCGTCGTGAGCCATGCTCCGGGACGGTCCGGGATGCCGCGCACCGGCCACACCTCGACGGCCCGTGCGAACGCCTCCTGCGTGCACTCCTCGGCGAGGTCGAGGTCGCCGGTCAACCGCGCCGTCGACGCGACGACCGCGGCCCATTCCGCGCGGTGCGCACTCGCCAGCGCGGCGTCGGCGTCGGCCGCGTCGGACGCGGGCGTGACGGCATCCATCGATCACCCGTGCTGGACGAGCGGATGCACCTGCACGCCGCCGTGCTCTTCGGTGGACTCGTGCAGGAGGGCGGCGAGGGCGAGCGCCTCATCGAGGTCGGGGACGTCGATGAGATAGAAGCCGCCGAGCACCTCCTTCGTCTCCAGGAACGGCCCGTCGGTGACGAGCGGTCGCTCGCCGCCTGCGCGCAGCGTGGTGGCCGTGCCGCTGGATTCGAGTTCGCCCGAGGCGAGGATCGCCGACCCCGCGCGCTCGACGAACGCCCGATGCCCTGCGTCGGTGGCACGGATGCCCTCGTCCGTGCGGGCATCCCACTGCGCCTCGTCGCCGTAGACCAGGATCATGTACTGCGCCATCGTGTGCTCCTTCGTCGTCGAGAGGCATTGTGCCCCTCACCAGACCGACGAACGAGCCCCCGCCGGAATCGACAGGGGCTCGGAATCGACAGGGACTCGGGATCAGAACGGCAGCAGCGGATCGATCGCGATCGCGACGAACAGCAGCGTGAGATACGTGATCGACGCGTGGAAGACGCGCATCGGCCGCGGCTCCGTGCCGCGAACGGCGCGGTTGTAGAGCACGTGCGACTCGTAGATGAACCACCCGCCGAACACGACGGCCGAGACGGTGTAGACGAGACCCATGCCGGCGACGGGGATCAGCAGCAGCGAGCACACGACGGTCGCCCACGCGTACAGGATGACCTGCAGGCCCACCTGCGAGCCGGCGCGAGTGGCGCCGAGCATCGGCACATCGACGTTCTCGTACTGGTCCTTGTACTTCATCGACAGCGGCCAGTAGTGCGGCGGCGTCCACAGGAAGACGAGCGCGAACAGGATGACCGGCGGCCACGCGAGCGAGCCGGTCACGGCCGTCCAGCCGATCAGCACGGGGAAGCAGCCGGCGATGCCGCCCCACACGATGTTCTGCTCGGTGCGGCGCTTGAGGATCATCGTGTAGATGACGACGTAGAAGAAGATGGCGACGGCCGACAGCGTCGCGGCGAGCCAGTTCGTGGTGAGCCACAGCCACACCGTGGAGAACACGGCGAGCGACCACGCGAAGATCAGCGCGCCGCGCGGCGACACCTCGCCCGTCACGAGCGGGCGGTTCACCGTCCGCTGCATGTGCGCGTCGATGTCGCGGTCGAGGTACATGTTGAACGCCGCGGCGGAACCCGCGCTGGCGGTGCCGCCGATGACGGTCGCGATGATCAGCCACAGACTCGGGAACCCGCCCTGGGCGAGGATCATCACCGGCACGGTAGTCACCAGCAGCAGCTCGAGGACGCGCGGCTTCATCAGGGCGACGTACGCCTTGACCGTGCGGCCGATTCCCTGGCGAGTCCGGCGGGGTGCGTCGACGACGGATGCCTCGTCCCCGGCCGTCTTCGTGATGTCCATGGCCCCCGCAATCGCCGCCTGCAGAATCCTCCCAAGTCTAGGGCATGGGCTCGCGCCCGCCCGGCGTCCCCTGGGCGGCCCTGAGGTTGTTATCGATCACATTCGAGCGGACGATCGCGTGAGCAGATCGTGACGAGAGCGTCACCCACCGGTGACCGCGGGCGCCATCGCGTTCGCAAGACTCTGTCACATTGACCGCTCGCATGGCCTCGGCGGCATGCCGCTTCGCTATGCTGAACACACGCGCGCCCGCCGCCGATCCCCCCTTCTCCATCCGGACAAGGGCCGCGATTCGGCCATCTGCCGGGCGCACCTCCTCGAGAAAGGCGCCCGGGTGTCGGAACTGCGTTGGGATGAGATCGATCGGCGCGCGGTGGACACCGCTCGCGTGCTCGCGGCGGATGCCGTGGAGAAGGTCGGCAACGGCCACCCGGGGACGGCGATGAGCCTCGCCCC
>NZ_JBQCIP010000009.1:0-10833 GCF_051953575.1 Microbacterium sp.
ACGTTCCCGAGCCAGAGCGAGGCGCTCACCTCCGACACGCTGCTGAGCTCGACCAACGAGTACTTCAACAACGCGCCGGTGGGCCAGATCCTCACCGACCGCGCCAACGCGGTCACGGTCGCGCCCTTCAAGGGTCAGTACTACTTCCAGATCAACGACGCGATGCAGCAGGCGCTGACCCGTGTCGAGGACGGCACGCAGGACGCCAAGACGTCGTGGGACCAGTGGGTCTCCGAGGTCGACGCGATCGGCTGATGATCACGGATGCCGGGGGCCGCTGCCGCAGCCGCGGTCCCCGGCACACCGTCTGAGACCCGGACGGGGCGGGTTCTGATTGCGACCCGCCTCGTCCGCACCATGTCGCGCGCCGCGTCTGCCGGCGCCCCACCCGTCCGCTCCGGACCCGAACTGAGGAGCCTTCGTGACCACCACCGTCTCGAGCTCGCGATCTCCCAAGCGCATCGGCTTCGGCCATCGGATGACCGCGTGGGATCTGAAGCTCTCCCCGTACCTCTACATCTCGCCCTTCTTCATCCTCTTCATCGTGGTCGGGCTCTTCCCGATCGCGTACACCGCCGTGATCTCGTTCATGGACTGGGACCTGGTCCGCAACTCGGGTGAGTTCATCGGCTGGGGCCAGTACGAATGGGTGCTGGCGAACCCCAAGTTCTGGATCGCGCTGCGCAACACGTTCAGCATCTTCCTGCTGTCGAGCATCCCCCAGCTCATCGCCGCGATCTTCATCGCCGCGATGCTCGACCAGAACATCCGCGCCAAGACGTTCTGGCGCATGGGCGTCCTCGTCCCCTACGTCATGGCCCCCGTCGCCGTCGCGCTGATCTTCAGCAACATGTTCGGCGACCAGTACGGCATCATCAACACGATGCTGAACCGGATCGGCATCCCCGACATCCCGTGGCACTCCAACGCCTTCGCGAGCCACATCGCGATCGCCACGATGGTCAACTTCCGTTGGACCGGCTACAACACCCTCATCCTGCTCGCGGCCATGCAGGCGATCCCGCGCGACTACTACGAGGCGGCGACCGTCGATGGCGCCGGCAAGATCCGTCAGTTCTTCTCGATCACCGTTCCGAGCCTGCGCCCGACGCTCATCTTCGTCATCATCACGTCGACCATCGGCGGTCTGCAGATCTTCGACGAGCCGCGCATGTACGACCAGACCGGCACCGGCGGCGCGAACTCGCAGTGGCTGACGATCAGCCTGTGGCTCTACAACATCGGCTGGGGCGAGTGGAACTTCGGCCGCGCGGCGGCCCTCGCCTGGATCCTGTTCCTCATCATCCTGGCGATCGGCATCGTGAACCTGTTCGTGTCGCAGAGCCTCATCCGAGACGAGGGCGGACGCGGCCAGCTGACCCGCAAGCAGCGCCGCGCCGCCGCGCGATCCGCTCGCGCAGCCGTCGCCGCCGACGCCGCCCAGGCCGCGTCCGCCGCCGCACCGAAGGAGACCGTGCGATGACCGCCACGACGCCGATGCCCCTGCATCTGGAAGACCCCGAGAACCCCGTCGAAGAGAAGCGTCCCCGTGCCGGGCGTCGTCGCCGCCGCGGTTCCGCCGGCGAGCGACCGGGCTGGTTCGTCTACACCGCGCTCAGCTTCGTGCTGCTCGCCTCGCTGCTGCCGTACTACTGGTCGCTGCTGATCGGCTCGGGCGACTCGTCCACGATCCGCGACCCCAATATGTCGTGGATCCCGGGCGGCAACTTCTTCGCGAACGCCGCCGCCGTGATCAACGATCCCGCGGTGAACTTCTGGCTCGCGCTGTGGAACTCCATCTGGAGCTCGGCGATCATCGCGCTGTCGGTCGTGTTCTTCTCGACGCTCGCCGGCTGGGCGTTCGCCAAGCTCCGTTTCCGCGGGGGCAGCTGGCTGCTCGTGTTCGTGATCGCCACGATGGCGGTGCCGACCCAGCTCGGCGTCGTGCCGCTGTACATCCTGTTCGCCGACCTCGGCTGGACGGGCCAGATCGGCGCGATCATCGTGCCGGCGCTCGTGACCGCCTTCGGCGTGTTCTGGATGACGCAGTACCTGCGCCAGACGGTGCCGGACGAGCTCATCGAGGCCGCCCGCGTGGACGGGGCGAACTCGTTCCGCACGTTCCTGACCGTGGGCCTTCCGGCCGCGCGTCCGGCCGCCGCGATGCTCGGCCTGTTCACGTTCGTGTCGGCATGGAACAACTTCTTCTGGCCGTTCATCGTGCTCGACCGGCAGAACCCCACCCTGCCCGTCGCGCTGTCGCTGCTGCAGTCCAACTACTTCGTGGACTACTCGATCGTGCTCGCCGGTGTGCTGCTGGCCACCATCCCGCTGCTGATCCTTTTCGCCTTCACGGGCAAGCAGCTCGTCAGCGGGATCATGGCCGGCGCGGTCAAGGGCTAGGCCCTTCCGCGACGGCCGGGCCCCCGGCATCCTGATTCCATCGCTTCTTTCAGAGAGGACCTCCCCTCATGACGACCGCGCGCGCCTTCCCGTCGGACTTCCTGTTCGGCGCCGCGACCGCTGCCTTCCAGATCGAGGGCGCCGCCCACGAAGACGGGCGCCGTGACTCCATCTGGGACGCGTTCTGCCGTGTGCCGGGCGCCGTCATCAACGCCGACAACGGCGACGTGGCCTGCGACCACTACCACCGCTACCGCGACGACGTCGCGCTGATGAAGGACCTCGGGCTGCAGACCTACCGCTTCTCGACGTCGTGGTCGCGTGTGCGCCCCGACGGCGGCGCGGTCAACGCGCAGGGGCTGGACTTCTACAAGCGCCTGGTCGACGAGCTGCTCGGCGCCGACATCCTGCCGTGGCTGACGCTGTACCACTGGGACCTGCCGCAGGCCCTGCAGGAGCAGGGTGGCTGGGCGAACCGCGACACCGCCGACAAGTTCACCGAGTACGCCCTCACGATGCACGACGCCCTGGGTGACCGGGTGAAGGTGTGGACGACGCTCAACGAGCCGTGGTGCTCGTCCTTCCTCAGCTACACCGCGGGGCTGCACGCGCCGGGCCACTACAGCGTCGAGGAGGGCGTGCTCGCCGCGCACCACCTGATGCTGGGTCACGGTCAGGCCGTGCGTGAGCTGCGCGCCCGCGACGAGTCGCTCAACCTCGGGATCACGCTCAACCTGACGGTGGCCGAGCCGGTCGACGCGAACGACCCGGCCGACCTCGACGCGGCGCGCCGCATCGACGGCCAGTTCAACCGCTGGTTCCTCGACCCGATCTTCCGCGGGCAGTACCCGGCCGACATCGTCGACGACATCCGCGCGGTGGATGCCGCCGCCGTCTCGGCCTGGGAGTCCGCGGTGCGCCCGGGCGACCTCGAAGTCATCTCGACGCCCATCGACACGCTGGGCGTGAACTACTACCACGGCGAGTACGTCGGCGGCCACGAGCCCGTGAACCCGCCCATCGGCGGCGACGCGCCCACCGACCGGCCGGGCGCCTCGCCCTTCCCGTCGCACGAGGGCATCTACTGGCACGAGCGGGGCCTCCCGCGCACGCCGATGCACTGGGAGGTGCAGCCCGAGGGTCTCACCCAGCTGCTCGTGCGCGTCTGGGACGAGTACGCCCAGCCCGCCGGCACGGCGCTGTACGTCACCGAGAACGGTGCGGCGTACGACGACGCGCTCGTCGTCGACGGCGGCGAGAAGCGCGTGCACGACACGGACCGCGTCGAGTTCCTGCGCGGTCACCTCTCGGCGATCCTGGATGCCGCAGACGCCGGCGTCGACGTGCGCGGCTACTTCTACTGGTCGCTGCTCGACAACTTCGAGTGGGCGTGGGGGTACGAGAAGCGGTTCGGCATCGTGCGCGTCGACTACGACACGCAGGAGCGCACGCCCAAGGACAGCGCCCTCGAATACCGTCGCATCATCGGCGCCCGCGCGCTCGACGCCGCGGATGCCGGCGTCGTGGCGTCCGCGTCATAGGGCGACTGGTCGTAGATTCGGACCGTAGGTTCGGCAGGGGAGGACAGCGATGAGCACCGACGTCGCGCGTCAGACGGTGACGATCGAAGAGGTCGCCGCGGCAGCGGGCGTCTCGCGGTCGACGGTGTCGCGCGTGGTCAACGGCTCCACCGCGGTCAGCCCCGAGGCGCTGGAGGCGGTCACGAAGGCGATCGCCGACCTCAATTACGTGCCCAATCGGGCGGCCCGTTCGCTCGCGAGCCAGAAGACCCACGCGGTGGCGCTCATCGTCCCCGAAGACACCACGAGGTTCTTCGGCGACCCGTTCTTCGCCGCCATCGTGTCGGGCATCAACTCGCGGCTGAGCCGGTCGGACTACGTGCTCAACCTGTTCATCGCGAGCGATGACCCGGGCGACAAGACCACGTCGTACGTGCGCTCCGGCGCGGTCGACGGCGCGATCGTCGTGTCGCACCACACGAGCGACACGTTCATCGACCGCATCGCGAGCGTCGTGCCCGTGGTCTACGGCGGCCGGCCGGTGCGCGAGCGCGAGCGCGACTACTACGTCGACGTCGACAACGTGCGGGGCGCGTACGACGCGACGGTCTACCTGATCGAGAACGGGCGCACCCGCATCGCGACCATCACCGGACCCCGCGACATGCCCGCGGGCGTCGACCGGCTGCGCGGCTTCCGTGACGCGCTCAAGGCGTTCCACCTCGAGCCGGCCGGCGTCGAAGACGGCAACTTCACGGCCGACGGGGGCGCCGAGGCGATGCGCCGCATGCTCGCGTCGGGAGCGAGGCCCGACGCGGTGTTCGTCGCGAGCGACCTGATGGCCCGAGGCGTGCTGACCGTGCTGAACGCGGCCGGGCTGCGGGTGCCGGAGGACGTCGCCCTCGTCGGGTTCGACGACTCGCCCGTGGCGACGTCGGTCATACCGCCGCTGACGACGATGCGCCAGCCGTCGTTCGCGCAGGGTGAGCGGATGGCCACGGTGCTGCTCGACATCCTCGCCGGCCGGCATCCGCGTCACGTCACGATCCTCGAGACCGAGCTGGTCGTCCGCGAGTCCGTCTGAGCCTCGCCCCTGGTGGCCGCCGGTCGTCTCACGAGTGTGGGGCGCGTTGCGTCCGGGGCATGCCAGGTGCGCCCTGAACGCACGCAATGCGCGCCCTGAGCCCGCGACGCGAACCGTGGATGCCGTCATCCGGGCATCCGTTCAGTCCGCGGGCGCAGCGGGCCGATGTCAGCCGCGCCCGGGCACCGTCGCGTGCAGCAGGTTGCGCCAGGGGTCGTCGAACGACAGCGTGCGGCCGTCGTCGCGCACCTCGAAGCCGTGGTGGCGCAGGCGCTCCGACAGCTCGCCGAGCGCGTCGGCATCCGGAAGGTCGAGGTCGACGCGGCCCAGGCCCAGCGCCGGCATGCGAGGGCCGGCCCCGCGGGAGTTCCACACGTTCATCGCCATGTGGTGGTGATAGCCGCCCGCGCTGACGAACAGCGCCTGGTCGCCCATCGCGGCCGTCTGGTCGAAGCCGAGCGCGTCGACGTAGAAGCTGCGCGCGCTCGCGACGTCGCCGACCGACAGGTGCACGTGGCCGACGGATGCCGCATCCTGCGCGGTCCCGCCGCTCGCGGCGCTCTCCGTCAGGTGCTCGCGCAGGAACGCGTTGGGGTCGAGGTAGAGGGTCGCCATCTCGATCGTGCCGTGCGTCCAGGACCACTCGGAGCGGTTGCGGTCCCAGTACAGCTCGATGCCGTTGCCTTCGGGGTCGGTGAGGTAGAACGCCTGGCTCACGAGGTGGTCGGCCGACCCCGTGAAAGTGTGCGGCGCACGCGTCGCGACGCTGTACAGCGCGGCGGCGAGGGCCTCCTGCGTCTCGAAGAGGATCGCGGTGTGGAAGAGTCCCGCGGCTCCCGGTGCGGCATGGCGCAGCGCCGGCTCGTTCTTCAGCACCACCACCGCGCGGCCGGCGCGGCCGAGCACGACCTGGTCGCCGTCGGCGGCCAGCACCTGCAGTGTGATGACGTCGCGGTAGAACGCCGTCATGGCGTCGAGGTCGCCCACGAGCAGCGTGACGGCCCCCATCGCGGTGTCGGGGGCGAGTCGTTCGGCCTGTGCATTCACGTGAATGAGAACCTCGGGCATCCGCGCATCATTCCCACCCCAAGCCGAGAAGAACGATGGATGCCGCCACCTCGGCCGACCAGAACGGCTGAGGTGGCGGCATCCGAAGCCGACTACTGCGGGTCGCCGCCCAGCTGGCCCACCGCAGGGATCGGGCCGCCGTCGTCGGCGCCGGTCTTGCGCCAGCGGGCGATCAGGTTGCCGAGGTGGTAGATCAGCAGGGCCGCGGCCGCACCAATCACGATCGCGCCGAGCTGGAAGTCGCCCCACTGCATCGTGAAGCCGGCGATCGCGATCACGAGCGCGACGGCGCCGGTGTACTGGTTGACGGGGCGCGAGAAGTCCACGCGGTTGTCGACCCAGATCTTGATGCCGATGATGCCGATGAGCCCGTACAGGGCCGTGGTCACACCGCCCAGCACGCCGGCGGGGATCGAGTTGAACACGGCGCCGACGACAGGCGACAGCGACAGCAGGATCGCGAAGACACCCGCCACCCAGTACGCGGCCGTCGAGTACACGCGGGTCGCGGCCATCACGCCGATGTTCTCGCCGTACGTCGTGGTGCCCGATCCGCCGAAGGTTCCGGCGAGCACCGTGGCGGCGCCGTCGGCGATGAGCGCGCGCCCCGTGTACTTGTTGACGGACGCGTCGGTCATGGTCGCGACGCCGCGGACGTGGCCCACGTTCTCGGCGATGAGCACGAGCACGACGGGCAGGAACATCGCGATGACGCTCCACGTGCCCGGATTGCCGAAGGTCGGGAAGGCGAACGTGGGCAGGCCGATCCACTGGCCTTCGTCGACGAGCTTGTTCACGGCGGTGAAGTCGACCTCACCGGCGATGAGCGCCGCGATGTAGCCGATGATCACGCCGAGGAAGATCGAGATGCGCCCGAGGAATCCGCGGAACAGCACGCTGCACAGGATCACCGCGACGAGCGTGATCGTGGCCGTCACCGGAGCCTTCTGGTAGCTCTGCCACGCGACCGGTGCGAGGTTGAAGCCGATGAGAGCCACGATCGCGCCGGCGACCACCGGCGGCATGAGCTTCTCGATCCAGCCCAGCCCGGCGAACTGCACGATGAACCCGACGGCCGCCAGCAGCACGCCGACGGCGACGATGCCGGCGAGGGCCGAGCCCATGCCCTGCGAGGCGGTGGCCGCCGTCACCGGCGCGATGAACGCGAACGACGAGCCGAGGTAGCTGGGCAGGCGGTTGCGCGTGATGAGCAGGAACAGCAGGGTTCCCAGGCCCGAGAACAGCAGCGTGGTCGACACCGGGAAGCCGGTGAGGATCGGCACGAGGAACGTCGCGCCGAACATGGCGATGACGTGCTGGGCGCCGATCGCGATCGTCGCCGGCCAGTTCAGGCGTTCTTCGGGTCGGACGACCTGGCCCGGTTCGACGGTCCGGCCGTTGCCGTGGAGGGTCCACAGAGGCATGTGCGCTCCTTGCGCTCGGGTGTTGTGCTCGCCTCACCCTAGCGGCGCGCGGGGATGCCGCCCGGCGGTCTCACGCCGAGGTCAGCAGCTCCAGCAGCTCGCGGTAGCGGGCGGCCGTGCGCTCGACGATGTCGGCCGGGAGGGCCGGCGGTTCGCCCTCGCGGGGCGGTGCCCAGTTGGCCGCGAGCCAGTTGCGCACGATCTGCTTGTCGAAGCTCGCCATGCGCTCGGCCTCGGTCGTGCCCGACGCCCAGGCGGCGGCATCCCAGTAGCGCGACGAGTCGCTCGTGAGCACCTCGTCGGCGAGGGTCAGCACGCCGTTCTCGTCGAGCCCGAACTCGAACTTCGTGTCGGCCAGGATGACGCCGTGGGCCTCGGCCGTGCGCGAGGCCCTCGTGTAGATCTCCAGCGACAGGTCGCGCAGCTCGGCGGCGCGCTCGGCGCCGACCAGCTCCACGGTGCGCTCGTACGAGATGTTCTCGTCGTGCTCCCCCAGCGGCGCCTTGTACGCGGGCGTGTAGATCGGCTCGGGCAGCCGGTCGCCGTTGTTCAGTCCCGCGGGAAGCGGGATGCCGCACACCGTGCCGCCCGCCTGGTACTCGGCCCAGCCGGAGCCGGTGAGGTATCCGCGCACGACGCATTCGATGGGCAGCATGTCGAGGCTCTTGACGACCATCGCACGCCCGACGACGGCATCCGGGATCAGGCTCTTCAGGTCGTCGGCGGTGTTGGCCACGCCGTCGTCGCCGAGCCCCAGCGTGTGGGAGGCGGCGAGATGATTCGGGATGCCGCGGCCCCCGTCGGCGCCGGCCAGCTGGTCGAACCACCACAGGCTGAGCGTCGTGAGCAGCTCGCCCTTGCCGGGGATGCCGGGCGAGAGCACGTGGTCGAACGCGCTGACGCGATCGCTCGCGACGACGAGCATGCGCTCGGGCTCCGCGCCCTCGGGCGTCTCGGCGGGCACGTACAGGTCGCGGACCTTGCCCGAATAGACGTGTCGCCAGCCGGCGAGCTCGGTCGAGGGGGAGGGGATAGCCGTCACCAGGCCATTATCCCCGCGGGCATGGTCCTCGCGAGTCTCGAGGTGTATAGTCCACGTGGACTAGTCGACTTGGAGTGATCGTGAAGGACGCCCTCGCCCGCCTCACCCCGCTGGGGGTGATGGTGCTCGCGCTGCTCGCCGAGGGCGACATGCATCCCTACGAGATGATCCGGCTGATGCACATCCGGCGTGACGACCGGCTGGTCACCATCACGAACGGCACGTTCTATCACACGGTGGCCCGGCTCGAACGGGCGGGCCTGCTCGCCGAGGTGGGCGTCGACCGCGACGGCAACCGCCCCGAGCGCACCACCTACACGCAGACCGAGGCGGGCGCGGCCGCCGTGGTCGAGTGGGTGCGCCGCGAACTGCCGCGCGTCGATCGGCCGGCCGAGTTCCGTGTCGCGCTCGCAGAGGCTCACGGCCTCGAGCGCGGCGAGGCTCTCACGCTCCTCGGCGAGCGTCGGTCGTCGCTGGCGGAACTGCTCGACAGCGTCGAGACAGGCCGGGCGCACGCGCTCGCGAACGGCGTGCCCGAACAGTACCTCCTCGAACTCGGACGCGAAGAGGCCCTCCTCCGCGCCGATCTCGAATGGCTCGACGCGATCATCGCGCGCATCGAGCGCCCCGACTTCGAGTGGGGCCCGGAGCGGCTCCCCTCGGAACGCTATCTCGCCCAGAGAAAGGCAGCACGACAGTGACCACTGAAACCCCCGGCGCGGCATCCACCGCCGCGCACCCGCCCACCGGCGCCTACGCCGCCGGGCACAAGCCGCGGAGCCCCTGGCCGGCCCTGTGGGCCCTCGTCATCGGCTTCTTCATGATCCTGGTCGACACCACGATCGTCTCGGTGGCGAACCCCGCCATCAAGGCGGCGCTCGACCCCGACACCAACAACCTCGACAACGTCGTGTGGGTGACCTCGGCCTACCTGCTCGCGTACGCGGTGCCGCTGCTCATCACCGGCCGTCTCGGCGACCGCTTCGGCCCGAAGAACATCTACCTCATCGGCCTGTCGATCTTCACGCTGGCGTCGCTGTGGTGCGGCCTGTCGGGCACGCTCGAGATGCTCATCGTCGCCCGCGCCGTGCAGGGCCTCGGTGCGGCGCTCATGACGCCTCAGACCATGGCCGTCATCACGCGCACCTTCCCGCCGAACCGCCGGGGTGCGGCGATGGGCCTGTGGGGCGCCACCGCCGGTGTCGCGACCCTCGTCGGCCCGCTGGCCGGCGGTCTGCTCGTCGACGGCGCCGGATGGGAGTGGATCTTCTTCATCAACATCCCCGTCGGCGTGATCGCGTTCGTGCTCGCGTGGATCCTCGTGCCCAAGCTCGAGACCCACCCGCACCGCTTCGACATCGTCGGCGTGCTGCTGAGCGCCCTCGGCCTCTTCCTCATCGTCTTCGGCCTGCAGGAGGGCGAGAAGTACGACTGGGCGCCGTGGGTCTGGGGCATGATCGTGGGCGGAGTCATCGTCATGGCGATCTTCATCTGGACGCAGGCGCGCACCAAGAACGAGCCGCTCGTGCCGCTCCCGCTGTTCCGCGACCGCAACTTCTCGGTGTCGAACCTCGCCATCGCCCTCGTGGGCTTCACGGTGACGAGCATGTCGCTGCCGCTGATGTTCTTCATCCAGCTCGCCCGCGGCCTCACGCCGACCGAGTCGGCGCTGCTGCTCATCCCGATGGCGGTCCTGTCGGGCGTGCTGGCTCCGTTCGCCGGCAAGCTGCTCGACCGCACCGACCCGCGCTTCCTGCTGGTGCCGGGGCTGCTCCTCGTCGCCGGTTCGCTGTTCTGGTACGCCACGCTCATGAACACCGACACCCCGATCTGGATGTTCCTGCTGCCGTCCGCGCTCATGGGCATCGGCAACGCGGGCATGTGGGGGCCGCTGGCGACGACCGCGACCCGCAACCTCCCGCCGCGCCAGGCGGGCGCCGGCGCCGGCATCTACAACACCACGCGGACGATCGGCTCGGTCATCGGATCGGCGTCGATCGCGGCCTTCATGCAGGCGCGTCTGGAGGCGAACCTGCCCGGGGCCTCGGACGCGTCCGGCTCGTTCGGCTCGGGTGCACTCCCGCCGTTCGTGATCGACGGCTTCTCGCAGGCGATGGCGCAGTCCATCCTGCTGCCGGCCGCGGTCATGCTGGTGGGCGTCGTGGTCGTGCTGTTCCTGAAGCGGCCCAAGCTGTCGTCCGCCGAGGACTGGCAGGCCGCCCACGCGGCAGCGCCCGTCGCCGACTGAGAGACCTCGAAGAGCGGATGGCGACAACCCCCCACCGGCGGGGG
>NZ_JBQCIP010000010.1:0-5206 GCF_051953575.1 Microbacterium sp.
CCCCCCCCCCGCCCGCGGCCCCCCCCCGGCCCCCCCCGCGGGGGGGGGCGCCCCCCCCCCGGCCCCCCCGGGGGGGGGGGGGGCGCGGCGGGGGCGGGGGGGCGGCGCGCCCCCCCCCCCACCCCGGTAGGTGAAGAGGTTCTCAGCCGTTGATGATGGCGTCGATCTTCTGGTCGTACTCCTTGGCCAGGGCCTCGATGTCGCCACCGGCGGCCACCTTGCCGAAGAACTCCTCGAGGATCTTCTGACCCTCGACGGCCGCCCAGCCCGGCGCGGCCGGGGTGAGCTTCGAGTTCAGCGCCGACTCGATGAGAGCCGAGGCGAAGATGTCGTCACCGAGCGAGTCCACGAACTTGGTGTTCGCCGGACCGAGGCCGTTCTTGCCGAGCATCTGCTGGTACTCGTCCGAGAAGATGATGCGCAGGAGCTCCTTGGCACCGGCCTGGTTCTTGCTCTTGGCCGAGATGCCGATGTTCGAGCCGCCCGCGAAGACCGGAGCGGCCTGGCCCTCCTCGACGCCCGGAAGCGGGAAGACGCCGAACGTGTCGTCGTTCCACTCGCGGACCTCGGTCACCTTGCCGTCGTCGCCGGTCTTCTCCTCGACGAAGTCACCGATCGACCAGTGCGCCCAGCCGGGTGCGATGATCGTGGCGGCCGTCGGGGGGTTGCCGTTCTTGTCGTTGTTGATGTTGACCCACGGGGTGCTGTCGTCCTCGGTGGCCGGCGCGTTCGAGGCGTTCTGGAACAGGTCCTGGAACTGCTCGAGACCCGTGATGGTCTTGGCGTCGCTGAGGGTCGAGACCCACTTGTCGCCGTCCTTCTTGGCCAGGTCGCCGCCGTTCGCGAAGACCCACGAGATGCCGTTGCGCCAGTCCTCGCCGCCGATGTAGAAGCCCGACTGGCTGTCGGTGCGGAGCTTCTTGACGTCGTCGTTGAACTCGCTCAGCGTCTTGGGCTGGTCGAGGCCTGCGGCGCTCCAGATGTCCTTGCGGTACGTGATGTAGCGCGAGCCGAAGTAGTACGGCAGGGCGTACTGCTTGCCGTCGACCGTGCCGACGTCGACGAACGACTTCAGCAGGTCGTCGCCGCCGAGCTCGTCGTAGATGCCGCTCAGGTCGCTGAACGAGTCCGCCGTCGTGAAGGTCGGCGACCACGTGTTGCCGATCTCGGTGACGTCGGGGGTGTTGTTCGCGTCGGGCAGCTGGTTCGCGAGCTTGGTGACCGCGTCGGTCCAGTCCTGCTGCTCGATGGTGAGCGTGCCGCCCGTAGCCGCCTTGTACTCGTCCTTCAGGTACTGGCGCAGCTCGTCAGGGGTGTCGCCACCCATGACCCAGAACGTGATGTTCTGGCCCTTGGCGCCTTCGGGGTCGAACCCGGAAGCGTCGTCGGCCGAACCGCCGCCCGCGTTGCCGCTGCCGGCGCAGCCGGCGAGCACCAGTGCCGAGGCGCCGATGAGCGCCACGGCTCCAAGCGTCTTCTTCATGGTGTGTTCCTTCATGTTCTCTTGGTGTTCGGGTGGGCCGGGTGGCCCATCCAGGGGGGGATCCGGCGGTTCGGGGGGTGAGCCGTCGGAGTGATGGCGGGGTCTAGGCCGAGGTCTAGGACACCCCCAGTTGTCCGGACAGGACCATGACGGCCGCGCCGCGCAGGACGATGTCCTGGCCTTGCTCCGTCATCCGCACCCGCACGCCTTCGTCGTCGTTGGACGGCGCGAGCGTTCGCGCACGGAGAGCCTCGACGGCCCGGTCCGCGAGGGGACCGCCGAGAAGATCAGCAGGGCCGGAGAGCACGATCTCCGACACGTCGAGGGTGCCGACGACGGGTGCGAGGGCGATGCCCAACCGCTCCCCCGCATCGCGCAGGATCCCCTCGTGGTCGCCGGGATCGGATGCCTCGGCCAGGCGCTTGGTCAGCGACGGGACGGACAGCCACGCTTCGAGGCATCCCACCTTGCCGCAGGCGCACAGCGGACCGCCGTCGGTGCCGACGGTGACGTGGCCGATCTCACCCGCGGCGAAGCGGCTGCCCCGCATCGGCTGGCCGGCCAGCAGCAGTCCGGAGCCGACACCGCGGCCGACCTTCACCAGCAGCACGTCGTCCGGCGCACCGCCGAACGTGTACTCGGCGAGCACGGCGGCGTTGGCGTCGTTGGCGACGAGCACGGGTAGCCCGAGCGCGCCTCGCAGCGCACCCTCGAGGTCGAAGCCCGCCCAGCCGAAGTTGGGGGCCGTGAGGATGACGCCGCGGTCGTCGACGACACCGGGGGTTCCGACGCCGATTCCGAGGACGGGCGCGTGCGCCTCGGCCACGAGGCCGCGGGCGAGGTCGACCACCGTCGACACCACGTCCTCATCGGCGGGGAGCGGCACCTCGCGACGGACCACGATGCTGCCGTCGAGCGTCAGCACGGCACCGATGAACGTGTCACTGCCCGAGAGGTCGAGTCCGACGATGCGGTGCCCGGCGTGGTCGAGATCGACGAGGATCGCGGGCTTTCCGGGACCGGATGCCTCGCGCACGCCCATCTCGGCGACGAAGCCGTCCGCGATGAGCTCGGCGACGAGATCCGAGATCGTCACCCGCGTGAGGCCGGTCTCGCGCGAGAGGTCCGCGCGGCTCATGGCGCCCTGGTGGAACAGGGTCTGCAGCACGAGCGAGCGGTTGTGGCCGCGAGCGTGCTCGGGCAGCACCTTCGCCCCCTGGCGCAGGGTGCGACCGGGGGCGAATGCGCGGGCATTCGCGGTGGGATTGTGCGGCGGGTCGATAATGGAAGAGCCGCGCCGCGCTTCCGAAGTAGGCATGTTTGTTAGTAGACCTTACGAACAAACTTTCCGCAAGCCCCCATCGCTTTTTGGTCGGCGTCTTTACAAAACTGTGATGTGCGGCCGCGAGCAGCACCAGCGCCTCCCCCCGAGTTTCCGCGCGTGACCGGCGATTCGTACGTGACCAGGACGTGACCCACGCGCGCGCGGGCGTCGCTTACCATTGTCGGAAGCGTGAATCACATTCGGGGGGTGAAGGCGTGACGGATCTGGCGACTCAGCCGCAGGCCGACAAGGCGTCCGCAGGAGATGCCGTCGAGGTCGAGCCGGCCGTCGGCGACGCGGTGGACGCGGAGTTCGAGGGCTCCCCCACCGACGACTCCGACGTGGCCGCCGGCGAGCCGGCAGACGAGACAGCGAACGCCGCGGACGCGACCGACGAGGTCGCGGACGACACCGACGCGACCGAACCTGACGCAGCCACCGACGAGACGCAGGCGGACGAGACGCAGGCGGACGAGACGGCCGAGTCCGAGGCGGACGCCACGAACCACGACGCCGCAGACGCGGAAGCCACCGACGAGATCGCCGCGGGCGAAGCAGACGCCACGGACGACGTCGACGCCGCCGAGGGTGCGGACCAGGCCGACGCCGCCGATGCCGACGCCCCGGCCGAGACCGACGCCGCCGGCGAAGCTCCCGATGCCGAAGCCACGGCGGAAGCCGACGACCCCTCGGTCGAAGCCGCCACCGACGCCGTCGACGCCGAATCGCTCGACGAGCCCCCGCTCGCCGCCGAGGCCGAACCGGCTGCCGACGTCGCCGCCGCCGACACCGCCGACGAGCACGCGGCCACCGTCGTCGTCGCGACGACCGCTGTGGCCCAGGAGGCCGCTGCGGCCGAGGCATCCGACACCGCCGTGGCGACCACCGTTCTTCCGACGACCACGGCCGCGCCGGACGCGGACGCTGCGGCTGCCGCGCCGCCCGCGGGCACCGACGGTGCCGTCTACGCGTGGGCCGAGCCCGAGCCGAAGCCGAAGAAGAAGCGCACGGCCCTGTGGCTGAGCATCGGCGCCGGTGTCGCCGTCGTGGGCCTGCTGGTC
The DNA here is from genome assembly GCF_051953575.1 of Microbacterium sp. Classification (GTDB taxonomy): domain Bacteria; phylum Actinomycetota; class Actinomycetes; order Actinomycetales; family Microbacteriaceae; genus Microbacterium. The sequence continues at coordinate 3,869 of NZ_JBQCIP010000010.1, forward strand.
TCGTCGCTGCTGCTGATCGCGCCGGGGACCACCGTCGCCGGTGTGCCGGTGGGGTGGATGACCCCCGGTGCCGCCGCCGACGCGATCCAGAAGCAGCTGGCCACGACCACGGTGGTGCTCACCGGAGACGGCGGCGATGCCGAGGTGACCGGCGCCGACCTGGGTGCGTCGGTCGACGCGAAGGCGCTGGCCGACGCCGCGTTCTCGGAGCACCCGATGTGGAACCCCACCGCCTGGTTCGCCGAGACGGGCGCCGAGGTCGAGCTCGACACCCCCACCGCCCTCGAGGCGCTGCAGAAGGCCGCGCCCGCCCTGTTCACCGATCCGGTCGATGCGACGCTCGCATACGACGGCGCGTCCACCTCGTACGTGTCGACGCCCGCGACGCCGGGCGCCGGGATCGACGTCGCCACGGTGCAGCAGGCGCTGCAGGCGGCGTTCGAGGCCGGCAAGAAGACGGTGAACCTCGACCCGGTGATCGCCGAGGTCCCCGCGGCGATCTCGACCGAGACCGCCGCCGACACGGCGACGAAGCTCAACGGCATGATCTCGAACATCGGCTTCTACGTGGGCGACGAGCGCACCGTGCCGGTGGACCGCGCGGTGGCGGCATCCTGGCTCACCGTCACGCCCGAGAACGGGGCGTTCACGATCAGCGCCGACCCCGCGGACATCCAGCCGGTCGTCGACACGCTCGCGGGCGCCGTCGACCGCGCGCCCGAGAACGCCGTGGAGATCACCGACCGCGCCGGCAAGGTGCTGCAGACCATCGCTGCCGGTCAGTCGGGGCGCCAGCTGGGCGCGACCGCGGGCATCGCTGCGGCATTCGCGGCGCAGCTCGCCGGCGGCGACCCGGTCTACAAGCTCCCGGTCGACGAGGTGCCGGTGAGCACCACCACGCTCGCCCGCAACATCGTCGTGGACCTCAGCGATCAGGCCGCGTACTTCTACGAGAACGGCGTCGTCGTCAGCTCGACGCGGATGTCGTCGGGCCTCCCGGGCCACGACACGCACACCGGCAGCTTCCGCATCACCGCGAAGCTCCGCATCCAGAACATGGGCAACCCCGACCTCACGAAGGCGCCGTACTACTACACGAAGAACGTGCCCTGGGTGATGTACTTCAACGGCGACCAGGCGCTGCACGGCGCGTACTGGCACAACAACTTCGGCAACCGCATGAGCCACGGCTGCGTGAACCTCCCCGTGGGCGTTGCCGAGTTCCTGTACCAGTGGGCCCCGATGGGCACCGAGGTGACCGTCCAGAACTGACGCCCGCGAGGCGGGTTCTTCCGCTCACAAGAAGAACGGAGTGGATGCCGGGCGCCCGGCCTCCAC
>NZ_JBQCIP010000011.1:0-11587 GCF_051953575.1 Microbacterium sp.
GAGAGCTACGCCGAGCTGGAGCAGGAGGTGATCCCGGGACTGTTCTGATGCCCCAGGCCCCGACTCCCAGCCGCTCCCGCCCTGACACACTTCCCCGGTGCCAGGTCAGAGCGGATGGGGATCAGGACCGGGGGAGGAAGAGCAGCAGGACCGGCACATCATGAACCTTCGCGACATCCACACCCCCGTGATGCTCGAGCGCTGCATCGAGCTGCTCGCACCGGCTCTTCAGCGCGACGGAGCCGTCTTCGTCGATGCGACCCTCGGCATGGGCGGTCACTCCGAGGCGTTCCTCGAGCGCTTCCCGGGTCTGCGCCTGGTCGGGCTCGACCGCGACACCGACGCGCTGCGCATCGCGGGGGAGCGGCTGGCCCCCTTCGGCGACCGGGTGACGCTCGTCCACACCGTCTACGACGGGATCGCGGATGCCGTCACGTCGGCCGGATTCGCGCACGCCGACGGCATCCTCTTCGATCTCGGCGTCTCGTCGCTGCAGCTCGACGTCGCAGACCGCGGCTTCGCGTACGCGCAGGACGCACCGCTCGACATGCGCATGGACCAGTCGGCCGGCACGACCGCCGCCGATGTCCTCGCCACCTACGGCGAGGGCGACCTGCGGCGCATCTTCGAGCGCTACGGCGAAGAGAAGCTGGCGGCCCGTTACGCCCGCGCGATCATCGCGGCACGCGCGGAGGCGCCGATCGAACGCTCCGGTCGCCTCGTCGAGATCCTGCAGGCGGCCACCCCCGCCGCCGTGCAGCGTGCCGGCCATCCCGCGAAGCGGGTCTTCCAGGCGCTGCGCATCGAGGTCAACCGCGAGCTGTCGGTGCTCGACCGCGCGGTCCCGTCCGCCCTCAGCATCCTTCCGGTGGGCGGCCGCATCGTCGTGCTGTCGTACCAGTCGCTCGAAGACCGGCTCGTCAAACGCGCTCTCGCCGAGGCGTCGGCCTCGACCGCACCGGCCGGTCTGCCTGTCGAGCTGCCCGAGCACGCCCCCCGATTCCGACTGCTCGTCAAGGGAGCCGAGCTCGCCAGCGACGAGGAGCGCGCGGTCAACCCGCGCGCGACGCCCGTGCGGCTGCGCGCCGCCGAGCGGCTGAGGGAGGACGCATGAGCACGACCGCGCTGAGCGCGAGGGGACTGCCCCGGCGGTCCGTCGCGCCCGAGAGAGCGGATGCGCCGCGCCGGCGCCTGCGGATCGTCGACGCACCGGCGCGACGGCGCCGCCCGAAGCTGCTGTACGGGATCGTCGCCGTCGCGGGCGCCTTCCTCATCGCCGCGGCCCAGATGTCGTTGTCGCTCATGACGACGCAGGGGACCTACGAGCTGTCCACGCTCGCGCAGGAGCAGCGCGACCTCACCTACCAGAAGCAGATCCTGTACGACGACGTCGCCGGGCTCAGCTCGCCGCAGTACCTCGCAGCCAACGCGGCGGCGCTCGGCATGGTGATCAATGAGGCGCCGAGCTACCTGCGCCTCAGCGACGGCGCGATCCTCGGTCCGTCCGAGGCTGCGATGGGAGCGTCGTCGGTGGATGCCATCGGCCGAGGCTCGGTCGCCAACGCGCTGATCAGCGACACGCCTCTGGTGACCGTCCCCGACGCCACGATCGGCGGTCTCCCCGTCGAGGTGGCGGACCCGGTGGACGGCGGGGTCGGCAACACACCGCCGCCGATCACCGATGGACTGCCGATCCCGAGCACACACTAGGGCCGAGCACGCACGTCGGCCGAGCACACATTGAGATGACGCGAAGCGCGAGAAGCAGATGACGACACGAAGCACGAGAAGTCCCCGTCGCCGCACCGTTGTGGCCCTCGGAGTCGTGCTGGCCGTGCTGGCAGGTTTCGTCGTCCGTCTCGTCGACATCCAGGTCGTCAACGCGGACGAGCACGTCAAGGACTCCCTCAACGTCGCGTTCGCCGGCAAGGAGGAGCTGTACGGCACGCGCGGCTCGATCGTCGACACCAACGGGCAGGTGCTGGCGGGCAGCATCCTGCAGTACGACTGCCAGCTCGATCCGCTCCTCATCACGCAGATCGATTCCGCCGTGCTCGAGAAGAAGTCGAAGTACCGCCTGTGGGCCGACGTGTCCGACGATGTCGCCGCCATCACCGGCCAGACGCCGGAGGAGGTGCGCCAGATCGTCGGGGACGCGCTGGCCGCGAACTCGGCGACCCAGTACGCGCTGCTCAAGAAGGGGCTGTCCACCGAGCAGTTCCGTGATCTGGCGGATCTCAAGGTGCCGTACCTGCACTGCCAGGAGCACCCCGCACGCTCGTACCCGGACGGCGCGGTGGCCGGCAACCTGATCGGCTTCGTCGGGTCCGACGGTCAGCCGTTGGAGAGCCTCGAGAAGGCGCAGAACGCCTGCCTCGCTGCCAGCGACGGCCAGCTCACCTACGAGCAGGGCAAGGACGGCGTCATCATCCCGGGCACCGAGAAGCAGGACCCGGCCACCGACGGCGGCACGCTGAAGCTCACCATCGATCGCGACCTGCAGTGGTATCTGCAGCAGCTGATCGCCGAGCAGACGCAGAACATGGCGGCCCAGCGCGGCGCGATCCTGGTCTACGAGGTGAAGACCGGCAAGGTGCGCGCCGCCGCCGAGTATCCGACGGTCGATCCGAATAACTTCGCGGCGGCCGAGGTCGGCGACCGCACGAGCAGCATCTTCCTCCACGAGTTCGAGCCGGGGTCGACCTTCAAGGGGCTGACGGCGGCGACGGTGATCGACGCCGGCGGTCAGACCCCGGAATCGACGGTCACCGCGTCGGGGCTGGAGAACTTCCCGGGCGGCGTCCGCGTGCGGGACTCGTTCCAGCACCCGGCCTACGACTACACGCTGACGGGTGTGCTCATCGACTCGTCGAACGCGGGCATCTCGAAGTTCAGCGAGAAGGTCGACAAGCAGACCCGCTACGACTACTTCAAGAAGTTCGGCATCGGCGACGGCACCGATTCCGGGTACCCCGGTGAGGCGGACGGCCTCATCTACCCGGCCGGCGAATGGGGCGCGCAGACGACGTACAACACCGCCTTCGGCCAGGGCGTCACGACGACGATGCCCGAGCTGGCGCGGGCGTACGGCGCGATCGTCGACGGCGGCGTGAGGATGCCGCTGCAGATCATCGAGTCCTGCACGAAGGCCGACGGCACCGTCGTCAAGCCTGAGCTCGCGGCGCCCGAGCGTGTCATCAGCGAGAGCACGTCCGCCCAGATGCGCGAGATGCTCGAAAACGTGTTCCTGCAGGCGAACTACGCCAAGGCCGTCGAGATCCCGGGCTACCGCATCGGCGGCAAGACCGGCACCGGTGAGAAGAGCGACGGCAACGGCCACTACAAGCAGGGCGTCTACTACACCACCATGGTGGGCTTCGCGCCCGCGGACGACCCTGAGTACGTGGTCGTCGTCACGCTCGACGAGCCGACGAAGGTAACATCGTCTGCGGCCAACGCGACCGCGTTCCAGAAGGCCATGACGCAGGTCCTGAAGACCTACCGCATCATGCCTTCGACGACGTCGCCGGTGCTGCTGCCCAAGTTCGGGTAGCACCGACCCGACGGAGCACCTCCCCATGATCTCGCTCACCATCGCCCAGCTCGCGCATGCCGTCTCGGGCGAGGCGTTCCTCGCCGACGGCGACACGCCCGACACCGTCGTCTCCGGCGCCGTGGACACCGATTCCCGCCTGATCGCACCGGGCGGCATCTTCGTCGCCAAGCCCGGTGAAGCCACCGACGGGCACCTGTTCGTCGACGCCGCCGTCGCGAACGGCGCGGCCGTGGCGATCGTCGAGCACCGCGTCGAGGCCGGCGTCTCGCAGATCGTGGTCGCCGACGCCGTCGAGGCCCTCGCCGACCTCGCGCGCGTCGTCGTGAACTCGGTCCGGGATGCCGGAGACCTGCGCGTGGTGGGCATCACGGGCTCGAACGGCAAGACCACGACGAAGAACCTGCTCGCGCGCATCCTCGAAGACGAGGGCGAGACCGTCGCTCCCAAGGCGTCGTTCAACAACGAGGTCGGAGCGCCGCTCACGATGCTGCGGGTCACCGACTCGACGCGGTTCCTGGTAAGCGAGTTCGGCGCGAGCGGACCGGGCGCGATCGCCCGTCTGGCCGGTCTCGTCGATCCCGACGTCGCGGTCGTGCTGATGGTGGGCATGGCGCACGCAGGCGGGTTCGGCGGCATCGAAGGCACGTTCCGGGCCAAGTCCGAGCTGGTGCAGGCGCTGCGGCCCGGGGGAGTCGCGGTGCTGAACGCGGACGACGCCCGCGTCGCGGCCATGGCGCCCATCGCCGCCGAGCAGGGCGCCACGGTGCGCTGGTTCGGCCGCGGCCCCGAGGCCGAGGTGCGCGCGGACGACGTCGTCGTGACGGCATCCGGCACGTCCTTCACCGTGACGGCCGACGGCGAATCCGTCCCGCTGCGACTGAAGGTGCTCGGCGAGCATCATGTCATGAACGCCCTCGCCGCCATCGCCGCGGCCACCACGCTCGGCGTGACGCTGGCCGATGCCGTCGCGCGCCTGGAGACCGTCGAGATCGCCGAGCGCTGGCGCATGCAGCCGCTCGGCTCCGACCGCGTGCGGATCATCAACGACGCCTACAACGCGAGCCCCGACTCGATGGCCGCCGCGCTGCGCACGCTCGCGCAGATCACCGGCCCGGGGGAGCGAACGGTCGCCGTGCTCGGCGCCATGAGCGAGCTCGGCGAGTACGCCGAGGAGGAGCACGATCGCGTCGGCCTGCTCGCGGTGCGCCTCGGCATCCAGCGCATCGTCGTGGTCGGCGACGGAGCCCGCCGCATGTACCTCGAAGCGGTCGCGCAGGGCTCGTGGGACAACGAGGCCGTGTTCTTCTCGACCGCCGATGAGGCGTTCGACTACCTCCAGGGCGAGCTGCGCGACGGCGACCGCGTGCTCGTCAAGTCGTCCAACTCGGCAGGGCTCCGGTTCCTGGGCGATCGTCTGGGAGAATCGTTCTCGTGAGATCACTCCTGACCGCGGCGGCGATCTCGCTGGCCTTCACGCTCTTCCTCACCCCCGTCTTCCTGCGGCTGTTCCGCAAGTGGGGGTGGGCGCAGGTGATCCGCACGCCCGAGGACATCCGCAACCCCAACCACCAGACCAAGCGCGGCACGCCCACCATGGGCGGCACCATCTTCATCGTCGGCACGATCGTCGGCTATCTGGTCGGCTGCTACAGCGGCAACAACCCGCCCACCATCTCGGGCCTGCTCGTCATCTGGATGATGGTGGGCCTGGGGGTCGTCGGGTTCATCGACGATTACATGAAGGTGCGCCAGCAGCGCTTCATGGGTCTGAGCGGATGGCGCAAGGTCGTCGGCCAGATCATCGTGACGGTCCCGTTCGGCATCGTCGCGCTCAACTTCCCGAACAGCTACGGCCAGACGCCGGCGTCGCCGTACATCTCGGTCTTCCGCGACGTGCAGGCCCTGTCGTTCATGGCCGTCGGGGTCGTCGTCGGCTGGCTGCTGTACCTGACGTGGGTGTCGTTCATCGGCGTCGCCTTCTCGAACAGCACCAACGTGACCGACGGACTCGACGGTCTGGCGGCCGGCTCCGGCATCTTCGTCACGGGCGCGTACAGCCTCATCGCGTTCTGGCAGTTCAACCAGGCGTGCTGGGGCGGCAGCGACCTGTCGTCCGGTGCGCAGATGGCCTGCTACCCGACGCGCGACCCGTTCGACCTCGCGATCATCTCGGCGTCGTTCGTCGGCGCGCTGGTCGGATTCCTGTGGTGGAACGCCCCCAAGGCGAAGGTCTTCATGGGCGACGTGGGCTCGATGGCGATCGGCGGCGTGATCGCCGCGATGGCGATCCTCACCCGCACCGAACTGCTGGCGGTGCTCGTCGCCGGCGTCTTCATCATCGGTCCGGGCTCGGTGATCCTTCAGCGGCTGTACTTCAAGATCACGCGTGGCAAGCGGCTCTTCCTGATGAGCCCGTTCCACCATCACCTCGAGATGCGCGGCTGGTCCGAGGTGACCATCGTCGTGCGGATGTGGATCATCGCCGGCCTCCTCGCCGTCTCGGGCATCGGATTCTTCTACGTCGAATGGCTCTCTCGCACATGACCTCGGATCGCCTGCGCGCGCTCACCAGCTGGAACGCCGACTGGAAGGGGCTCCGCGTCGCCGTGCTCGGCCTGTCTGTCACCGGGTTCGCGGTGGCCGACACGCTGACCGAGCTCGGCGCCGACGTGCTCGTCGTCACCGAGAAGGCCGACGAGGAGTACGCGCGCCTGCTGCCTGTCATCGGCGCGCGACTGTGGACCGGCCCCCTCGGCGAGGTTCCCGCCGAGCTCGCCGAGTTCGGCCCCGAGGTCGTCGTGGCATCGCCCGGCTTCGCGCCGCAGCATCCGCTCGTCGTCTGGGCGCTCGCGAACGACATCGCCCTCTGGGGCGACGTGGAGCTCGCCTGGCGCGTGCGCGACAAGGTCCTCCGCGCCGACGGCACGCCCGCCGACTGGGTGCTGATCACCGGCACGAACGGCAAGACGACCACGACGCGCCTCACGGCCTCGATGCTCGTCGCCGGCGGCCTGCGCGCGGCCCCCGTCGGCAACATCGGCACGCCCGTGCTCGACGCCGTGCGCGATCCGTCCGGGTTCGACGCACTCGTCGTCGAGCTGTCGAGCCACCAGCTCTGGTACCTGGGGCTGCAGGACTCGCCGGAGCCGCTGTCGCCGCATGCCGCCGTCTGCCTCAACCTCGCCGACGACCACCTGGAGTGGCACGGCTCGTTCGAGGCGTACCGGGACGCCAAGGCCCACGTGTACGACAACGCGCGCGTCGCGTGCGTGTACAACAAGGCGGATGCCGCCACCCAGGCCATGGTCGAGGACGCCGAGGTGATCGAGGGCGCCCGCGCCATCGGCTTCGACCTCGGCATCCCCGGCCCGAGCGACCTGGGCGTCGTCGAGGGCATCCTCGTCGACCGGGCGTTTCTCGACGACCGCCACAAGAGCGCGCTCGAACTCTCCACGGTCGAGGAGCTGGCGGGCCTCGGACTCGCGGCGCCGCACGTCGTCGCCAACATCCTCGCCGCGGCGGCCCTCGCCCGCTCGCTCGACGTCGCGCCCGCCGCGATCCGCGACGCGCTGCGCGGCTTCCGTCTGGACCCGCACCGCATCGAGATCGTCGCCCGGCACGCGGGCATCACGTGGGTCGACGACTCGAAGGCCACCAACCCGCACGCGGCGGCGTCGTCGCTCGCGGCCTACCCCGGCGCCGTGTGGGTCGTCGGGGGGCTGCTCAAGGGCGTCGACATCTCGGAGCTCGTGGCCGGCCGCGGGGCGACCGCCAGGGCCGCGATCGTCATCGGCGCCGAGCGTGCGGCGGTGGTGGCCGCGTTCGAGCGACACGCGCCCGCGGTGCCCGTGTTCGAGGTGGACCACGTCGAGACTGAAGACGTCATGGCGCGTGTCGTCGAACTGGCGGCAGGGGTGGCGCGTGACGGGGACGTGGTTCTGCTCGCTCCCGCTGCGGCATCCTTCGACCAGTTCGCATCGTATGCGGACCGCGGTCGCCGATTCGCGGCGGCCGTGAGGGAACGGATCGGAACGGAGGCCCCGGGTGACGACGACAGAGCCGCCTCGGCCCCGGGCCACACGGCCGACGCCGCCGCGCCAGACGACACCGACGACGCCTGAGCAGACCGCGCCCGCCTCGTCCGAGGCCGACAAGCCGGCCAGGCGGGGGCTCGCGGCCCGTGTCTCGCTCGGACGCGTGTTCGCACCTGTGCCCAGCGAGTTCCTCCTCATCGCCTCGACGGCGCTGCTGCTCACGGCGTTCGGGCTCGTCATGGTCCTCTCGGCCACCTCCGCCACGGCGGCCGCGAAAGGCGAGGCGCCGTGGGAGATGGTGCTCAAGCAGGTGATGTTCGCCGCGGTGAGCATCCCGCTGATGTTCATCGCGAGCCGCCTGCCCGTGTCGTTCTACAAGCGGATGGCGTGGCCCGCGCTCATCTTCGGGGTCGCTTTCCAGCTGCTCGTCTTCGTGCCGGGGCTCGGCGTCGCCGCCGACGGCAACCGCAACTGGATCAACATCGGCGGCGTCCAGGCGCAGCCCTCGGAGTTCCTCAAGCTGGGGCTGGCGCTGTGGGTGGCCTTCGTGCTGTTCCGCAAGCGCACGCTGCTGGCGGACTGGCGGCACGTGTACATCCCGCTCGTGCCGGTCACGATCCTCGCCATCGGCACGGTGATCGCCGGCCACGACCTCGGCACGGCCATGATCCTCGCGCTCATCGTGCTGGGCGCGCTCTTCTTCTCGGGCGTGAAGCTGCGCATCTTCGTGCTCCCCGCGATCGGCGCCGCCGCCGCGGTGGCGTTCCTGGCCGTCACGAGCCCGGACCGCATGCGGCGGTTCATGAGCTTCTTGAACCCGAACTGCCTCGACGACTACTACAACGACTGCTACCAGCCCCTGCACGGCATCTGGGGACTGGCCAGCGGGGGCGTCTTCGGCCTCGGACTGGGCAACTCGCGCGAGAAGTACGACTGGCTTCCTGCCGCCGCGAACGACTACATCTTCGCCATCGTCGGCGAGGAGCTGGGCCTCATCGGCTGCGCGGTGGTGCTGACGCTGTTCGCGCTGTTCGCCGTGGGCGCCTTCCACGTCATCCGCAAGACGGACGACCCCTTCGTGCGCATCGCCGCCGGCGGCATCACCATCTGGATCGTCGGTCAGGCTCTGATCAACGTCGGCGTCGTCCTCCGCGTGTTCCCGGTGCTCGGCGTCCCCCTGCCGTTCATGTCGCAGGGCGGCACGTCGCTGCTGTCGGCGCTCGTCGCATCCGGCGTGCTGTTGGCGTTCGCGCGCACGCTGCCGGCATCCGTCGCCCGCCGCGAGGCGCGGATCGCCGAGGCGCGCGCGGCACGCGAGCGGGCCAAGCTGCGCGCCGTCCGCTGACCCGGCCCTGAAGGCGGGTGACCCGGCCCGGTAGGCTCGGGGAGTGACGACGTATCTTCTCGCCGGCGGCGGCACCGCCGGGCACGTCAACCCGCTGCTCGCCGTGGCCGACGCGCTGCGCGCCCGGGACCCCGAGGCGGAGGTCCTCGTGCTCGGCACCCGTGAGGGGCTCGAAGCGCGGCTCGTGCCCGAACGCGGATACGAGCTGCTGATCGTCGAGAAGGTGCCCTTCCCGCGGCGCCCGAACGGCGCGGCGGCTGCCTTCCCGGCGCGCTTCCAGCGCGCGATCGGGCAGGCCCGCCGCCACATCGCCGAGCGCGGCGTCGACATCGTGGTGGGCTTCGGCGGCTACGCCTCGGCCCCCGCGTACGTCGCGGCGCGCCGTGAGCGCGTGCCGTTCGTCGTGCACGAGGCCAACGCACGCCCAGGGCTCGCCAACGTGCTGGGCGCCCGCCGTGCGGCGGGCGTCGGCGTCGCATTCGAGGGCACGCCGCTGAAGCGCTCGCGCGTCGTCGGGATGCCGCTGCGCGAAGAGATCGTCACCCTCGACCGCGCCGCGCACCGGCCCGAGGCGGCCGAGTACTTCGGTCTGGATGCCGGCAAGCCCGTGCTGCTCGTGTTCGGCGGCTCGCTCGGCGCACAGCGCCTCAACGAGGCGTTCGGCGAGGGCCATGGCGGAGCCTGGCGCGACGTGCTCGACGCAGGCTGGCAGCTGCTGCACGCCACAGGGGAGCGGTCCAAGCTGCCCGACCCAGGCGTGCCCGGCTACGCCGTCGTGCGCTACCTCGACCGCATGGACCTCGCCTTCGCGCTGGCCGACGCCGTCGTCTCGCGCGCGGGTGCCGCGACGGTCAGCGAGATCAGTGCCCTCGGCATCCCGACGATGTACGTCCCCTACGCGGTCGGCAACGGCGAGCAGGCGCTCAACGCCGCGTCCGCCGTCAGGGCCGGAGCTGCCGTGCTGATCCCCGACGCCGAGTTCACGGGAGACCGCGTGCGCACCGAGGTCGTCCCGCTCCTGCTCGACGACGCGCGGCGCACCGCGATGGCCGAGGCTGCGGCATCCGTCGGCATCCGCAACGGCACCGGAAACGTCGTCGCGATGATCGACGAGGCGCTGCAGCGCTGAGGTTCAGGCGGTCGCCGGACCTGCGGACCGCAGCGCGGCCGTGACCGCAGCCAGCGCCTCGTCCGTGTCGAGGCGCAGGTCGCGCGCCTGCGCCGCGAACGCGGCCGCCGCGCGCTGCAGCTGCTGCCGCGCCGGATCGGCGTCGAACGCCACGAACGTGCCGTTGCGGCCGCGGGTCTCGATGATGCCGGATGCCTCGAGCTCGCGATACGCCCGCGCCACGGTTCCCGGCGCGACGCCGAGGTCCTCGGCCAGACGCCGCACGGTGGGCAGCCGCTCGCCGGCGGCCAGCTCGCCGGACGCGACGGCATCCACGAGTCCCGCGCGCAGCTGCTCGAACGGGGGGACCGGCGATGCCGGGTCGATGACGATCATGCGGGAGACCCTCCGATCGGGGCGGGAGCGGGCGCGAGAGCGGGTGCAGGCCGAAGGTACTCCGGATACAGCCGAAGCGGCAGCCGTCCGTCGAGCAGGATGTAGACGAGCTGGATGACCGGCACGCCGTACCACGGGAAGACCGAGAACTGCTCGCTCCAGTCGAGCTGGTCGGTTCCGAGGACCGCGCGGACGATGCTCGTGAGTGCGAGCCCCAGTGGCAGCCAGGCGGCCATAGCGGCGACCATGCGCAACGGAGCGAACGTGCCGACTCGGAACAGGTCGTCCCATGCGAGCTCCAGGGTGTCGCTCGCCGGCTGGGGCTGCGCCAGCACGCGATGCTCGGCGACGCGACCTGCGATCGCGGTGAGCGCCGCGAAGGCCAACAGGACGGTCGCGACCACCAGGGTCCCCGGTGCGGTGGCGCCGGCGGTCGTCGTCGCGACGAGGCCGGCGCATGCGAGGACCGCGGCGACGAGCAGACACGCGGGGAGCCGCGCCGCCCATGCCGGCAGATAGTCGTGCACCCGCAGCGCCCTCGCTCGTGCGATCCGCGGCGCGTTCGGCGCCGGCGAGAAGAGTCGCTCCCGGACCGTCACGACGGTAGAGGCGATGCCCAGCGTCAGCACCAGCGTGAGCGTGAAGATCCACATCGCCGCCGGCGACGAGCCGAGCGGAGTCCAGACGAACAGGCCGCCGATGACCACGATCCCGGCCAGCATGCCCCACATGCTCGCGCGCAGGAGTGCACGAGAGCGTCGCCGGATGCTGCGCCACATGTCCCACGTCGGGATCGGCAGTCGGGCGCGAACCGAGATCTGCTGGATGCGCGTGACGCCCCACGATTCGCGTCGCACGGGGATGAGGAACACGATCGGGATGACGGCAGCCACGCACAGCAGGATGGTGTTGAACGCCTGGAACGACATCTCGAACTCCATATCTGGATTGTGTCACCCTCTGTATCAATGTGTCAATACAGAATGGATGCCGCCACCGGCGCTGCAGGGCGCGCCGGGGCCGCGGCATCCTCTCGCCAACTTAGGATTGACGGGCCATGATCAGACCCGATCTCAGTCTTCCCATCCCCGACGACATCACCGCCGCCCACTTCATCGGAATCGGCGGATCCGGCATGTCGGGGCTCG
>NZ_JBQCIP010000012.1:0-31148 GCF_051953575.1 Microbacterium sp.
GACGGAAGAGGCCAAGAGCGAGCGGTACCCCAACCGCATCTTCGCCTCGGACGGCGCGTACACCGACGCCGACCTGAGCTACGTCGACTTCGACAGCTTCTCGACGGACGGCTTCTCGACCGACTACAACTGAGTCCCGCCTCCGGTCACCGCGTGACCGGAACGAGACGAACGAACGAAGGGCCCCGGTTCGCCGGGGCCCTTCGCCGTTCCTGCGGGGATCGGATGCCTCACCCGAGGCCGTCGGTCGGGCCGCCGGTCCCCGGCGCGCCCGAGGGGGAGCCCTGCGGCGTCTGCCCCCCGGCGCCCGCCGAGCTTCCAGAGGAGGCGCCACCGGTCGAGGCTGCGCCGCCGGACGAGGAGGAACCGCCGGCGGAGACGTTCTCCTTGACGCGTTCGGCGGTGTGCTGCGCCTCGTCCTTCAGCGTCTGCGCCGACGACTTCGCGGACTCTTTCACCTGCTCGACGGCGTCCTGGGCAGGGCCCCTGAGCTCGGCGGCGACCTCCTGTGCGGCATCCTTCACCGTGTCGACCGCCTTGTCGACGAGCGGCTGCGCGCGCTCGCGCAGCCCGACGCTGAGTCTCGTCTCGGCGTCGGTCGTCGGGATGAGGCTCGCCACGAGGAAGCCCACGCCCGCGGCGAGCAGTCCCACCACGATCGGGGCGCCCTGCGCCTTGCGGGCGGCCTTGTGGGGCAGGTCCTTCGCGGCGTCGCCGATGTCCGAACCGGCCTGCGCCACGTTGTCGTGCACGTCGTCCGCGACGCCCATGACGTGGTCCTTCACGGCGCCCAGGCTCTGACGGACCCTCGTCCGCTGGCGCTCCATGATCTTCGGCGGCGACACCTTGTCGGCGAGGGCGTCGACGTCGCGGCCGAGCTCGTCGCGCGTCGTCTCGATGTCGGCGCGGATCTGGTCGGGGTTGCTCATGATCGGTTCTCCTGGTTCCTCTTGAATGCTTCGGGGATCTCCTTGACGGTCTCGGCGGTCTGCGGCGCCCCGCGGACGCTGTCGAGGCGCTTGCGGCCCACGGCGTACAGGATCCCGGCGATGATGAGCCAGAGGACCGCGACGACGACCCCGGACCAGCCGAGCCCGATCAGCGTCCCCAGCGCCCACCACAGTGCGAGGCTCAGGAAGAGCACCGCCATCATCGCCGCGTACCCGGCACCGCCGAGCAGCCCGGCGCCTGCGCCGGCGCGCTTGGCCGACTCGCTGAGCTCCGCCTTGGCGAGCTCCAGCTCCTTCCTCATCAGCGCCGACAGATCCCGCGAGACCTCGCCCACGAGATCGCCCAGCGACGTCTCGGCCGCCTTCTGCTGAGAGGGCGTCGGCATGTCGGTCATGGTCGCTCCTCGCCGCTCGGCCGCCACGCATCCCGCTGCGGGGCCGCGGTGCCGCCGACGCCGGACGTGGCCGATGCCGAGGACTGCTGACCCGGCACGCCGTCGCCCGTGAGGGCGTCCGCGATGGGGGTGTCGTCGGTCCCGACGGCGGTGCCCGACCCCGGTACGTATCCCGTGGTCGCGCCGGCACCGGTCATGGCCGCGCCCGCTCCCACCGCACGCGTGGACCCCGCATCCGCCTGCGCGGATCCGGCCCGGCTGCCGCCACTCGTCGACGAGCCGCTCTGCGCATCGGACATCAGCGCTCGCGTCACGCGGCCGGCCACGATGCCGACGGCCAGTGCGCCGACCACGAAGGCCACGGTGTGCCGCCGGGCGAAGCTGCGCACCTCCCGCACGACGTCGGCCGGCTCGCGCTGTTCGAGCCAGTCGGCCGCGTGGCGGGTCTGCTGCCCGAGCGTGCGGACGGCCCGGGTGGCCGCTCCCGAGGTGTTCGAACCTGCTGCCAGGCTCGCCAGCTCGTCACCGGTCCCGCGCAGCGCATGTGCGGCGCGACGCTGCTGCGTCGCGGCCTGCGAGGCCAGCTCCGTGCGGGTCTCTTCGAAGAAGCCGCGTGCGGCCTCCTTCGCGTCGCGCGCGGTGCCGGCGGCTTCGTCGGCTGCGACGCCTGCGACGTACTTCGCTCCGGCATCCACCTCGGCGACCGTCTCGATGGTCCGCTCCTTGACGTCGTCGCCCGTCGTGGCGGCGTCGTCGCGCGTTCCCTGTTCGAATGCGGACATGCTCTCCTCCTGTCACCCGGCGACTCCGTGCGGGGCATCCGCTGCGCCGTTGCCGGGGGACCACCGTGCGACAGCGGCGCCGGTGCACCGAGGGGCTGGAAAGCGAGGCAGGCGGCGGGTATCATCCCGCGCCCGCGCGGTGGGGGCGCCCTGGATGCCTCACCGCGTGCCGTGGCGCGGCGTGCGGGTGTCGGATCTACCGTGGGAGGGAGGTCGGGGGGACCATGGCACGGATCGGCGGGCGCAGCACGTGGCTCGCCGTGCCCGCGGGAATGCTGTGCGCCGGGGTCGTCGGCGCGCTGGTGTGGCTGGCGCTGCCGATGGTGCCGGTGTCGATCGCGTGGGTCGGCGACACGCTGCGCACCGCGACCGCCCCGCAGCCGACCTTGACGGCCGCGCCGACACCGGCGCAGGACGCGTCGGCGGGGGCGGCGGTCGACTGCCGGTCGATCTACTCCGACGACCTGTGGAACGAGCTGCTGTGGCGACCGGGGTCGCTGCTGGGGCAGTCGCTCGCCGCACCGGCGACCGACGCGCGCGCCTTCGCGGACGCGGTTCCCGCCCAGGTCGCCGTGACGTGCGTCTGGCAGTTCGACGGCGGCGGCATCGTGACGACGTTGTCGCGCGTGGACCCGGACGCGCGGGCGATCGCCGAGCCGTCACTGGGATCGGACGGGTTCACCTGCCGGTCTTCGGATGCCGCGCTCGAGTGCACGCGCACCCGGGACGGCGTCCTCGAGGAGCACACCCTGCGCGACGGCCTGTGGCTCGTCAGCGTCGAGACGGGGTGGCATCCCGACGACTTCGGCGCGCGCGTTGAGCGCGAGGTGTTCGGCTAGCCCCGTCAGCCGAAGATCGCGGCGACCACGGCGGTCGTGTAGCCGATGGGGGCGAGGTTCGAGTAACGGGTGTCGATGAGCACGCCGTCGCGCCAGTACAGCGTGCGGCCCGAGGTGACGGGGTAGTTCGGGTCCTGCCAGGTCTTCTCGCAGCGGGTGCCGGCGTCCGGCGTGTAGCAGGTGAAGCCCTCCTCGTCGGCGAGCTTGTTGAGCTGCTCCAGCGCAGGGCCCCGCGACACGTACGAGATGGTCGTGACGAGGCTCGTGGCATCCGCCGCGGGGTCGCCCCACACGCAGATGAGGCTGCCGTCGGACTGTGGGCCGGAGGCACCGAAGGCCGGATCGTTCAGCGGCACCCCCTGCAGCTGCGCGAGCACGTCGGCCGTGAGCAGCGCTCGGCAGTCCGTGGGGATCTCGGCCTGCGCCGTCGGGGTCGGCGTGGGGGTCGGGGTGGCGGAGGTGCTCGACGACGGGGTCGGCGTGAACGTGAAGCCGCCCTCGGGGGCGTCGTCGGGTGCGCACGCGGTGAGGGCCGCGAGAGCGAGGAACGCGGATGCCGCCGCCGCGGCGAGTCGGATCGCTCGGGGTGCCATCGCCCCAGGCTAGTCGGCGATGGCCGTCCGCGCCGCGCCCGGCACGCCTCCGCGGCATGGGCGGGGCCACAGGCTACTGTCGCACTGCCGGGTACAGGCCCGGCGTGAGGAGTGCTGACGATGAGTGACCCCAAGTCGTCCTACGGCGAGCCCGTCGAAGAGCCCCACGGCGTCGACGACGTCGTCGGCCGCGCGAACGAAGGCCTCGCCGAGGCGGAGGCCGCGGGACGCGGTGCCGACACCGCCGACACGTCAGATTCCGTGACCCCGGCCGACGCCGCAGATGCTCCGTCGCAGCCCGATCGCGTCCCGGCCGAGTCCGAGCAGCCGACGGCCCGCGAGACGGCGGCCGAGCCCGTCGCGCCGGCCGCCGCAGAGCCCGACCCGTGGGACTCGCCGGAGGCGGCATCCCTCGACGTCCCGCCCGCCGCCACGGCCTCGGACACCGCCGTGTACTCATCCTCGGCCGACGACGCGCCGACGGTGGTCGCGGCGCCCGTCGTCACCCCGAGCGAGCCCGTCGTCCCCGAGCCGGCGGTCGTCGCCGCCGCTGCGCCACAGCCCATCTTCGTGCAGGCGCCCGAGGCGCCCTCGCCCCGCGGAAATCGCGCGGCCGCAGGCGCCATCGGCCTGCTCGCCGCCCTGGCCTTCGCCGTGCTGTATCTCGCGCTCTGGCTCGGCGTCCGCGCCATCGAGGGCGACATCACCGGCGACAACATCGGCACGACGGTCCTCGACGCGCTGCGCACGTGGTCGCTGTGGGTGCCGGTGGTCGTCTTCTTCCTGGCCTTCTGGCTGCTCGGCGCGATCATCAACCGCGGCCGCTGGGGCGCATGGGTGGTCTTCGGGCTGCTCGTCGGCGTTGCCGCGTACGGCGGGCACATCCTGGGCGCGCTGTTCCAGGCTCCGTTCTGGGAGCTGACCGCCAGCGAGGGCGGCGACCTCGTCGAGAGCCAGCTGCTGACCCCGCTCGCCTTCGGCGCCTTCGTCATCGGCCGTGAGCTGACCATCTGGTTCGGCGCCTGGGCGGCCGCGCGCGGCAAGCGCGTCACCGAGCTCAACGTCGAGGCGCAGCGCGAGTACGAGCGCACGCTCGAGGCCGGCCCGCAGCTCGTGCGGCAGTAGCCTCGCCGCGCAAGAGACCGAGGATTCCCGCCGAGACCGGTGACACCGTCACCCCTCTCGGCGGGAATCCTGCGTTCGGGTGCCCGGCCCCGGCATGCGAGGGCGCGACGTACGCTGGAGGCATGGCCGCCGACCGAGCCCCGGGTGCGTCCGGAGGGCCTGTGCGACCCGCTGTCGCGCTCGCCTTCGCGACGATCGGCTTCAGCGCGCTCACGATCTTCGGCCTAGGGATGGTCAGCCTCGCGACCGGCGAGGACGTCATCGCGACCCCCGGCCTCGGGCAGGTCCCCGGCATCGTGGGCGTCATCCTCGCGGTGCTGGCCTTCGCGGGAGGGCTCTGGGCGTCGATCGGGCGCAGCCCGAGCCCCGTGGATGCCGCGGGAGCGGCCGGGCCCGGCGATGGCACTCCACGGGGGCCGTCGTTCTGGGGAGTGGTGTGGACCACCGCCGCGTGCTTCCTCGCGTACGTCGGCGGCGTGTGGTTCGGCGTGCTGACGACGGGTGCCGGCCTCGCCGTGGCGACCGGCGTCGCGGGACGTCTGGCGACCTCGTGGTTCGGCGCCGTGATCGCCGGCGCCGCGTTCGTGAGCGCGTGGGCGGGCATCGCCCTGGTGCGCACGCGCGCACACCGGCCGCGGTGGCCGTGGGAGGACCCCGGCGACGTCTGATCGACGCGGAATCCTCGTGATTCCGGGCGAGTGAGGATGCCGCGTACTACCGTTGACCCCGTGGAGCGGTCGCTCGAGACCCAGGTCAGCCAGGCGGTGGACGCCTGGCTCGCGTGGCTGCCCCGCTGGGAGCCCGCCACGCACCGCGGGCGCACGGCGCCCTGCCGGCGCTGCTTCGGCTCTCCGGTGCTGTCGGCCGCGGGGCTCGGCGCCGACGTGCCGCACGGCGTGCAGCACGGGCTGTCGACCCGCGTGAAGACCATCGTGGACCGGGCGGTCGCCGAGTACACCGCGCTCAATCTGCCGATGCTGCAGGCCGAGCTCGACCAGCAGGCCACCCGCAACCGGGCGCGCAGCTACCGGCCGGGCGAGGGTCTGGACCCGGAGTTCGAGGGCCTTCCGCTGGATCCGGACCCGGTGCCCGGAGCGCCGTTCCTCTTCACGATCGCGGGGCTGGCCGAAGAGGCGGACGCCGATGTGCCCGCACTGCCGCCGCTGACCGACGAGGCCAAGGCGGCCCTGCGGCAGGAGGTGGGGCTCGCCGACGACTACGCCAACATGGTCGGCCGCGAGGTGTGCACGATCCTGCTGCACCACCGGCTGAGGATCCAGGCGGCGGTCGCGGAGTACGTCGAACCCCAGATCGAGGCCATGCTCGCCGACCTGACGAAGTCCCTGGACGCCCCCTTCGACCCCCACGAGACCGACGAGTTGGACTGAATCCAGCAATCCCCGGGCGTGCGCTTTCCGCGCCCCGGAGACCTGGGTACCCGATGACGGGGTCGTGGAGCCGGTTTTGTTAGGCTAGCCAGGTTTGTTGCCGCATGTGGGCGTGCGCGCAGACACGGCATTCAGGGATCGGGGAGGTGCGGTGGCCACACGGCTTCCTTCGGCACCCCCGATCCTGCCGGGACTCGCCTACATCCGCCCGCTCGGCTCGGGGGGCTTCGCCGACGTGTTCCTGTACGAGCAGGACATGCCCCGCCGCAACGTGGCGGTGAAGGTGATGCCCAGCGACGTGCGGGATCCCGAGCTGCGGCGCATGTTCAACGCCGAGGCCGACGTGCTCGCGCACCTGTCGGCGCATCCGTCGATCGTCACCGTCTACCAGGCGAGCATCTCGGCCGACGGCAGGCCGTACATCGTGATGGAGTTCTGCCCGGGCTCGCTGTCGCAGCGCTACCGCGTCGAGCGGATGCCGGTCGACGAGGTGCTGGCGATCGGCGTGCGCATGGCCAGCGCGCTGGAGTCCGCGCACCGGGCCGGCCTCATCCACCGCGACGTCAAGCCGAGCAACATCCTCATCACGACGTTCGGCACCCCTGTGCTCGCCGACTTCGGCATCTCGGCATCGCTGCAGCGCAGGAGCGGCGGCGAGGTGCTCGCGATGTCGATCCCGTGGAGCGCGCCCGAGGTCGTCGCCGAGCAGACCAGCGGCACCGTCGCCAGCGAGGTGTGGAGCCTGGGCGCGACCGTCTACTCGCTGCTGGCCGGGCACAGCCCGTTCGAGCGCCGCGAGCGCGGTCAGAACACGAAGGATCTGCTGCGCCGGCGCATCGCCCGGGCCACCTACGTCGAGATCCCGCGTCACGACGTGCCGGCATCGCTGCAGGCGCTGCTCGCAACCGCGATGAACCGCGACCCCGCTCGGCGGTACGAGTCGGCGCGGGCGTTCGGCGAGGCGCTGCGTGCGGTGCAGGCAGAGCTGGGCCTGTCGCCCACGCCGCTGGAGATCCCGGACGCGGAGTGGTCGCCGGCATCCGCTCCCGTGGACTTCGCTGACTCGGGTCTGCGGGGTCCCGCCCGCTCGCGCGTCGAGCGCGACGTCACGCGCAAGTCTCGCGCCGGCACCGGTGTGGCGGGCCTCGCGCGTGATGAGGACACCGAGATCTCGTCGCCCGCACGCCGCCGCGCCGGCGGGCTGCGCCGGGCGATGCCGTGGCTGATCGGCGTCGGCGCCGGGCTCGTCGTGGGCGCCGGCGCGGTCGTGGCGACGCTCATCGCGACGGGAGCGCTCTGATGCGTCGCGGCACCCTCTTCGGGCTCGTCGCCGCGGGCGCGGTCGTGGCCGCAGTCATCGGCGTGAGCGTCATCTGGCCGGGCCTCGACGCCCAGGAGACCCCCGACGTCGACGCGGCCGTGTGGGCCCTGCAGACCGGTGAGGGCCGACGTTACGCCCGCGTCAACACGTCGGTCGGCGAGCTCGACACGGTGCGCAGCATCAGCAATCCCGATCAGGTCGTGCAGACCGGCGACGGGGCGTACCTGTTCAGCGACAGCTACAGCACGGTCACCCGCATCGACGAGTCGATGCCCGCCGACCTCGACGAAGAGGCGCTGCAGTCGTCGCAGAAGACCCCCGCCGGCACGACCGAGGTGGTCACGGCGGGCGACTATGCGGCCTATCTCACCGATTCCGGTGCCGTCTATGCCGGGCGGCTGTCCGGCGGCGACGCGACGAAGCTCGACCCGTTCCCCTCGGACGACGAGAACGCGCCGCAGTACACCGCAGACGCCATCGCCGTCGACACGCGGGGCATGCTGTTCGCGTACTCGCGCGCCGACGGCTCGGTGCTGCGGTACGACATCGGCGAGGCCGACGTGCGCGGCCGCGACGCCCTGGACCCCGAAGGCCTGTCGGCCCCGGCGATCACTGCAGCGGGCGACACGTGGGCCCTCGTCGACACCGAGGACGGCGACGTCTGGCTGCGAGGTCAGGATGCCGTCGAGCAGGCCCCGATGACCAGCACCGTGGTCGTCGGCGCCCCCGACGCGCGCGGCTCGAGCATCTACCTCGCCGACGACACGACACTCGTGCGCGTGCCGGTCGACGGGTCAGACGTGCAGGTCGAGGTCGGCGGCGGCACCGGCGCCGTGGTCGGGACGCCCGCGCAGCCGATCACGCACGACGGCGTGACGTACGCGGCATGGCTCGGGCAGGGCGACGGCGGCGGCCTGCTGTGGCGCTCGGGCGAGGGCACCGTCCCGCTCGACTACGGCGGGCAGAGCATGGGGGACGCGCGTCGCCCCGCGTTCGTCGCCGGCTCCTCGGCCGTCATCCTCAACGAGACCCGCTCGGGATGGGCCTGGTCGGTGCCCGACGGGGCGCTGATCACGTCGAGCCAGGACTGGTCGCTCGACGACCGCACCGACCCCGACGCGGTGCCGAGCGACGAGCAGCTGCAGGTCGTGCTCGACCCGAAGCCGCCCATCGCCGAGCCTGACGCGTTCGGCGTGCGCCCCGGCGCGCTGGCGACGCTGCCGGTGCTGCTGAACGACCACGACCCGAACGAGGACGTGCTCACGATCGACCCCTCGTCGGTGACGGGCCTCGACCCGGGGTTCGGCACGGTGTCGGTCACCGACGACGGCCAGCGGTTCGCGGTGCAGATCGCCGCGGATGCGACAGGCTCGGCGACGTTCTCGTACGCGGTGACCGACGGCACGACCGAGAACGGGCTGACCTCGGACCCCACGACGGTGACACTCACCGTCGCCGCGCCGGGCGCCGAGTCGGCGCCCGAGTGGTGCGGCGTCGAGCGCTGCCTCGTGGAGTGGCCGCAGCCCGAGGTCGCGCTGGGCGGCACGGTGACGGTCCCGGTGCTGAACGGATGGGTCGACCCCGAGGGCGACCCGCTGCTGCTGCTGTCGGTCGAGAACGTGACCGGCGTGGGCAGCGTCGCGGCCACCCCCGGCGGCGACGTCGTGTACCAGCACAGCGACGACGGCCAGACCGGCGAGCAGATGGTCGAGCTCGCGGTGACCGTCGCCGACACGCAGGGGCAGACCGCGGTCAAGTCGCTCGTGGTGCGGGTGTCGCCGCAGCCGAAGCTCGCCGTGCAGTCGTTCGCCGTGACCGACACGGTCGCATCCAGCCTCACCGTCGACGTCGCCGACCACGTCACCGGCACGGCGGGCACGCTCACGCTCGACTCGGTGCGCGTCCTCGATGACGCCGCGGCGACCGCGACGGTCGTGGGCGGTTCGACGTCGTTCGACTTCACGTCCAAGAACCCCGGCACGTACCGCGTCGACTTCACCGTCACGGACGGCACGAGCGAGGCGACCGGAACGGCACGGATCACGCTGCTGCCCGCCGATGCCCCTGCGCAGCTGGCGACGTCGCCCGTCGTGGCGTTCGTCCACCCGCAGGAGGACGCGACGCTGGAGGTCTTCGACGCCGTCTCGAACCCGACACGGCGCGTCCTGCTGCTGAGCGACGTGGTCGCCCGCGCGGACGACGGCGCCACCCTGTCGGTCGACGCGGTGGGACAGAACCACCTGCGCGTATCGGGGACGACGGCCGACGGCAGCCCGGGACGCCTCGGCACGGTCACCTACCTCGTCAGCGACGGCACCGAGGACGCCGGCTCCAGCGTGCAGGGCCAGGCGACCGTGTACCTGCTGCCGCCCGCTCCGGAGCTCGCCCCCATCGCCGTCGACGACACCGTCGTCGTGCGCGCCGGCGCCCAGATCGACATCCCCGTGCTCGACAACGACATCTCGCCCGCGGGCGGGCGGCCGACGCTCAACCCCGCGTCGGTGGCGTCGTCGACGCCCGATGCGCTGGCCTTCGCCTCCGGCGACGTCCTGCGCTACCTCGCGCCCGACGAGCCGGGGGAGTACGGCGTCGACTACTCGGTCTTCACCACGGGTGCGCCGTCGCTCGCCGACACGGCGACCGTGCGCGTGCAGGTGATCGACGACGACGCCAACCGCGCGCCGACCGCCGACACCATGGAGGGCCGCGTGCTCAGCGGCCAATCGGCGCAGATCGAGTTCGACGGCTTCGGCATGGACCCGGACGGCGACGTCGTGACGCTCGACCGCATCGTCGAGCAGCCGCAGCGCGGTGCCGCCGCGATCGCCGCAGACGGGGCATCCATCATCTACACGAGCGTTCCGGGCGACAAGGGCCAGGTCTCGTTCCGCTACCGGGTGGTCGACTCGTTCGGCGAGAGCGCCGAGGGCACCGTGCGCATCGGCGTGCTCGACAGCGAGGCCAACCCGAGCCCCATCACCTACACCGACTACGTGCAGGTGCAGGCCGGCGAGGGCAACACGATCCGGGTGAGCCCCCTCTCGAACGACGTCGACCCGACGATGGGCACGCTGAAGGTCACCGACATCCGGCCCGACTCGCCGCCGACGCTCATGGACGGCAGCGAGAGCCCCGAGTACGCGCGCCTGAGCGACCGCATCCTCGACGTCGACGACGCGACGGTGGTCATCGCGGCGGGCGACGAGCCGACGACGATGTCGTTCCTGTACGACGTCGAGTCGTCGTCGGGCAACACCGGCCGGGGACTCGTCGTGGTGCGCGTCGTGCGCGAGAGCGTGCCCGACTTCCCGGTGGTCGCCGACACGAACCTCACGGTCGAGACGCGTGACGACTTCCCGCGCGGCGTCGACGTGCTGGCAGGCAAGGTCACGTGGTCCGGTGGCGATGTGAAGGACCTCACCCTGTCGCTGTGGGGAGAGCCCGAGGGCGTGTCGGTGCAGGGGTCGAAGCTGCGCGGCGAGCTGCCCGACAAGACCCGGCTGATCCCGTTCGCGGTGACCGGCACGAACTCCGCAGGCGAGGAGGTCACGTCGTACGGGTTCCTGCGGGTGCCCGGCGACGACGACCTCGCGCTCACGCTGCGCGCCGGGGCGAAGACCCCCGAGGTCACCGAGCAGGAGTCGACCTCGTTCGACATGGCCGACCTGGTCGCCCGCCCGAAGGGCACGCGACTGGAGGTCGGCGGCGACGTCAAGGCGTCCGGCGCGCGCCCCGAGGCCGTGTGCGCCGTCCAGTCCGGCACGACGGTGCGCTATGACGCCGGCACCGGCGCCCCGTGGGTGGACGCGTGCCAGGTCCCGGTGCGCCTGGAGGGCAAGAACGACTGGACGTACCTGTCGGTGCCGATCACGGTGAAGCCGCGCGACCCGCAGCCCGAGCTCCGGCCTGCATCGATCACGGTCGGCCCCGGTGAGACGGCCACCTACGACCTGAAGACCATGACGACGTGGCAGTTGCGCGCCGACTGGGACGGCATCGTCTACGCGACGGATCACTCCGGCGGCGCGTTCGAGGTGACCCAGAACGGCTCGACCCTGACGGTCACGGGCGCCGACCGCGCCGTGCCGGGCTCGGAGGAGGTCGTCATCGTGTCGGTGACGAGCCACCCGGCCGTCGCCCCGGCGCGCCTCATCCTGCGGGTCGGCGCGGCGCCGTCGACCCTGCCGCAGGGCGGCTCGGTGACCAAGCAGTGCACGCAGGCGTCAGGTTCGTCGTGCTCCTTCCCGGTGATCGGGGCCGGCGGCGAGGTCAATCCGCTGCCCGGCACGCCGCTCGAGCTCGTCGACGTGCGTCCCACCGGCGCGTGCGTCGGGGTGAGCTTCGCCGTCGCGTCGACGACCTCGGTCGCGGCATCCTGGACGGGCGACGCCCCCGGCGCGACCTGCACGGCGTCGTTCTCGGTGCGCGACGCCCAGGGCCGCATCACCAACTCCGAGCGCGACGGCCGAGTGCTGCTCGACCTGCTCGGGTACCCCAAGGCCCCCGCCAGCGTGTCCCAGGCCGCGTATGCCAACGGCAGTGCGACGCTGCGAGTCGACCCGGGCGAGGCGCGGCTGGCGTACCCGTCGCTGACGGGCTTCGTCATCCGCTGGAACGGCCAGGAGGTCGCCCGCTGCACCGCCGACGGCGTGTGCCCGCCGATCTCGGCGCCCAACGGCGAGCAGCGCACCTACGAGGCGTGGGCGGTCAACTCGGTGGGCGAGTCGAAGTCGAGCGTGCGCACCGTCGCGTGGGCGTACGACGCGCCGCCCGCGCCGCAGCGCGTCACGGCCGAGCCGGTGGTGACCGGCGACGGCCAGGGCAACATCGTGTCGCTCGTGATCGACGGCATCGACACCGGGTCGACCGGCAGCCTCGAGATCAAGAGCGACACCGGCGAGACGGTGCGCGTGCCGGTGAACGGCAACCGGCCGACGGTCGAGGTGCCGTGGTACCGCGTCGGCACCAACCAGGCGACGCTGGTGCGGGTCACGCCGTACTCGAAGTTCGAGTTGCCGCCGGGCCTCGGCGGCAGCACCTCGGGCGGGACCGTGACCGTCCAGGCGAACGGCATCGGCTCTCCGCAGTCGACGGCGTTGTCGCTGACATCGACACCCGGCGCCGATGGCACGTCGACGATCACGGCGACCGCGTCGGCCAGCAGGAACGGTGACGGCTCCACGCTACGATTCGGCGTCGTGCAGGACGGTCAGCGGTGCGTCGCGGACGAGCCCGCCAACGGCGCCACCGACACCTCGTTCCATGCCGAGTTCACGGTGGACGACGGCAAGGACTACACGTACCGCCTGTGCGTCGAGTCGTACTGGGACGGCAGCTCCTACGGGCGAGCCGAGACGTCGGCGAGCACCCGGGCGGAGCAGAGCCGCGACGCCCCCAAGGGCTACACGTTCGTCGTCGGCTCCCAGCCGCGCGACACCGGCAGCCGTGCCGAATGGGTGATCACCGCCACCCCGACGTCGACCGAACGAGTCCCGCGCAACAACGAGGTCCGCTTCTCGAACTTCCCCGGCAACACCATCTTCGACAACGACCCGCAGATCCAGGTCTGGTACCACCACCAGTTCTGGCAGACCGATTCCGCACGGGCTACCGTCACTCCGGCCGCCGGAAGTGCCCCGTATCAGTTGTGGGCGAACTGGAGCATCGGGAGGTGCGAAGGCGGCCAGGTCCTCGTGCTCGGCGGCAACTCCTCGACTGCCGGCGGGACGAAGGCGACCATCACGTGGAGCGATGCGAACGTGATCTTCCGGGCCAAGAACGGTCGCCAACTGACCTACGAAGGCGGATGGAAAGTGCCGGCCGGCACGGCGAGCATCGAAGGTCTCAAGTGGACGGCATCGTGGGGCGCGTTCGGCCTGGCCAACGCCACCAAGACGCTCTCGATCGCCGACTGCACGCCCAACGAACCGCTCCCGACGGGCGTCGTCGCCGGCTCACCCGGCTATTTCACCCCGGACTACGCCCGCCTCCCCGGCAACATCAGTGAACTGCGCTCGCTCGGGAGCCTCGGACAGACCACGACGCCGTGGACGCCCGGGCAGTACGTGGTGCTCGGCGACTCGTCCGAGGCCTACTGGAACGGCGTGAGCTGGATGAGCGACCGTGCGCCCTAGCGGAGCCGGGTCGGCAGCGGCCCCCTGAACCCGGACCGCCGCATCGCGCAGGTGACGGCATCCCCTCTCCCTCCCCGAACCCCAAGGAACTTTCATGACCATCACGCAGGAGCAGGCCGACTGGTTCGCGCAGACGTTCGGCCAGATCGCCGACAACGTCGAGCGCGCGGTGCTCGGCAAGCGCCACGTCGTGGAGCTGGTGCTCACCGCCATGCTGAGCGACGGGCACGTGCTGCTGGAGGACGTCCCCGGCACGGGGAAGACGTCGCTCGCCCGCGCCATGGGGCAGTCGGTGCAGGGCACGAACACGCGGATCCAGTTCACCCCCGACCTGCTGCCGTCCGACATCACGGGTCTGAGCGTCTACGACCAGAAGGAGGGCGTCTTCGAGTTCCACGCCGGCCCGATCTTCGCCAACATCGTGCTGGCCGACGAGATCAACCGCGCCAGCCCGAAGACGCAGTCGGCGCTGCTGGAGGTCATGGAGGAGGGACGCGTCACCATCGACGGCGTCTCGCGTCCGGTGGGTGTGCCGTTCCTCGTGCTGGCCACCCAGAACCCGGTGGAGCAGGCCGGCACGTACCGCCTCCCCGAGGCGCAGCTCGACCGCTTCATGATGCGCACGTCGCTCGGCTACCCCGACCACGCGGCGACCGTCCGCATCCTCGACGGAGCCGCCGTCGCGACCGCGGAGCTCACGCCCATCATCACGCCGCAGGCGCTCGTGGGCATGGCGGACCTCGGCGCGCAGGTCTACGTCGACGCCCTCGTGCTCGACTACATCGCACGCCTCGTCGACGGCACCCGCACCGCCGACGAGGTGCGCCTGGGCGTCAGCATCCGGGGCGCGCTCGCGCTCACCCGCGCGGTCCGCACCCGCGCCGCGTCGCAGGCGCGCACCTACGCCACGCCCGACGACGTCAAGGCGCTCGCGGTGCCGGTGCTGTCGCACCGCCTGATCCTGCACCCCGAGGCCGAGTTCGACGGCGTCACGCAAGAGACCGTGGTCGGGCAGGTGCTGCTCGACGTGGCCCCGCCCTCACGACGCGAGACCGTATGACGCTCGAAGAGTCGCGGCTCACCCGCACCGTCCACTCCACCGGCACGTCCGGGCGCACGCACGTCACCTCGACGAGCACCGCGTTCGACACGGGCCGTTCGCGGCGCTCGCGCGCGTTCGTGCGCGCGGCCGTGTGGGGGGCGGGCGCGTGGCGTGCCACCGGCTCGGGCATCCGCACCGCGGCCGACTGGGCCGCCGAGACCATCCGCCCCGCGGGCGCGCTCGTCGCGTTCGCGGCGACCGTCGGCCTCGTGCTCGGGATGCTGTTCGGCTGGGTCGAGTGGATGGTCGCGGGCGCGGCATCCCTTCTCCTGCTCGTGGCGGCGATCCCGTTCCTCTTCGGCGCGCGCTCGTACGACGTCGACCTGACCCTCACCCACGAGCGCGTGGTGGCCGGTGACGACGTCGCCGGCGAGATCGTGGTCCGCAACGACGGGCACCGGCTGTCGCTGCCCGGGCGTATCGACATCCCGGTCGGCGCGGGTCTCGTCGAGTTCGGCGTGCCGCTGCTGCGCCCCGGGCATCACATCGCGCAGCCGCTGGACATCCCGGGCATGCGCCGCGGGATCGTCACCGTCGGGCCGGCGACGACGGTCCGCAGCGACCCCATCGGGCTGCTGCGTCGCGAGCATGCGTTCGAGGACGTGCACGAGGTGTACGTGCACCCGCGTACGACGGCGCTGCCCTCGACGAGCGCCGGGCTCATCCGCGACCTCGAGGGCAGTCCGACGCGGCGCCTCGTCGACGCCGACATGTCGTTCCACGCGATCCGCGAATACGCGCCGGGCGATCCGCGCCGGCAGATCCACTGGAAGTCGACCGCCAAGACCGGGCGCCTGATGGTGCGCCAGTACGAGGAGTCCCGCCGGTCCCGCATGGCCGTCGTGCTGGGGGTCGCCGAGGCCGAGTACGCCGACGCCGACGAGTTCGAGCTGGCGGTGTCGTGCGCCGCGTCGCTCGGTCTGCGCGCGGTGCACGACGCGCGTGACGTGCAGATCGTCGTGGGCTCCGAGATCCCGCGCGTGGTGCGCGGCCGGCTGCGCGCGATCCGCCACATCCCGTCGGCGGCGCCCCGCCCGATGCTCGACGGGTTCAGCGGCGTCGACCTGCTCGACAGCACGATGCCCGTGGGCGACGTGTGCCGCCTGACCGCCGAGTCCGCCGAGCGCCTGTCGATCGCGTTCGTCGTGGTGGGCTCGCGCGTGCCCCTCACCCGGCTGCAGCAGGCGGCGCTCGCCTTCCCCGCCGACACCGAGGTCGTCGGCCTCATCTGCGACGAGCGGGCGCACCCGCGCATGCAGCCCGTATCGGGGATGACGGTGCTGACCGTCGGCACGCTCGAAGACCTGGCCGGCCTGCTCCTGCGGGGAGCGACGTCGTGAGCGGCGCCGTGCCCGTCGTCGGGAAGCCGGATGCCGCCGCCCCCGCCGCGGGGGCGGCGAAGGCCTCGCGCGCCGGACGGTTCGTGCCGCGCATCGCCGCAGGCGCGGTGTTCGCGGTCGTGATCGTCGTCGTGGCCGCGGTCGCGGCGTGGCCGATCTACCGGTCGGCGAGCTTCGTGCTGCTGGTCGGCGTCGGCTCCGCCCTGGGCGGCGCCATCGCCGCCGTCGCGTGGTGGCGGCGCTGGAACGCCGCGATCGTCGCGGGCGTGCTCGCGGTGACCGTGCTGCTGGTGGGCGTGCCGCTCGCCGTGCCCGCGCGCCTGGGCGGCCTGGCCGACCTGATGCGCGGACTCGCCGAACTGGCCAACGGCCTGGTGTTCGCCTGGAAGGATCTCGTCACCGTCGAACTGCCCGTCGGCTCGTACCGCAACCTGCTGGTGCCGGCGCTCGTGGCGTTCCTCGTCGGCACGTGCCTCGTGCTGCTGCTGGCGTGGCGCGAGGACCGCGCCGCCTACATCGCGGTGCCGGTCGCGCTGGGCATGGTGTCGTTCGGCCTGTTCTTCGGGCGCACCTCGGTGAGCGCGCCGTGGCACCTCGGACCGGTCGCCCTGTACGCCCCGGTCGAGACCGTCGTCGGCGCCTCGGGGCTGCTCGCGTGCCTGCTGTGGCTCGCGTGGCGCACCCACGACCAGCGCATCCGCGCCCTGCAGCGGGCCGCGGCATCCAGCGGGGTGCGCATCTCGCGCAAGCCGACGGCGGCCGACCGCCGCCGCACCGTGCTGGGCACCGGCATGGTCGTGGGCGCCCTCGTCGTCGCGATCGCCGTCGTGCCGTACGCGGCGCGGGGCGCCGACCGCGATGTGCTGCGCTCGGCCGTCGGACCCGACATCGACCTGTCGGCTGAGGTGAGCCCGCTCGCGCAGTACCGGTCCCTGTTCGCGGACGACCGGGCGGGCGACGTGCTGTTCACCGTCTCGGCCGCGTCGGGCAGCCTGCCCGAGCGGGTGCGCATCGCGACGCTGGACGCCTATGACGGCGAGGTGTTCCGCTCGGGCGGCGAGGGCGCCGTCGATGCCGGCCGCTTCGTCCGCGTGCCGTCGACCCTGGACGCGGGTGAGGGCGAGGACGTCGCCCTCACGGTGAAGATCGGCACGTGGGACGAGATCTGGATGCCGACAGCCGGCCGCCTGCGGTCGGTGGACTTCGAGGGGGACCGGGCCGCGTCGCTCGCCGACCGCTTCTACTACAACGCGTCGGCGGACGCCGGCGTGCAGACCGCCGGCGGCGGGCTCGCTGCCGGCGACGGATACGTGGTGCACGCGGTGTCGCCGGCGACCGAGGAGCTCGAAGGCCTCTCTGCGCCGGGAAGCACCGGCGGCGTCTCGGCGCCCGACAGCCTTCGGGCGTGGATGGACCAGCATGCCGAGGGGTCGGGCGGCGCAGAGCTCGCCGGTCTCGTGAAGCTGCTGCGTGAGCGCGGCTATCTGAGCCACGGGCTCAGCGAGGGCGAGAGCGCGCCGGTGTGGACACAGGCGCTCGGCGACTACGCGTTCCAGCCGAGCGCATCCGGCCACTCCCTCGCGCGCATCGACACGATGTTCTCGCGGCTGCTGGAGCGCGAGAGCGATCCGCGCGCCGCCGCGACGGGCAACTACGTCGCCGCGATCGGCGACGACGAGCAGTTCGCCGTCGCGGTCGCCCTGATGGCGCGCGAGCTCGGCTTCCCGTCGCGCGTCGTGCTGGGGGCGCGCCTGTCGACGGCGGAGCCGGGGCTGTCGGCCTGCGATGACGGCGCCTGCCGTGCCGAGGACCTCACCGCGTGGACCGAGGTGCAGTCGGCGGACGGCGTCTGGACGGCGATCGACGTGACGCCGCAGTACGCCCAGAGCCCCAGCCTCGACGTGACCGAGCAGCGCGACCCCGAGAACGTCACCGAGGTGCGCCCCGACACGGTGCAGGAGGTCGTTCCGCCCGACCCGACGCAGGAGGATTCGGCATCCGACGACCAGGACGAGCAGCAGACCGCGCTCGACCTGGCGTGGCTGTGGCCGATCCTGCGCATCGGAGGCATCTCGCTGCTGGTGCTGCTGCTCGCCTTCGGCCCGTTCCTCGCGATCCTGTGGGCGAAGGCCTCTCGCCGTCGGCGCCGTCGGCGCACCGGAGCGCCTGCCACGCGTGTCGCCGGCGGGTGGGACGAGTATGTCGACGCGGCGATCGACAGCGGCCGCGCCGCCCCGCGCACACTGACGCGCAGCGAGCTCGCCGCGTCGTTCGCGACCCCTGCCGGGTCCGATCTCGCGCGCGAGGCGGACCGCGCAGTCTTCTCGCCCGCCGCGATGTCGGATGCCGACGCGGAACGCTACTGGAGCGCCGTCGAGGCCGAGCGCCGCGAACTCCGCCGAGAAACTGGGTTCTGGCGTGCGGCGCGTGCGACCGTATCGTTGAGATCGTTGCTCCGCCCGCTGACACCCGAAGCGGGTGCCCGCGCCCGATCCGCAGATCAGGCCCGACTTGCCGAAAGGGGGAGACGACGGGCCGAGCCCGTGCGTCCCACGCCATGAACGCCACCGATCCCACCGCCGCCCTCGTCGGGTCGCTGATCAGTCTGCTGCTCAGCGCGGCCGTCTACGTCTGGATCGCGCTCGCGCTGTCCGCGGTGTTCCGCAAGTCCGGTGTCGAGTCGTGGAAGGCCTGGGTGCCGATCCTCAACACCGTCGTGCTGCTGCAGCTCGCCGGGCTGTCGGGCTGGTGGCTGCTGGTCGTCCTCTTCCCCGTGCTGGGCGCCTTCGTGTTCGTCGTGGTGTTCGCCTTCGCCGTGTACCGCGTGAGCGTCGCGTTCGGCTACGGCATCGGCATGACGGTCCTCGGCGTGCTGTTCTTCCCGATCTGGGCCTCGGTGATCGGCTGGGGGAGCGCCCGCTGGGTGGGGCGCGAAGTGGCTGCCACGCCGTCCCGCCGGACCGCCGAAGAAGCGGCGGGCCTTCCCCCGCTGCCGCCGTTCCCCACCCCGGTCTCGCGTACGGGCGCGCCCGCCGCGTTCCCCGCGCCCGGCGCAGCGGATCCCGCTGTGAGCGGCTTCGCGCCGCCGCCTGCGGCTGCGCCGCCCGTCGCTCCGGCCGCGCCCGCGGTCCCCGAGACCATTCCCGCTCCCGCCGTCTCCGCTGCTGCACCTGCCGCAGCGCCCGCGGCTCCCGCCCCCGCCGCGCCCGCGGCGCCGGAGGTTCCGTCCGCACCCGTCGTCGTCCCCCCGCCGGGCGGCTGGACGCCGCCGCCGCTCCCGGGGCGCCCCGTGTCGGCAGCCGCCGCCGAGGCGGCCCTCGACGGAGCGCCCGCGCCCGCTGCGGGACAGGTGCGGCCTGCGGTCCCGGGCGATGCGTCCGCGGCCCCCGCCGACGACAGCGACCCGTGGCAGGCGTTCGGTCTCGATACCACCGACCACGGCTCCGAGGTGACCGGCGCGTTCCCCGGTGCGCCCGCGCCGATCTCGGCCGTGCCCGCCGGAGGCCCCGACGCCATCCCTGCATTCCCCGCGGGGTACGAGAAGCCCGAGGTGTACGCGCCGAAGCCGTCGTCGCCGATCACGCCCGGCGAGGGCATCACGCGCCCGCCGGTGACCGACGTGCCCCTGCCCGCCATCACCGGCGAGGACCGCGAGCCGTGGGCGCCCGCGCACTCCCCGATGCCCGAGGCCGATGCGTTCCCCGAGGCGTCGGGCCCGGTGTCGGCGGTCGCCGGCGTCGCCGGGGCCGGCATCCCGTTCTCGGCGCGCTCGTCGGTCTCGGCGCAGCACAGCCGCCCTGAGATCGCCGACGAAGACGACGACCAGGACGTGTTCGACGAGACCGTCATCGCTCGTCGCAAGCGCAGCGACTGGACGCTGCTGCCCCCGACCGGAGACCCGGTCGCGCTCACCTCCGACGTCGTCATCCTCGGACGCCGACCGTCCGCCGACGCCGCGTTCCCGAACGCCCAGCTCGTCCCCATCCAGGACGGCACGGTCTCGAAGACGCACGCCCGGCTGCAGCTGCGTGAAGACCGCTGGTACGTCGTCGACCTCGACTCGACCAACGGCGTGCTGTTCGCGACCGTGATGGGGACCGAGGTCGAGGCGACCCCCGGTGTCGAGGTGGAGGCGGGTGACCGCTTCCTGCTCGGCGACGCCGAGGTCCGGCTGCAGCGGAGCGACGGGTGATCGTGGGTCCATCCGACGACGAGCCGACGCCGGCCGCGTCGTCGGCGGACGCCGCGGACCTTCCGGAAGAGGCGACGGTGCTCTCGAGCCGACGCCGGCAGGTCGATGACGTCGACGACGCGACCGTGCTCGCCACGCGGCGGAGGCCGCACGGCGGCCCGGAAGCGTCGGTCGACGATCTGGACGAGCACACGGTCCTGTCGACGCGGCGCGGCGGGGAACCCGGCGACCGGACCGCGCTGTCGACGCGCCGGGCCTCTGCGCCGGTGTCCGAGGAGCTCGACGAGCACACGGTGCTGTCGACACGCCGGGCGCCTGCGCCGGCACCGGAGCCCGAGGAGCTCGACGATCTCACCGTGATCGCGGCGCCCCGGCGCACGCAGCCCGCTGAGCCCGACGACCTCGACGCGACATCGGTCGCCGCGCACCGCCGGGCGACGCCCGAGCCGTTCCCGGGCACCTCCGCACCGTCCGACAGTCGCACGACGGGCGGGACCACGATCGAGGACCGCACCGACGAGACCGTGCTGCGCTCGGTGCGCCGCGCGTCGCCGTCGACTCCGCCGGCGGGACCCGAAGCCTCGCCCGCCGCGACCCGCCGGACCGCCTACGTGCCCGGTGAGGACGTGTCCGACCGCCGGGCCCCGCGTTCGTCCGGGCCTGTGGTGGCGAGCCGGGCTCCGGTCGCGCCGCCGGCATCCGCCACCCTGGCCCCTGCCCCCGACGGCGCCGTGTCACGCCGCCGCCGCGACCGCCGCCGTCTGCTGATCGCCGCAGCCGTGGCCGTCGTGGTGATCGTCGGCGCCGTCGTCGCGCTCGTGCTGCTGCTGACCTGACCCCGAGGATTCCGATGACCCTCCCCGCATCCGTCCCGCCCCCGACTCCCCACACCTCCGGCCTCGACGAGGCCGCCGCGCTCGGCATCGTGTCGGCGGGGCAGGGAATCCGCTCGCTCGCCTTCGCCATCGACGCGGCGATCTGGCTGCTGCTCGCATCCCCCGCCGTCGTCGGCGCCGTCATGCTCACACTCGGCGACAGGTCGTTCGTGGGTGTGCTGCTCATCGTCGTCGGTGCGGTCCTGCCGCTGCTGTTCGGCCTGCTCCAGCTGGTGCTGCACGGGCGCCGCGGTGTCACGGCAGGCAAGGCCTCGATGCGGCTGCGGTCGATCTCCGCCGCCGATCTCGGCCCGGCGGGCTTCTGGCGCGTCGTGCTGCGTGCGCTCGTGCTGTGGGCGAGCAGTGTCGTGCCGGTCGTCGGTCCGGCGGTGATGTTCGCGTCGGGCCTGTGGGATCCGCAGCAGCGGGGGCGCAGCATCCTGGACCGTGTCGGCGGATGCTGGGTGATCGACGCTCGCGCCGGCCTCGACCCGTTCGACGCCAAGGCGCTGCGCCACGCGCGCCGCGCCGCGGCGGGCCGTCCCGAGCAGAGCGAGGACCTGCCGTCGATGGCGAGCGACGCCGATGCGGCCACCGCGCTGCGCATCCCCGGCGCCCGCTCGCGCGCCGGAGTCGTCGGCCCCGGCAGCACCGGCGCCCAGTGGGAGGCCGTCGCCGACGGCATCGACGCGAGCGTCATCGCCCAGGTGCCGGGAGTCGCCGCCGCCGCCCACGCCGCGACGGGCCTCGTGACCGGCGCCCCCGGTGTGACCGCCGCGGCGGCAGCGCCCGCTGTCTCTGGCGACTCGCCAAGACCGGCCGCATCAGCCGCGGTCTCCGGCGACTCGCCGAGACCAGCGGCAGCCGGGCCCGTCGCGGTTTCTGGCGACTCGCCAAGATCGGACACCCGGACCCCGGTTTCTGGCGACTCGCCGCGATCGGCCGCCGCACCGGCCGCTCCGCAGGCCGCGGCCGCGGCCCCTGCCGCAGCCCCAGCCGCTCCCGCCACCGGGCCCGTCGGCTCTCGCCGCGCCCAGGCGATGATCCGGTTCGACGACGGGTCGATCCTGCGGGTGCCGGCGCGCGGTCTCATCGGCCGCGACCCCGAGCCCGCTGCCGGCGAGCAGGTCGAGGCGCTCGTGCGGCTCGAAGACCCGCAGCGGCTCATGTCGAAGACCCACGCGGCGTTCGGACAGGACGCCGAGGGCCTGTGGGTCGCCGACCGCGGCTCCCGCAACGGCACGCAGCTGGTGTCGCCCGGCGGTGATGTCGTCGACGTGCCTGCCGACCAGGCGGCGCGCGTCCCGGTCGGGTGGTCCGTGCAGGTGGGCGGAAGGTCGTTCGAACTCGTGGCGAGAGGTGCCGACTCGTGAAGCTGAAGCTGAGCCTGCGTCGAGGCGTGGGATCCTCCGTCGACGTGCTGGTCACCGCCGACGCGACGGCGACCGTGCAGGACGTCGCGCGTGCGCTGGCCGAGGGCGACGCGCTCGCAGCGCCGGGCAGCGTCAACGCGAGCGAGGTGCCGACTCTGCTGGTGGCCCCGCCCGCCGGCCAGCCCGTCCACCTGAACCCCGCCATGCCCATCGGCGATGCCCCCATCGGCTCGGGCTTCGACGCCTCCGTCGTGCCCGCACTGGCCACGGGGACGGATGCCGCGGCGACCGCAGCCGTCATGCGCATCCACAACGGGCCGGACGCCGGCCGGACGATCCCGCTCCCCGCGGGGTCGAGCGTCATCGGCCGTGTCGCGCCCGCACAGGTGCTGCTGGACGACCCGCAGGTGTCGAAGCGCCACGCCCGCGTCGACGTGGACCAGGGCATCGACCTCATCGACCTCAATTCGGCCAACGGGCTCATCGTCGACGGCGGTCTCGTGCAGCGGGTGCGCGTGCTGCCCGGTCAGCGCATCACGATCGGCTCCACCGAGGTGTCGTTCGCGCTCGCTCCGCGCGTGCAGACCGACGACTCGCTCGTGCTCGAGCGCGGCGGGGCGCTGATGTTCAACCGGTCGCCGCGTGTCGAGGACCGCTACGCGGGCCGCGAGTTCCGGCATCCGATCATCCCGAACGAAGCCGACCCGCGCATCTTCCCGTGGCCGATGATCATGGCGCCGGTGCTGCTGGGCCTCGGCATGTTCGCGTTCACCGGGCGCGCCACGTCGCTGCTCATCGTCGTGATGGCGCCGCTCATGATGCTGGGCAACTTCATCGGGCAGCGCACCCAGCAGGGCAAGAAGCTCGAACTGGAGATCGACACGTTCGAGACGCAGATCGACGAGCTCGAGGCGTCGCTCGAAGAGGAGGAGCGGCTCGAACGCGAGCGCCGTCGGGCCGAGGCGCCCGCCACGGCGACGATCTACGAGAACGCGATGTCGCTCGGCCCCCTGCTGTGGACCCGCCGCCCCGAGCACTGGAACTTCCTCGGGCTGCGCCTGGGGGTCGGTACCGCCGACAGTCGCAACACCGTGCAGGAGCCCAACGAGCAGCGCGGCATCGCGCAGTACGCGCAGCAGGTGCGGGGCCTCCGCGAACGCTTCGCGCAGATCGACGACGTGCCCGCGATCGAGCTGCTGCCCTCGGCCGGCGCCATCGGCATCGCAGGTCCGCGCGAGCTCGCGGCGGACGTCGTGCGGGGGCTCGGCGTGCAGCTGTTCGGCCTGCACGCGCCGAACGAGGTCGTCACCGCCGCGATCATCGACCCCGCGTGGACGGGCGACATGGAGTGGATGAAGTGGCTGCCGCACACCACCAGCCCGCGTTCGCCGTTCGCCGAGATGGCACTCGCCGACAGCCAGTCGGCGGGCACGGCGCTGCTCAACGGCCTCGAAGAGGCGATCCTGGAGCGGCTGTCGGGCTCGGCCACGCGCCGCGGTCCGGTGCCCGAGAGCGAGAAGTCCATGGCGCTCGGCAAGAGCGTGGGGGAGGGGCGCGACGCCTCCGACGTGAGCGACGTGTCGCTCGTGCTCTTCGCCACGCACGATGCGCCCATCGACCGTCCGCGCCTCACGCAGGTGATCGAACGCGGACCGGATGCCGGCGTCTACACGATCTTCGTCGCCCCGACCGTCGAGTCGCTGCCGGCCGCGTGCCGCACGTTCATCGACGTCTCGAACGGTCTCGACGATGCGATGGTCGGCTGGGTCCGCGCCGGTGAACGCGCCCGCGCCGTGCAGATCGAGGGCGTCTCGCGCGGGTACGCCGAGATCTTCGCCAAGCGCCTCGCTCCCGTCGTCGACTCCAGCTCGGTCGCCGCGGACTCGTCCGACCTGCCCGCCAGCGTCTCGATGCTGCGACTGATCGGCACCGACATGGCGGCCGAGCCGCAGGCCGCGATCGAGCGGTGGCGGCAGAACAACTCGATCGTCGACCGCACGCGCGGTCCTCGCCCGCGGCTCAAGCGGGCCGGCACGCTCAAGGCCTACATCGGCCAGGGGAGCCCCGACGCGATGTCGCTCGACCTGCGCACGCAGGGTCCGCACGCGCTCGTGGGCGGCACGACGGGTTCGGGCAAGTCCGAGTTCCTGCAGGCGTGGGTGCTGGGCATGGCAGCCGAGTACAGTCCCGACCGCGTGACGTTCCTGTTCGTGGACTACAAGGGCGGCTCGGCGTTCGCCGACTGCGTCGACCTGCCCCACACGGTGGGCCTCGTCACCGACCTGTCGCCCCATCTGGTGCGCCGTGCGCTCACGAGTCTGCGCGCCGAGCTGCACCACCGCGAGCACCTCTTCAACCGCAAGAAGGCGAAGGACCTGCTGGAGCTGGAGAAGCGGCAGGATCCCGACACGCCGCCGGCGCTCATCCTCGTGATCGACGAGTTCGCCGCGCTCGCCACCGAGGTGCCCGAGTTCGTGGACGGCGTCGTCGACATCGCCCAGCGCGGCCGGTCTCTCGGCATCCACCTCATCATGGCCACCCAGCGGCCCGCCGGAGTCATCAAAGACAACCTCCGCGCCAACACCAACCTGCGCGTGGCGCTGCGCATGGCCGACGCCGCCGACTCGAACGACGTCGTCGGGGATGCCGTCGCGTCGACCTTCGACCCGTCGCTGCCCGGTCGCGGCATCGCCAAGACCGGTCCGGGCCGTCTCGTGCCGTTCCAGTCCGGGTACGCCGGCGGCTGGACCACCGACGAGCCCGACCGCGCCCAGGTGCGCGTCGCCGAGCTGCGCTTCGGCTCGGTCACGCTGTGGGAGAGCGACGGCGAGGGCGAGTCCGAGACCCACGACGAGGACCTCGGCCCGAACGACCAGAAGCGGCTGGTCGCGAATCTGGTCGCTGCGGCGGCGGATGCCGGCATCCCGGCGCCCCGTCGCCCGTGGCTCGACGACCTGGCCGCGACGATCGACCTGCGCGATCTGCCGATGGCGGGCGACGACAGCATCCCGCTGGGCCTCGCCGACATCCCGCAGCGTCAGCTGCAGGAGGCCGTGTTCTTCAGCCCCGACACCGACGGCCACATGCTCGTCTACGGCACGAGCGGCGCCGGCAAGTCGGCGACGCTGCGCTCCATCGGCATCGCTGCGGGCGCGCGTCCGCAGTCGGGTCGCGTCGCGGTCTACGGCATCGACTTCGGCACGGGCGCGCTGCGCTCACTCGAGACGATGCCGCAGGTGGGCTCGGTGGTCTCGGGCGACGACGTCGAACGCGTGCAGCGCCTGCTGCGCACGCTCCGGCAGATGCTCGACGACCGCGGCAAGCGGTTCTCCGAGGCCGGGGCCGCGTCGCTCACGGAGTACCGCACGATCACCGGCGACACCAGCGAACCGCGCATCATCCTGCTCCTCGACGGCTTCGGCGTCTTCAAGCAGGACTGGGAGACGACGTCTGCGCGTGCGGCCTACTACGCCATCTTCATGCGCATCCTCGGCGAGGGACGCCCGCTCGGCGTCCACGTCGTCGCCACCGCGGACCGCTACGGCGCGGTGCCGACCGCGGTGAGCGCGAACGTGACGAAGCGCGTCGTGCTGCGGATGTCGGACGAGGGCGCGTACTCGATCCTCGGCGTGCCGAAGGACGTCCTCAACGAGCGCAGCGTGCCCGGGCGCGCGATCGTCGACGGCCTCGAGACCCAGATCGCGGTCATCGGCGGCACCACGAACGTGGCGGAGCAGAACGCCGCCGCCGCGCAGTTCGCCGCCGCGCTCCGGGCCGCCGGCGCCGTCGAGGCACGCAACATCGGCTCGCTTCCGACGGAGCTGGATGCCGCCGCCCTGCCCGCGAGCATCGACGCGCTGCCCGTGCTCGGCATCGGCGACGACACGTTGGGTCCCAAGGGCTTCGAGCCGGTCGGCACGTTCGTGGTGGCCGGTCCGCCGCAGTCGGGCAAGACGACGGCGGTGCGCGGCATCGTGCGGGCTCTGCAGCGGTTCGACCCGAAGGTGGAGCTGTTCCACTTCGGCGGTCGCCGCGCCGTGCTGCGCGACGAGGCCCCCTGGCGCCGCTCGGCGATCGGCATCGAGGATGCCCGGACGCTCGCCAAGGAGCTGAAGGACATCGTCGCCGACGAGACCGTGTCGAGCCGCATCGTGATCGTGGTCGAGAACATCACCGAGTTCGGCGACACCGACGCCGAGCGACCGCTGAAGGAGCTGTTCCAGGCGGTCAACCGCAGCGACCACTTCCTCATCGCGGACGGCGACGTGACGCAGCTCTCGGGCGGGTACGGGCTGATCGGCGAGCTGAAGGCGGGGAGGCATGGCATTGCGCTGCGCCCCGAGAGCTACGACGGCGAGTCGCTCTTCAAGGTGCCGTTCCCGAAGGTGCAGCGGCACGAGTTCCCGGCCGGGCGCGGGCTCTTCGTCGAGAACGGGCGGTTCGTCACGGTGCAGCTCCCGCTGGTCGGGTGATGTTCTCCACATGGGGAATGGTCCCCATGTGCCGCTCGGCGGCCGTTGGCTAGCCTGGCTGAGGATCTCGCCGGTCCGGACTTTCGCGGACCACGGCGACGACCCGCACGAGGAGGAGAACAGCGATGGCCGACCGGGTCTGGTTGAACATGGAGGATCTCGAAGAGGTCACAGCGGGGCTGTCTGCGGCGATCTCCGAGTTCGAGCACGCCGCGGACAACACGGACGAGATCGAGGGCGCGATCGGGCGCCCGGACGGCCGCGGGTCGCTCCGCGACCGCGTCGATGACTTCGAGGGCGACTGGAACGACAACCGCGACAAGCTGAAGGAGTCGCTCACCGGCGTGCGCGACCACCTGCAGGGGATCATCGACGGATTCCTCAAGCTCGACACCGACCTGGCGACCCAGATGTCCGACGCGCAGCGCGACCAGCTCGCGAACTCCGGCCGCGACAACACCCCGGTCTGAACGGAAGAGACACCATGACGTACCCGTATGCGTACGACGCGCCCCTGTACTCGCCCGCGCACCACTACCGCCTGCAACTGCTCGACGGCGAGGCGGGCACGATCCAGACGGGGGGTCAGCGTCTCGAGACGCTCGGCGCCACGATGACGTCCGCGGCGAAGTCCCTGGCACGCATCAGCGAGGGCAGGACGCAGATCTCGGATGCCGTCGACAAGGTGCGCGAAGAGGCCGGCGACGTCCACGCCGATCTCAGCAAGGCGGGAGAGCGGTACTCCAAGACGGGCAGCACGCTGCGCACATACGCGACGGCGCTCGCCGAGGCGCAGCGGCTGATCACGCCGCTGGTCCCCAAGATTCAGGATGCCGAGGACGACCGCCGCGCCGGCCAGGCGACGCTCGCCGACGCGCAGGACGCGCAGCGCGACCTGGACCGCGTCTGGATCTGGGAGGACGAGCCCACCGAGGCGCAGCGCCAGGCCGCGGCCAGCGAGGTGTCGGACGCGCAGGGGGCGGTGTCGGCGGCGCAGGGCCGTCTCGACGAGCTGTGGCCGCAGTTCGAGCGCGCCTTCGGCCACTGGTCCGACGCGTACGAGGCGGCGGTGACGGGCATCGAATCCGCGATCGCCCAGGCCGACAACAACGACAGCTGGTGGGACGACGCCATCGACGTCTTCATCGAGGCGGTCGGGTGGGCCGCGATGGCGCTGGCGATCATCGCCATCTTCGTCGCGGCGCCGCTCGCTGCCGTCCTGCTCGCGGCGGTCGCCATCCTGACCGTCATCAGCCTCGTCGGGCACATCTACCTGATGACGAAGGGGCGAGCGTCGTGGAGCGACATCGCGTTCGACATCGTCGGGCTCATCCCGTTCGTCAAGCCGATCGCGGGTGCCCTGCGGGCAGGTGGGACCCCCGTGCGCATGTTCAGCAACCTCGCCGGCCGCCTGCGGCCCGGTACCGCGATCAACGCGATGAGCCACGGCCGGCGCACGCTCTGGGAGTCGCTGAACCGCACCTTCACCGGCCCGGGCGGCCGCCGCGGCGCACAGCAGTGGGCGCAGCAGCGCACGGCCGAGATCCTCGGAGGCCGCACCGTCAACGCCAGGTGGGTGTGGAACTCCATCCGCGGCGGACACCGCAGCTACGGCGACTTCCCCCAGTTCGTGGCAGACCTCACCTCGGGCGCGTCGGGGCAGGTGCGCGGCATGTCGGCCTGGCTGCGCTCGTCGCGGGCGACGACCGTCATGCCGAGCGGGGTCCAGTCGGCCTTCAACGTGGGCGGTTTCACGGCCGGACTCGACCCGGTGTTCTCGCTCATCCCGGGTTACGGCGATGCGCGTGAGAAATACTGAATGCCGTGGTGGATGATCTCCGTGCCGAACTGGCGGCGAACCAGGAGTCCGAACTCGAGTTCTCGGTCGTGCTGCCGCCGGGCTGGGCGCGCTTCGGTGTCGACGCCGAAGCGGAGCGCCGGCTGACGGACAACATGATGGCCGTCCTGCGCGAACGCAGCACGCCCGCCGAGACGATGGCGGTGCGCCAGTTCGTGCGCGCCGGTTTCACCGAGCTGCGACGCCAGAAGGCCGTCGCCTGCTATCTTCCCGTGGCGCCCGTCGACGACATCGTGATCCCTGCGTCGATCACGGTCGCGCCGGCTCCCGTGCGGTCGCCCGACCGGTTGGAGGAGTTCGCGCAGCGCGTCGAGGCGAAGTCTGTGGTCTTCGCGCGCGGACGCGATGAGGACGGCCTCGAGGTGTGGCGCTGGGAGCAACGGCGCAGCGGCCTGCCCGGCGAGGGAGGCGAGGACGCGGGATCACGCACCGTGAGCTATCTCTTCGAGGCCCCGCGCGGCTCGCGCCGGACGCCCGCCGTGGTGAGCGGGTCGCTGCTGTACGCCCCCGGTGAGGCCGAGAGCGACTTTGCCGAGGACGTGCTCGTCCTGTTGGATGCCATCATGGGCACTTTCACATGGTCGGCCCGGTGAGGGTCGAAGAGGCGCCCGACGAAGGCCCCGATTACGACCCCGAGCTGTGGATCGAGGTTCCGCTGTTCTTCCCCTTCGCCGGGTGGCCCGATGCCGCGGCGTGGGCCCACGACATCGCCGAAGAGGCCGCGCTCCGTCCGGAAGAGCGCGAGGGGCTCGCGGAGCGGGCGCGCCTGCTGGCCGAATCGGACTGGCCGGCAACGCGGCGCTTCTGGTACTTCCCCGTGCAGGGCGGGTTCGAGGCGATCGTCCACGTTATCGACGTGGACGAGGTCGTTCCGCAGGAGCGGGTCCTGGAACTGCTGCGCACCGATGACGCGCGCGTGACCGCCCCCGTCATCGAGGCGATCGACGGCGTGGCGGGAGCCTGGCGCAGCGCGTACATCGTTGCTGAAGGCGACCAGGATCAGCGTGCCGCCATGGGCGTGGTCCGCGCCGTGCGGATGCGCGACGAGGGCACGACGCTCGTCGAGCTGATCGACGCGGATCTCGCCGCCATCGGCGTCGCGCTGCCGGATTTCGACGCCCTCGTGGGCGATCTGCAGTTCATAGGAGGAGGAGTCGTCGGTGGGCGCGACTGAGGAGTGGAACGAGCTCGTGGCGGCGACGCCCGATGTCGCGGCGGCGTACGCCGGTATCGGCACGAGGGGAGGTGACCGCCGATCGCGGGTGCGCAGGCGCGCCGCCGAACTCGACGCCGGGCGGCTCACCATCCCCGCGATCGCGTGGGAGCTGCAGTCGGCGGCCGCGGACGGCGACGCGCGGACGCGGGTCACGGCCGCCTACGCGCGCTACCGCAACGACGTGCAGGCGGCGACGCGGCAGACGATGGCGGCAGCCGCGTCGGCTCCGCGCCCGGCCTCCCACGGCGCGGAGACCATGGGCAGCCGCGGGCACGTCGCCTGGTTCGTGATCCTGCTGATCGTGGCGCTGCTCGCGCCGGCCGCGATCCTGCCGGCCCGTGCGGGTGGCGGCTTCGTCTCCGACCTCGATCAGATCGCCCTGCTGTCCGGCATCGTCTCGCTGGTGATGTCCATCGTCGGGCTGGTGTACGTGCGTCGCGTGTCGCGGCCGCTCGTCGGGGCGGCGGTGCCGATCATCCTGGCGATCTGGGTGCTCGTGGGCGTCGTCGTCGCGTGCCTTCGGGTGGCCGATGACCCGTTCCTGATGCAGCCGTCCGTCATCGCCGGCATCGTGCTGATGGTGGTGGCTGCCGTGCTCTACGGCATCGCGGCCGTCCTCCTGCGCGGCGCCCGCCGCACTCCAGCGGCGGCCCCGGCTCCCGTCGACGGCACGGCGGCGGCGCTCGCCGACGCGCTCGCAGGCGAGGACGCCGACGCGGCGATGATCCGACGCGCGGCGTACGCCGACGGCATCCTCACTCTCATGAAGCGCGACGAGCTCGACGCCGACGACGCCGCAACGCTGCTGCGGGCTTACTCGGCCTGACTGCATCACATGGGGAATGGTCCCCATGTGGTTGGTGGGGGGCGGTTGGCTAGCCTGCATGTGGGCTCGATCGGGTCCGTGGATTTTGACAAAGGGACGGATCATGGCTGATTTCAAGGCTTCTTATGGCGAGATGGAGTCGATGGCGGGCAAGCTCGACTCGGGTCGTGAAGAGATCGGCGACGTGCTGCGCCGCCTGAAGAGCGATGTGGACCGGCTGCTGGGCGACGACTTCAAGACGCAGCACGCGTCGGGCAAGTTCGGTGAGGGGTACAACGAGCTGACCACGGGTCTGGAGAAGGCCATCGAGGGCATCTCCGACATGGGTGAGTCGCTGCGCAAGATGATGCAGGCGATCAAGGACACC
>NZ_JBQCIP010000013.1:0-16864 GCF_051953575.1 Microbacterium sp.
GAGCTCGATGCTCCCGTCGTCAGCGACGAAGCACGCGAGGCGAACTTCACCAACGA
The DNA here is from genome assembly GCF_051953575.1 of Microbacterium sp. Classification (GTDB taxonomy): domain Bacteria; phylum Actinomycetota; class Actinomycetes; order Actinomycetales; family Microbacteriaceae; genus Microbacterium. The sequence goes on from NZ_JBQCIP010000013.1 coordinate 57, forward strand.
AGGGGGCGTCGACGGACGGGTGCGGTTCCTGCACAACGTCACGGGGCTCTGGCTACTCAGCGAAGCGGTGCGCACGTGGGAGACCGAGGACGGCGCCCGGATCGATCTGCCCGCCCTGCTGGCCGATGCCGCGGTGGTGACCGGCGGCATCCCGCTGTTCGACGCGAACGATCCCCGCCTCGCGGCGCCGGGAGACATGCCCGCCCGCATCGGCGCACTCATCGCCGAGTCCGGCACGGCGGTCCCGGCGACCCGTGCCGCGTTCGCCCGCGCCATCGTCGAGAGCATCGCCCAGGCGTTCGCCGACGCCGTAGCCACGGCCGCACACCTGACCGGACGCGACGTCGACGTCATCCACATCGTGGGCGGCGGCGCGCTCAACCGCCTGCTCTGCCAGGCCACCGCCGACCGGTCGGGTCTGCCCGTGCTCGCAGGGCCCGTCGAGGCCACTGCGCTCGGCAACGTGCTCGTGCAGGCCCGGGCGCACGGCTGGTTCGGACCCGACGCGACGCTGGAGGACCTGCGGCGCGCGGTCGCGGCATCCACCTCTCCCGAACGCTACGAGCCGCACGCGTGACCGGCTACGGGGCCGCGTGCGACTGGGCGCGCCGGCACGTCGAGGCCGGCCGGTTGCCGACGGCGGTGCTCGGTGTCGCGACCGCCGACGGCATCGTGGCGCTCGACGCGTTCGGCGCGACCGACGGCCGCCCCGCGCGCATCGACGACCCGTACTGGCTCTTCTCCATCACGAAGGTGCTGACGGGCCTCACCGCGGCGCGGGCGATCGAGCGGGGGCTGCTGACGACCGAGACGCCCCTGACCGGCGCGGTCCCCGGGTTCGGTGCCGGCCGCGACGACGTCGTGCGCCTGCGGCACCTGGTGAGCCACACCGCCGGCATCCCCGAGCCGCCGCTCGATCCCGTCGACGGGCTCGGCACCGCCCTGCGCGCACCCGGACGCGACTTCGCCGCCGGCACGGCCTCGCGCTACTCGACGGTGGCGTTCGAGGGCGTCGTCGAGCTGCTGCGCCGGATCGCCGGATGGGAGTGGGATGCCGACATCTCGGCGTGGTCGGCCGAGCTCGGCGGTGCGGGGTTCACGCTCGATCCGTCCGCTGGCCCCCACACGGTCGTGGATGCCGCCGCCTGCGGCATCGACATGGCACGACTGGCACGCGTCCGCAACGCCGGCGCCGGCCTCATCGGCACGGCCGGGGATCTGCTGGCGCTGGGTTCGGCGCTGCTGCGCATCGGACGCGGCGAGCGCGGCGGTCCCGTGCAGCCCGAGACGCTCGCCATGATGCGGCGACCGCTCACCGACGGCATCCCGCGGCTCGACCCGTACCCGGCCGCCTCCGGGCAGGACTGGGGCTTCACGTTCAACCTGCGCACCCGGGCACCGGGCCTCATCGATCGTGACGTGTACGGCCACGCCGGGTGGTCGGGCACCGAGTTCTGGGTGCACCCGACCGTCGGTGTCGCCTACGTGCTGCTGACGAACCAGGGCGTCCGCCCCGGTGTCGACGCCGACCAGCTCGACAACGCGGTCGTCTCGGGGGTCTGAGCCGAGCAGGCCCGTGGTCCGCGGCGCGGACGTCAGGCCTTCGGCGCCCTCGTCGACGTGCGGGGCTTGAGCTCGACCTCGAAGATCTCGTGCACGGCGGCGGTCCGGCCGGCGATGCGCTCCAGGATCAGCTCGACGGCGCGCGCGCCCATGCGCTCACCGGGCTGATCGACGCTCGTGAGACCGAGGGCGGGATGCGATGCCAGAGCGACGTCGTCATAGCCGATCACCGAGAGGTCGGCGCCGGCGTCGGCGATCGCGCGCATCGCGCCGAACGCCAGCTCGTCGTGCGCTGCGAACACCGCCGTGGCCCGGGTTCCGGCCTCGATCGCCCGCCGCGTTGCCTCGTACGCGGGGTCCTGGCCGTCCTCGGCGTTCCAGACCTCGGCCTCGTAGCCCCGCGCGGTCATCTCGGCCAGATACTCGCGCAGCCTCCCGCTGTGCGGGAACGGTGAGCTCGGGTCCTCCTCCATGAGCGTCAGGTGAGCGATCCGGGTGTGGCCGAGCCCGAAGAGGTGCTGCATCGCGAGCCGCGCACCGCCCAGGTCGTCTCCGGCGACGACGTCGTAGCGGTCGGAGGTGTCGAGGCGACCGAACATCACGAGCGGGACCGATGCCGCGATCCGTTCCAGCGCGCTCTCCTCGACGCGTGGCGACACCGCGATCAGCCCGTCCACCTGGCGGTCGACGAGCGCCTCCAGGGCGCGGAAGCCGTACCGGGTGCCGGTCTCGGCCGGGGCGAGGATGAGCTGGTACGGCGTGCCCTCCAGCGCGCGCGTCGCACCGCGCACGATCCGTGTGAAGAACTGGTTCGACAGGTCCGGCAGCTCGATGCCGATCGTGTAGGTGCGGCCCCGCATGCCGCGCGCCGCGATGCTCGGGCGGTAGTTCAGCTCCGTCATCGCAGCCGTCACCCGCGCGCGCATCGCGTCGCTCACGCCGTAGGCGTCGCGCAGCACCTTCGACACGGCCGCGCGCGACACGCCTGCGCGCGCGGCGACGTCTTCGATCGTCGCGCGGCGCGGGGGTCGGGCATCCGTCATTGTTCTCCTCGTGGACGGCTTCTGCAGTTGCAAACGTACCCCGGCCGGGCCCGCCGCCCCGTCCACGGCCGGGCGCCCGCGTCAAGGCCCTGTGCCGCCGCGGCGCACGGCGCGAACGTGGAGCCATGGACGAACGACGAGACGGCGGGAACAGCCCCCACGACGACAGCCCGACCGGCGGCGACGAGACCACCGAGGAGCAGCTCGACGCCGACAATCCGGCCGAAGAGGACACGCTCGAGACGCTCGACCCCGACGCTCCGCCGGCCTGACGCCGCGGACGGGGTCACGCCTCGCGCGTGATCGTCACCTTCACGTGCAGGTTGCTCTTGAACGGCCCTGCGTACACGCCCCGCAGCGGCGGAACGTCGCCGTAGTCGCGCCCGCGTCCCACCAGCACGTGACGGTCGCCGATCTCGATGTTGTTCGTGGGGTCGAAGCCCTGCCACTCCCCCGCGAACCACTCGACCCAGGCGTGCGACTCGCCCGTGACCGCGACGCCGACCTCGGCCGACGGACGCGGGTGCAGGTAGCCCGAGACGTAGCGTGCCGGGATGCCGACGGAGCGCAGGGCTCCCAGGGTGATGTGCGCCATGTCCTGGCAGACGCCCTTGCGGGCCTCCCACGCCTCGGCCGCGGTCGAGTGGACCCCGGTGACCCCGTACATGTACTCGACGGCATCCCCCACCGCGACCGAGATGGCGTGGGCGGCGCGGCCGGGGTGGTCGTGCCGCGAGGCGATCGAGCGGGCCAGCTCGGCGACCTCGTCGTGCGGGCGGGTGCGGTTCGTGAGCGAGAGCTGCTCGACGGTCTCGATGGAGCGGTTCGCCTCGCGCGCCAGCGCGTCCCACGTGATGTCGATGTGCTCCAGCGGCCGCGGACGCACCTCGACGAGCGAGCGCGCGGTGATCGACAGCGCCGAGTGCGGCGACAGCACGTCGAACGCGGCGACGCGCGTGCCGAAGTAGTCGACGTACTGGTTGACGGACGTCGACGGCTCGATGTCGAGCGAGGAGTTCAGCACGAACTGGCTGTCGGTCGAGACGGGCAGCATGCGCGCCTCGTTGTACGACGCGGTGACGTCGCCGCCGTAGCTGAAGCCGGTCTGGTGCTCGATGCGCAGGCGCTTCATGAGATCTCTCCGATCCAGCTCGGCTCGGCCTGCGTGGGGAAGAACCGCCCGCGGATCGCCTCGGATGCCTCGCGCGTGACCTGCTGCACGCGGTCCATGTGGGTGGGCAGCTCGCCGAGGATCTCGGAGATCGGCCGGTACTCCAGGTCGTTGCGGATCTGGCCCAGGGCGCGCAGCACCGTGTTCGAGTGCCCGACGCGGTCGGCGCGCGGGTCGATGGCGCTCATGCACTCCTCGGCGCGCTGGATCGAGTAGATGATCGACCGAGGGAACAGGCGGTCCAGCAGCAGGAACTCCGCCGCGTTGCGCGCGCTCGGCATGCCCCGGTACGTGCGCAGGTAGGCCTCGTAGGCGCCGCACGAGCGCAGGATCGTCGTCCACGACGGACCCGACGCCTCGGTGAGCGAGCGCGTGGCGAGCAGGCGCGCGGTCATGTCGGTGCGCTCGATGCTGCGGCCGAGCGTGAAGAACTGCCAGGCCTCGTCGCGGCTGGTGGAGGAGTCCTGGATGCCGACGGCCAGCGCCGCCCGTTCACGGACCCACTGGAAGAACTCGTGCACGCGGTCGTTCTGCAGGCGCCGCGGCATCCGTGCGTTCGTCGTGTTGAGGGTCTCCCACAGCTCGCTGGAGACGATCTCGCGCGCCCGGCGGGCGTTCTCGCGCGCGGCGGTGAGCGCGTAGGCGATGCTCGACGGGTTCATGCGGTCCACGGCCAGGCGCGACAGCACGTCCTCGCGGCGCACGTGCTCGACGCCCTCGGGCGGGAGCGAGCCCATGACGCTGAGCAGCGACCGGCACGCGGTGTCCTCGTCGATCCACGGGTCTTCGAGCAGGAGCTGCAGGTGGACGTCGAGGATGCGGGCGGTGCCGTCGCTGCGCTCGATGTAGCGCCCGATCCAGAACAGCGACTCGGCGATGCGGCTCAGCACGGCGCACCTCCGTCGTGCGCCTGCTGCTGCTGCTCATGCTGCGCGTGGGTGCCCCGGTCGGGGTCCTGCGGCGAGTGCGTCGGCTCGGTCTGCGCGTCGTAGATGATCGGGATGGCGGCGGTGACGTTCGCGGCCTGGTCGGCGACGAGCTCCGAGACCCCGCGGCCCTGGCCGTATTCGACGTTGCCGGGGGCGGAGCCGCCGACGATCCAGGTGTCCTTCGATCCGCCGCCCTGGCTGGAGTTCACCACGAGCTGCCCCTCCGGCAGCGCGACCCGGGTGAGGCCGCCGGGGAGCACCCAGATGTCTTCGCCGTCGTTCACGGCGAACGGGCGCAGGTCGGCGTGGCGCGGCCGCATCCCGTCCTCGACGAGGGTGGGGATCGTCGAGAGCATCACGACCGGCTGCGCGATCCAGCCGCGGGGGTCGGCGAGCAGCCGCTGCCGCAGCTTCTCCAGCTCGGCGGGCGATGCGTCCGGGCCCACGACGAGGCCCTTGCCGCCCGAGCCGTCGACGGGCTTCACGACGAGCTCGTCCAGACGGTCGAGCACCTCTTCGAGCGCACCCGGGTCTTCCAGGCGCCAGGTGTCGACGTTCTTGAGGATGGGCTCCTCGGCGAGGTAGTACCGGATGAGGTCGGGCACGTAGGTGTAGAGCAGCTTGTCGTCGGCGACGCCGTTGCCGACCGCGTTGGCGATCGTGACGTTGCCGAGCCGTGCGGCAAGCATGAGGCCCGGGGCCCCGAGCATCGAGTCGGCGCGGAACTGCAGCGGGTCGAGGAAGTCGTCGTCGACGCGGCGGTAGATGACGTCGACGCGCTTGGGACCGCGGGTGGTGCGCATGAACACCTTGCCGCCCACGCACAGCAGGTCTCGACCCTCGACGAGCTCGACGCCCATGAGCCGGGCCAGCAGCGTGTGCTCGAAGTAGGCGGAGTTGTAGACACCGGGCGTCAGCACGACGACGTTGGGGTCTTCGATGCCGGCGGGGGCCGACGCCCGCAGCGCGGCCAGGAGCTTGTTCGGGTAGTCGCCGACCGGGCGCACCCGCATCGAGACGAACAGCTCGGGGAGGGTCTGCGCCATCACCCGGCGGTTCGAGATGACGTAGCTGACGCCCGACGGCACCCGCACGTTGTCTTCGAGCACGCGCATCTCGCCGTGCTCGTCGCGGATGAGGTCGATTCCCGACACCTGGATCCGCACGCCGTTGGCGGGCTCGATGCCCGCGGCCTGTCGGTAGAAGTACTGCGAGCTGGAGATGAGCCGCGCCGGCAGCACCTCGTCGCGCACGCAGTGCTGATGCCCGTACGCGTCGGCGAGGAACGCCTCCAGGGCGCGCACGCGCTGCTTCACGCCCGCTTCGACGCGGGACCACTCGTCGAACTCGATGATGCGCGGCACCGCGTCGAGCGGGAACGGCCGCTCCTCGCCCGCGAAGTCGAACGTGACGCCCTGCGCGAGGTACGAGCTGGCGAGCGAATCGGTGCGTCCGCGCAGCTCCTCCTGCGTCATCTGCGCCAGCGCCTGATACAGCTCTCGATAGGCCTCGCGCGACTCAGCCAGTGCGCCGGGGTGGGCCGGGCTCCCGAACATCTCGTCGAACGCGGGAACCCCCGAGGGCGTCTTGCGCGGCGCGAGCGTCGAGCCGTAGCCGTCGAACAGATCACCCATGCGAAGAGCCTAGTGCGGCCCGGATTGCCGACATGTTTCGGGCACGTCCTGGCGCTCCCGGGCACTCGTAAGGGACTCGTAAGATCTCGAACGGTGCCCTCCGGCTCCGCGGATCGTACGCTGACTCCATGGCCGCGCCCCGCTCTGCTGCTCGCGTGCCGGCCCCGCTGGCAGGGCTGGCAGGGCTGGCAGGCGTCGCGGCGGTCATCGTCGGCGTCGGCCTCGGGGAGCTCACCGCGGCGGTCGTCGCGCCGACCGGCAGCCCGGTGGCCGCGATCGGCTCCGCCCTCATCGATCTCGCACCGTCATGGGCCAAAGACACCGCGATCGCCCTGTTCGGCACCGGCGACAAGGCGGCGCTCCTCACCGGCATCTCGATCGTGCTGCTCGTGCTCGCAGCGCTCGCGGGGTGGCTGGAGGCCCGGCGACCGCCGTGGGGTGCCGTGGTCGTCGCCGTGTTCGGCATCGGCGGCGCCGTCGTCGCCGCGACCCGCCCGGGTGCCGGCGGGCTGGCTTGGCTGCCCGCCCTCGTCGCGGGCGCCATCGGCGTGGTCGCTCTCCGGCTGCTGGTCAGGATGCTGCGCCCCCGAGCCGACCGTCGGCCCGCGCGTCCCGCCCCGGAGTCCGCCGGTGAATACGAGGGTGACACCAGCGAGACGCAGCCGAGCCGCCGGGCGTTCTTCGCCTGGGCCGGCGCGGCCACCGCCGTCGGGATCATCGCCGTCGCCGTCGGGGGCCTGCGCAGCGCGGCATCGTCCGGCGTGACCGCGGCGCGCCGCGCGCTGCGGCTGCCGCAGCCGGCGGTGGCGGCATCCCCCGTCCCCGCCGGAGCCGAACTCGACCTGCCCGGACTCGCCGACGTCGTCACGCCGAACTCCAGCTTCTACCGCATCGACACCGCGCTCATCGTGCCCGAGGTCGACCCGGCGGACTGGCGGCTGCGGATCCACGGCATGGTCGCGCACGAGGTCGAGCTGACGTGGGACGAGTTGCTCGCCCTACCGCTGCAGGAGTCGTGGACCACGCTCACGTGCGTGTCGAATGAGGTCGGCGGCGACCTCATCGGCAACGCCCGCTGGCTCGGGTACCCGCTGCGCGAGCTGCTCGCCCGCGCGCAGCCGACCGCCGACGCCGACATGGTGCTGTCGCGGTCGGTGGACGGGTTCACGGCATCCAGTCCCCTCGAAGCGCTCACCGACGGACGCGACGCGATCCTCGCCGTCGGCATGAACGGCGAGCCGCTGCCGCTGGAGCACGGCTTCCCGGTGCGCATGGTGGTGCCGGGGCTGTACGGGTACGTGTCGGCGACGAAGTGGGTCGTCGACCTGGAGGTCACCCGCTTCGACCGGGCGCGCGCGTACTGGACCGACCGCGGCTGGTCCGAGCGCGGGCCGATCAAGCTCCAGTCCCGCATCGACGTGCCGCGACGCGGGCAGGGGCTCAAAGCCGGCGAGGTGATGATCGCCGGGGTGGCCTGGCAGCAGCAGGTCGGCATCGAGGCGGTCGAGGTGCGCATCGACGAGGGCGAATGGATGCCGGCGACGCTGGCCGCCGCCATCTCGGACGACACGTGGGTGCAGTGGAGCCTGCCGTGGACCGCCGAGAAGGGCGACCACGTCATCCAGTGCCGGGCGACGAGCAAGGCCGGGGAGGTGCAGACCGACGCGGTCGCGCCGCCGGCGCCCGACGGGGCGACCGGGTGGCATTGGCGGACGGTCTCGGTCTTCTGACGCCTGTGGGCGCCGCCGCACGGGCGGATATGTGCAGGTGCTCGCCGATTTCGAGAACCGGACACACATGACCGGCGCGCCCGATAGCATGCCGTGAGGACCGGCTGCTGGGGAGGCGCCGGCGCCGGGGAGGTTTGGGTGCCTGATCCGTTGGAGCTTCTCGTCGCGCGTCTGCTCGAGCTCGCGACGATCGACGAGGTGACCGGCATGCGACGTCTGCCGCCCGAGCGCGAGCTGTGCGATGCCCTCGGCATGAGCCGGGGCACCCTGCGCGAGCAGCTCGCCGTCCTCGAGCGTCTCGGCTTCATCACCCGCACGCAGGGCCGTGGCACGTTCCTGAGCAGCCCGTCGTACGACTTCGTGCGCACGTTCTTCGCGATCTCCCGAGAGCTCGGGCACCTCACCGACGACGAGTTCTCGGAGTCGCGCGTGCTGCTCGAAGAGGCGCTCGCCGAGGCGGCCGCTCGCCGGGCGACACCCGACGAGGTCGCCGAGCTGCGCGCCGTGGTCGACCGCATGGTCGCCTCGCAGGCTGCGGGCGACTCCGTCGATGCGCACGAGGCCGATGTCGCGTTCCACCGCCGGCTGCAGACCGTGGTCGACAACTCGGTGCTGCAGTTCCTCCACGAGGGGCTCAGCCACCTGCTGCGCGACGACATAGCCGCGCGACGGCTCGCCGTCGCCGAGGCGCCCGAGGACGCCCGCACCGACAGCATCCACTACGACATCGTCGACGCGATCGCCGCCGGCGATCCGGCGGGCGCCCGTCACGCGATGCGCCGCCACTTCGGCGGTCGCGCCCCGGGCACCCGCTCGGCCTGACCGGGCCGGTTCAGGCCGAGAGCACCGTCCGCAGCTGCTCGACCGCCCAGTCGAGCTCGGTCGCACGGATGACGAGCGGCGGCGCGATGCGGATCGTCTGCCCGTGGGTGTCCTTGGCGAGCACGCCGCGGGCGATGAGACGCTCCGCGATCTCGCGGCCGGTGCCGACGGCGGGGTCGATGTCGACGCCCGCCCACAGTCCGGCGACGCGCACCGCGGTGACCCCCTCGCCGATGAGCTCCCGGAGCTTCGCCTCGAGATGCTCGCCCAGCAGCTTCGCGCGGTTCTGGAACTCGCCGGTCTGCAGCATCTCCACGACGCGCAGGCCCACGGCCGCGGCCAGCGGGTTGCCGCCGAACGTCGAGCCGTGCTCGCCCGGGTTGATCACACCGAGCACGTCGCGGTCGGCGGCGACGGCCGAGACGGGAAGGATGCCGCCGCCCAGCGCCTTGCCGAGCAGATAGACGTCGGGCACGACGCCCTCGCGATCGCACGCGAAGGTCTCGCCGACGCGGCCGAGGCCGGACTGGATCTCATCGGCGATGAACAGCACGCCGCGGGCCGTGCAGATCTCGCGCACTGCACGCAGGTAGCCCTCCGGCGGCAGGATGACCCCCGCCTCGCCCTGAATGGGTTCGATGAGCACGGCGACCGTCTCGGGGGTGATCGCCGCCTCGATCGCGGAGGCGTCGCCGAACGGCACCGACACGAAGCCGGGGGCGAACGGACCGAATCCGTCGCGGGCCGATGCGTCGTCGCTGAAGCCGACGATCGTGGTCGTGCGGCCGTGGAAGTTGCCGTGCGCGACGACGATGGTCGCGGCATCAGCCGGCACACCCTTGACGCGGTAGCCCCACGCGCGGGCGACCTTGATGCCGGTCTCGACGGCCTCGGCGCCCGTGTTCATCGGCAGCACGAGGTCCTTGCCGCACAGCTCTGCGAGAGCCGCCGCGAACGGGCCGAGGCGGTCGTTGTGGTACGCGCGGCTCGTGAGCGTCAGACGGGTCAGCTGCTCCTGCGCGGCGGCGAGGATCGCAGGATGCCCGTGCCCGAAGTTCAGGGCCGAGTACGCCGACAGCAGGTCGAGGTAGCGCTTGCCCTCGACATCGGTCACCCACGCGCCCTCGCCGCGCGAGACCACGACCGGCAGCGGGTGGTAGTTGTGCGCGAGGTGCTCGTCCTCAGCGGCGATGATGCGGACCATCGCGGCGTCGCTCGTCAGGTTGGGGGTGCTCACGAGGTTCCTCCGATCAGCGCCGCAGCTCGAGCGTGCAGCACTTGATGCCGCCGCCGCCGAGCAGCAGCTCCGACAGGTCGACGAGCACCGGGTTGTAGCCGCGCTCGCGCAGCTGCGCCTCGAAGCCGGTCGCACGCGGCGAGATGATGACGTTGCGGCCGTCGCTGGCCGAGTTGAGCCCGAACACGGCGCCGTCGGCGTCGGCGACCTTGATGGCCTCGGGGTACCGCTCGGCGAGGATCGCCTGGCTGCGCTCGTCGAAGGCGTGCTCCAGGTACGCGATGTTGGCCTTCTCGACGCCTCCCGGGCCCTCGACGGGGTCGAGCACCGAGATGGCCGTGTCGAGGTGGTAGAAGCGCGGGTCGACGAGGGTGAGGCTCACGACCTCCTTGCCGAACACGTCCGCGAGCTCGCGGTGGCTGTCGCCGGTCGAGCGGAACCCGGTGCCGGCGAGGATGGTGTCGCCGACGAGCAGGAAGTCGCCCTCGCCTTCGTTCACCTCGACGGGCTCCGCGACCTCGAAGCCGTTGTCGCGGAACCACTCCATGAACGCGGGGCCCTCGGGCACGCGCTCCTGGTAGCGGAACTTCGCACCGTAGGCGACGCCGCCGATCACGAAGCCGCCGTTGGCCGTGTAGACCATGTCGGGAAGACCGGGGATCGGGTCGATCAGCTGCACGTCGTGCCCGAGCGCGAGGTAGGTGTCGTACAGCGTCTGCCACTGCCGGACCGCCAGATCGGTGTCGGTCGGGTTGGCCGGCTCCATCCACGGGTTGATCTTGTAGCTCACCGTGAAGTGCTCGGGGCGGCACATCAGGTAGCTGCGGTGCTGCGCGATCCGGCTGGCGGCCGCCGACTCGGTCGAAGCGGGTGCGGGGGCGATGTCGTTGGACATGTGTCTCCTTGCGAAGTGCGGCGGACGCTGTCCAGAGGCCCGGCGGCTCCGCCTCACTCGGTCCAGAGCTTGACGAAGAGCAGTCCCGGGCACGCCGCATCCATTCTCTCACGCCGGCTGGGCCCCGCCTGGGAACCGGAGGACGATTCGGGATGCCGCGCCTCAGCCCGCGAGCACCACGATCTTGCCCGTCACGTGGCCGTCGGCGACCTCGGCGAGCGCGTCGCCCGCGTCAGCGAACGGCGCGGTGCGGGCGATGACAGGATGCAGCCCGCCGGCGGCGGTGAGCGCCAGCAGCTGCGCGAGCACATGGGGCTTCGGTGTCGCCGCCAGGGGCACGAGCGGACGCTTCGACCCGATCGAGAGCAGTGCGGCGCGCAGCAGGCGGCCGATCGGCCCGAGCACGCGCCCGCCCTCGCCCGACACCAGCACGACCCGCCCGCCGTCGCGCACGAGGCGCCGCAGCGCCCGCAGCGGAGCGGTGCCGGCGATGTCGAGCACCGCGTCGAACCCGTCGCCGAGTTCGGGGCTCCCCGGCTGCACGCGGCGGTAGTCGAAGGTGCGGGCGGCGCCGAGCGATTCGACGAGCGCCCGGTTGCGGTCGCCGCACAGGGCCCACACCTCGGCGCCGCGCTGCGCGGCGAGCTGCACGGCGAACGTGCCGACCCCGCCCGAGGCCCCGATCACGAGCACGCGCGGGGGCGCCTCCCCCGTCGATGCGATCCGGGCCTTCTCGAGCGCCTGCCATGCCGTGCCCGCCGCGACCGGCAAGGATGCCGCGAGCACGGGGGCGACGTCGTCCGGACGGCGCACCAGCCGTTCGGCGGGAGCGAGGGCGAACCGTCCGAGCCCGCCACCGGGCAGTTCGCCGACGACCTCGTCGCCGACCGCGATCCCGGTGACGCCGTCGCCGACGGCGACGACGGTGGCGGCGGCATCCATTCCCCGCACGGGCTGCCGCGGCCGACCGACGCCGAACGCGAGGCGGACGAGCAGCGGCTCGCCGCGCATGACGCGCACGTCGCCGTTGTTGAGTCCGGTGGCCCGCAGACGCACGAGCACCTGGCCGCGCCCAGGCGTCGGCACCGGGACGCTGTCGAGGGTCACCGCATCCGCTTCGCCGTAGCGGCGCTGGCGCCATGCGGGCATGGTCTGGGTCGTCGTCGTGGTGGACATGTCACTCCCCCGGGTAGTCGAAGAGGTCGTCGAGCCCGACACCGAAGGCGCGGGCGAGCTGGAAGGCGAGTTCGAGGCTGGGCGAATAGCGCCCCTGCTCGATCGCGATGAGGGTCTGCCGCGTGACGCCCACGGTGCGGGCGAGGTCGGCCTGCGTCATGCCCGCGGCCTCGCGCGTGGCACGGATGGAGTTGGTGACCCGCGTGGGCTTGACCATCAGACGAGCCCGTGGCGGTAGGCGATCACGCTCGCGACACCGCCGACGACCGACGAGAGCGCGAACCCGAAGAACATGGTGTGGGCGATCCAGAACCAGTCCGCCTGGAACGCGCACAGCACGATCACCCCGAGGCCCGCGATGACGAGGAACGCCTGCCCCACCCGCGTCGACATGTGCGCGATGTCGCGGTCGCGCTGGTCGCTCTTGCCGACGCCGTCGGGATCCTTCGCGCCGCTGACGATGCCCCACACGATGCTGACCGCGATGGTGACCACGATGCCGGCGCCGATGGTCCACAGCATGATCGGCACCCAGTCGACCTCGACGAGCGGTCCGCCGTCCGCCTGCTGCAGCACGACCACGACGTACACCGTGATCGCGATGATGCTGACGATGAGCCCCGCCCACACGTTGCGCTCTTCGTAGGCCATGATGCCGCCCCTCGTGTAAAGAATCTTTGACACGAGCAAGGTACGCCGCCGCACGCGGCGATGTCAAGGATTCTTTACATCACCGCGCACGGCGAAGGTGACCGGATGCCGGGGCGCCCGGCATCGGCTCGTCGACAGGCAGATCAGATCACCGATTCGCTCCAGGGGTCGGGGTTGCCGAAGCGGTGGGCGGTGATCGTGACGGATTGCTCGTGGAGGAAGGGCAGCAGCTCGAGGCGGCCGGCGGTCGTGACCTCGTTGTCGTAGACGGCGAGATCCGGGTCGCCGCCGACGGCGGAGGCGACGAGGGCGTGCAGGGCCGCGACCGACTCGGCCTGACCGATGAGGCGCACGCGATCGGGACGAGGCGCCGGCGCCTCGTCGGCGACGGCGTCGAGCAGGTCGTCGGGTGCGGTGATGCGCTGCAGCCATTGCTCGTCGGACTCGACGTAGACGGCGACCCCTTCGTCGGCGAGCACGCGGCGCACCGCGGCGGGCAGTCCGACCGGAGCGCTGAGCGTCAGCGTCGACCCCGCGCGCAGACCGGCGACCACCACGCGCAGCACCGCCTGCCAGGACGCGTCGGCGGTCGCCCGCAGCGCCACCGACCCGATGGGCCGGTAGCGGAACAGGTTGCGCTCGACGCCGAGCCCCGAGACGTCCTTCACCTGGCCGAACTCGCGGTCCCACGCGATCGCGTCCGACAGCGCGCCGCGGCGCAGCCACTCGAACGCCTCGTAATCCAGCGACGGCTGCGCGGCCTCGATGAGCGAGGCGATGCGCGTGTCGAGTCCCCGCAGATGCAGGGTGGCGGATGCCGGAGAGCCGGAGGTCGCGCGCCACCGGCCGAGTCCCACGAGGTAGTTGGGCCCGCCGGCCTTCGCGCCGGCGCCGACCGACGAGCGCTTCCAGCCGCCGAAGGGCTGCCGCTGCACGATGGCGCCGGTGATGCCGCGGTTGACGTAGAGGTTGCCCGCCTCGACACGGTCGAGCCAGAGTGCGAGGTCGTCGGGGTTCTGCGTGTAGAGGCCTGCGGTGAGGCCGTAGGCGACCGCGTTCTGCAGCTCGATCGCGTGCGACAGCGACGTCGCGTGCATGACGCCGAGCACCGGGCCGAAGAACTCCTCGTGGTGGAAGCGCGAACCAGGCTGCACGCCGACGCGGATGCCGGGGCTCCACAGCCGCCCGCGGTACTCGGGCGCGCCCTCCACGCGACGCGGCTCGACGAGCCACTGCTCACCCTCGTCGAGGGTGGTGAGCGCCCACTCCAGCTTGCCGCGCGGAACCTCGACGACGGGGCCCACCTCGCTGAGCGGATCGGACGGGGGGCCGACCCGCAGGGAGTTCGCGGCATCCACGAGCTGCCGGGCGAAGCGGCGCGAGTGCCCGACGGGGCCGACCAGGATCGCGAGCGAGGCGGCCGAGCACTTCTGGCCCGCGTGGCCGAACGCGCTCTTGATCAGATCGGATGCCGCCAGGTCGAGGTCTGCCGTCGGCATGACGATCATGGCGTTCTTGCCGCTGGTCTCGGCCAGCAGCGGCAGATCGGGCCGCCATGAACGGAACAGCGCGGCGGTCTCCCACGAGCCGGTGAGGATGACGCGGTCCACGGCCGGGTGCGACACGAGCGTCTGGCCGAGTCCGCCTTCGTCGATGTCGACCAGGGCGAGCACCTCGCGGGGCACCCCGGCCTCCCACAGCGCCTCGGCCACGACAGCGGCGCAGCGCCGGGCCTGCGGGGCGGGCTTGAACACGACGCCCGAGCCCGCGGCGAGCGCGGCCAGCACTCCGCCGGCAGGGATCGCGATCGGGAAGTTCCACGGCGGCGTCACGACGGTGAGCCGCGCCGGCTCGAACACGGCACCGCTCACGCTGTCGAGTTCGCGGGCGGTGGCGGCGTAGTAGTTCGCGAAGTCGACGGCCTCGCTGACCTCGACGTCGGCCTCGGCGAACACCTTGCCCGTCTCGGACGCGGCGACCTCGATGAGCTCGCCGCGGCGCGCCTCCAGCGCGCGGGCGGCCGCGGTCAGCACGCCCGACCGCTCGGCCGCGGGCAGCGCGCCCCATACGGCGGCCGCATCCGTCACCTGGGCGATGATCGCCTGCAGCTGCGGTTCGTCGTCGACGCGTGCGGCGGCGATGGTGGCGTCGCCCGCACGGGACGTCTCGATGCGCTGCAGGATCCGGCGCGCCCAGGTGCGGTTCGCGGGCAGGGCCGGGTCGCTGTCGGGGGTGTTGCGGAAGCCGGGGGCGCCGGCGGACCGGGCGTCGGTCTGGCGCGGCGCGAACACCGCCGTCTCGACGAAGGCCTCGGCGCCGAACACCTGCTCGGGGACGGCGGGCTCCACCGGCGCGGTGTCGGTAGAGGTGGCCGACCGTGCGATGCCGATCACGGCCTGGGTGAGCCCCGCGTCGTCGCCCGAAGCGGCCGCGCGGCGCAGCCGCGCCCGGGTGCGCGGCGACTCCTCGCCGTCGGCTCCGGCGGGCCCCGACAGCGCGGCGGCCTCGGCGACGCGGTCCTGCTCGCGCTTCGGCCCGATGTCGAGGGCGGGATCGTCGGCGCGGGCGAGCGACGCGATGAAGCGGTCGCGCTCGCGGGCGAACATCGCCGGGTCGTCGGCGAGGTCGAACGCCGCAGAGAGGAAGTTGTCACTCGACGCGTTCTCTTCCAGACGCCGCACGAGGTAGCTGATGGCGACGTCGAACTCGTCGGGCCGCACGACCGGCACGTACAGCAGCACGTGGCCGACCTCGCGGGTGACCGCGGCCACCTGCCCCTGCGCCATGCCGAGCAGCATCTCGAACTCGACATCGGCGCGCACGCCGGTGATGCCCGCGAGGAGCCACGCGTACGCGATGTCGAAGAGGTTGTGCCCGGCGACGCCGATCCGCACGGCGCGGGTGTGCGCGGAATCGAGCGCGTAGCGCAGGCACCGCACGTAGTTGGCGTCGGAGTCGACCTTCGCGTCGTAGGTGGCGAGCGTCCACCCGTGCATGACGGCATCCACTCGCTCCATCGCGAGGTTCGCGCCTTTCACGAGCCGCACCTTGATGCGTGCACCGCCGGCGTCGACGCGCTGCTGCGCCCATGCCGTCAGGCGCTCCAGCGCCGGCAGGGCGTCGGGCAGGTAGGCCTGCAGCACGATGCCCGCCTCGAGCAGCCGCAGCCCGGGATCCTCGAGCAGACGGGTGAAGACCGCGATCGTGAGGTCGAGGTCGCGGTACTCCTCCATGTCGAGGTTGATGAACGTCCCGTCGCCGGCGGCCGTGAGGTACAGCGGGCGCAGGCGCTCCACCACCTTGTCGACGACCTCGTCGAACGCCCACATCGAGATGTGGCTGGCGATCGCCGACACCTTGACCGACACGTAGTCGACGTCGGGTCGGCGGATGAGTTCGTGGATGCCGTCCAGCCGGCGCAGCGCCTCGTCCTCGCCGAGCACCGCCTCGCCGAGCAGGTTCAGGTTCAGTCGTGCACCGCCGGCGCGCAGCTGCTCGATCGCGGCGCCGAGCTTGTCGGGCCGCGCGTCGACCACGAGGTGCCCGACCATCTCGCGCAGCACCCGCCGCGCGATGGGCACGACGGGCGTCGGCAGCACGGGCGCCACGGCACCGCCCACCCGGACGGCCGAGCGCAGGTACCACGGCAGAAAGCCCGGGACGAGCGGCGCGACGCGGTTCAGGTGGGATGCGGCCGCCGACAGGCTCTCGGGGCGCATGACGCCGTCGACGAACCCGATCGTGAACGGCAGCCCGTTCGGGTCCTTCAGCACGCCGGCGAGACGCTCGGCAGCGGGGTCGGCCTCGACCTCTGCACTCTCGACGGTCCAGCGCTGGGCCAGCGCCACGGCTTCGTCGGTCAGACGGCGCTCGGTCTCGGGATCCCTGCGCACTTCGCTCACTTCTTCGTTCACCTCTGCGTTCACGTGTGTGACTCCAGCCTGCACCTCTTCGTGC
>NZ_JBQCIP010000014.1:0-4330 GCF_051953575.1 Microbacterium sp.
GCAGCTGCACCCCGCCGACGTGCTGATCGACGGCATGCGCGGCTCGAGCTCGCTCTGGTACCGGGTGCGCGTCAACCTGCAGCACGTCGCCGAGGACGAGCGGCCGCCGCAGGAGGAGCTGATCGCCGACTACGACCCCTGGGAGGGCAAGGTCTGGCCGGGCTCCGAGAACCCCGGCCGCTGACCGGCCGGTTCAGGCGTAGGCGGGCACCCGCTCCAGCACGTGATCGGCGAGTCCGTAGGCCACCGCGTCCGCGGCGGTGAACACGCGGTCGCGGTCGGTGTCGGCGCGCAGCTGCGCGGCATCCTTTCCGGTGTGCCGTGCGAGGATCTGCTCGACCTCGCCACGCACCCGGACCAGCTCGTCGGCCTGCAGGATCAGGTCGGGGATCGCGCCCCTCCCCTGCCCGGCCGGCTGATGCAGGACCACCCGTGCGTGCGGCAGCACCGAGCGCTTGCCCGGGGCACCCGCGGCGAGCATGATCGCGCCGACGCCGATCGCCTGCCCGACCACCGTCGTGGCGACGTCCGGCCGCACGTGCTGCATCGTGTCGTACACCGCGAGCATGGCGGACGGATCGCCGCCCTCGCAGTTGATGTAGAGCTGGATGTCGCGCTCCGGGCTGTCGGCGTCGAGGTGCAGCAGCTGCGCGATCAGCGCGTTCGCGACGCCCGCGTCGATGCCGGTGCCGAGATACACCACCCGCTCGGCGAGCAGGTGCGAGTAGACGTCCATGATGCGGTCGCCGCGGGGATGCTGCGCCACGACGTTCGGGATCGTGTAGCCGCTCATGCCGCCGCCTCCGCTCCGACGCCGAGCCCCGCCGGTCGCCGCCGGCGCGGCACGACCTGGGCGAAGTCGTCGACGATCGCGTCGATGAACCCGTACTCCCGCGCCTGCTCGGCGGTGTACCAGCGGTCGTGCAGCGAGTCCTCGAAGATGCGGTCGATCGGCTGACCGGTGTCGGCCGACACGATGCCGAGCACGGTGTCGCGCGTGAAGCGCAGGTCGTCAGCCTGCACCTCGACGTCGACGGCCGAGCCGCCGATGCCCGCGGAGCCCTGGTGCATGAGGATCCGCGCGTGCGGCAGCGCACGGCGCTTGCCCGGCGTCCCCGCCGACAGCAGGAACTGTCCCGCGCTGCACGCGAGGCCGAGCGCGAGCGTCGACACGTCGTTGGGGATCAGGCGCATCACGTCGCGGATCGCCAGCATCGACGGCACCGAGCCGCCGGGCGAATGGATCCACAGGGCGATGTCGGCGGTCTCGTCCTGCGCCGCCAGTGCCAGCAGCTGCGTCGCGAGCAGCGTGCCGTTGTCGTCGTCGAGCGGGCCGTCGAGCACGAGCACGCGCTGCTGGAACAGCTCGCGCCGCGCCTCGGCCCCGAACTGGGGGATCTTGCCTTCTTCTGCCATGACCCCAGCCTGCGCGCGGCGGCGGGCGGCGGCATCCGATTCCGCTCCCGGCGGCTCTGCCCACGGCGGATCGCGAGGTGGGCGGGTCAGCCCGCGCGACGCGACGGATGCTGCACCGCGGCGCGCAGCGCAGCCACCAGCGCCGGGCGCACCGCCTCGGGCGTGAACGCCGCAGCGGCCGCACGGGCGTGCCGCGACAGCTCGGCGCGCCGACCGTCGTCCTGCAGCAGCCCGATGAGCGCGGCGGCGAGCGCATCGACGTCGCCCGGCGCGACGAGCACCCCCGCGTCGCCGACCGCCTCACGCGGGCCGTACCGGGCGTCGGTCGAGACGACCGGCAGCCCCCGGGCGAGCGCCTCGGCGATCGACAGGCCCTGCCCCTCGAACGCCGTCGAGGTGAGGAAGACGGACGAACGGTCGAAGGCCGCGTCCCGTTCGGACGTCGCGCCGTGCAGGGTCACCGATGCCGAGACGCCGAACTCGTCGATGAGCGCCCGCAGCTCATCGCGCAACGGGCCGTCGCCGTAGATGTCGAGGTGCGCGTCCGGAACAGCGGCGACGACCGCCGGCCACGCCCGCACGGCGAGGTCGATGCGCTTCTGCGGTGCGAGCCTGTTGAGCATGACGACACGATGGGGATCGCGCGCGACGTCCGCCGACGGCTCGGGCCCCAGCTCGATCGTGTTCGGCACCACATGGAACGTGCCCGGATCGCCGAAGCGCTCCGCCACCTCGTCGCGCTGCGCGGCCGTGGGCCACACCACCGCGTCGTACGCGTCGAGGGTGCGCAGCCACCGCTCCCACAAGCCGGTCACCGGCGCGGCCGGGTCATCGTGCGGCGCCGGCAGGTGCGAGTTGTGCACCGTGTGGACGATCCGCACGCGCGGATCGTCCCACCCCACGAGAGCCTCGCCGATCTGCCGCGACTCGCAGACGACGACAAACACCCGATCGGGATCCCCCGCCGCCGCGCGCCGCGCCTCGGCGATGCTGTCGAGCCAGGCGATGTAGAGCCCGCGGAACCCGCGCAGCACCCTGTCCCCGTCGGGCGTGTGCACGACGACGTTCGCGTCGCGCAGATGCCACTCCGGGTCGTTCTCGAACACCGGAAGCTCCGCGACGGCGCGGCCGGCGGCATCCTGAACCGTCCGGTACGCGACGCCCGGCGTCGGCCCTCCCGGCTGCCCGGCCGCCGAGAGCCACGACGGATCGGCCACCAGCTCGTCGAACAGGTTGCGCACACGCGACGCGTCGGGGACGTACCCGCCGTCGACGAACGCCTGCCGCTGCGCCGCGTGGGCCTCGGGCGACTGGCCGTCGACGCTCAGCATCAGCGGTTCGCGGGCGCCGGCGGCCTCCAGCAGCCGCAGCCGGGCCGGCACGGCCACGGCGAACCCGCCGTCTAGCCCGAGGGCGATGCGGCTGCCCAGCAGCACGTAGTCGGCGTCGGGCAGCTGCGTGTCAGGGCTCACCGTTCCATCCTCCCCTGCGCGACGCCCCGAAACGCACGGATGCCGCAAGCCAAGGCCTGCGGCATCCGTTCAGATCACTCCCACTCGATGGTCCCCGGGGGCTTCGAGGTGACGTCCAGCACGACGCGGTTGATCTCGCGCACCTCGTTGGTGATGCGGTTGGAGATCTTCGACAGCGCGTCGTACGGCAGACGCGTCCAGTCGGCGGTCATCGCGTCCTCGGACGAGACGGGGCGCAGCACGATCGGGTGGCCGTAGGTGCGGCCGTCGCCCTGGACGCCCACCGAGCGCACGTCGGCCAGCAGCACGACGGGGCACTGCCAGATCTCGCCGTCGAGGCCGGCCTTCGTCAGCTCCTCGCGGGCGATGGCGTCGGCGTCGCGCAGAATCTCGAGACGGTCAGCGGTGACCTCACCCACGATGCGGATGCCGAGGCCGGGGCCCGGAAAGGGCTGGCGCGACACGATGACCTCGGGCAGGCCCAGCTCGCGGCCGATCGCCCGCACCTCGTCCTTGAACAGGGTGCGCAGCGGCTCGACCAGCTCGAACTGCAGGTCCTCGGGCAGGCCGCCCACGTTGTGGTGCGACTTGATGTTGGCGGTTCCGGTGCCGCCACCTGACTCGACGACGTCGGGGTACAGCGTGCCCTGCACGAGGAAGCGGATCGGTTCGCCCTCGGCCGCCGCCTCGGCGACCAGGTCGGCCTGCACCTTCTCGAACGCGCGGATGAACTCGCGGCCGATGATCTTGCGCTTCTGCTCGGGGTCGCTCACTCCGGCGAGCGCGTTCAGGAACTGCTCGCGCGCGTCCACCGTGACCAGGCGCACACCCGTCGAGGCGACGTAGTCCTGCTCGACCTGCTCGCGCTCACCCTTGCGGAGAAGGCCGTGGTCGACGAACACCGCGACGAGCTGGTCGCCGACCGCCTTGTGCACGAGCGCCGTCGAGACGGCGGAGTCCACGCCGCCCGACAGGGCCGACAGCACGTGACCGGTGCCGACCTGCTCCCGGATCTTGGCCACCTGCTCGGCGATGACGTTGCCGCTGTTCCAGTCCGCGGGCAGGCCGGCCGCCTTGTGGAGGAAGTTCTCGATGACGTTCTGGCCGTAGTCCGAGTGCTTGACCTCGGGGTGCCACTGCACGCCGTACAGCCGGCGCTCGTCACTGCCGAACGCGGCGACCGGGGTCGCGCCCGTCGAGGCGAGCACTTCGAAACCCTCGGGCGCCTTCGCGACCTGGTCGCCGTGGCTCATCCACACGTTCTGCTCGACGGGCTGGCCGCCCAGCAGCACGCCGCCGTCACCCGTGATCGCGGCATCCGTCGCGCCGTACTCGCGGAGTCCGGTGTTGGCGACCTCGCCCCCGAGGGTCTGCGCCATGACCTGGAAGCCGTAGCAGATGCCCAGGGTCGGCACACCGAGGTCGAACACGCCGGGGTCGAG
>NZ_JBQCIP010000015.1:0-11944 GCF_051953575.1 Microbacterium sp.
CGCCGACGAGGTGCGTGCGGCGTTCCACCGTGAGTACGTCTCCGGCTCGGGGCGGCTGCTCTCGGACTCCGCGACCGCCTATGCGCTCGCGCTGCAGTTCGATCTCGTCGACGACGCCGACGCCCGGCAGCGCGCGGCCGATCGCCTCGCTGAGATCGTCCGCGGCAACGGCTACAGGATCTCGACCGGCTTCGTCGGCACCCCGCTCATCTGCGACGCGCTCTCCGCCCACGGCCACGCGGATGTCGCGTACCGTCTGCTGCTGCAGACCGACGCCCCGTCGTGGCTGTATGCGGTGAAGCACGGTGCGACCACGATCTGGGAGCGCTGGGACTCGCTGCTGCCCGACGGGACGGTCAACCCGAGCGGGATGACCTCGTTCAACCACTACGCGTTCGGCTCCGTCGCCGACTGGCTCCACCGTGTCGTCGCGGGCCTCGCTCCGGCAGGGCCGGGCTACCGTCGTATCCGCATCGCACCGCAGCCGCCCCGCACCGGCCTGACCGCCGCGGCAGCGCGGCTCGAAACCCCCTACGGCGAGGCATCCGTCGAGTGGGCCCTCGCCGAGGGGACCCTGACCGTGTCGGCGACCGTGCCGGTCGGCGCGACCGCCGATGTCGTGCTGCCTTCCGGCCACGCGGTGACCGTCGAGCACGGCGCGCACGAATGGAGCGAGCCGTTCGAGGTCGACGCGGTCGAACGCGCGGTGGTCACCGTAGACACCCCGATGGGGGAGCTCCTCGACGACGCCGAGGCGATGGCGGTGTTCATGGGCGTCGTGACCACGTACGTCCCCGAAGCGGCCGCGCACATGAGCGGCGGGCTGAACGGGCGCGACGAGGTCACGCCGCGGCAGATCGCCGGCATGATGCCGCATTCGGATGCCTTCCTCGCCGACCTGGAGCGAGGGTTCGCCGCCGTCTCGGCGGGCGAGGCGGTGCCCGACGACCTCTTCTCTGTCCCAGAGCCCGGCGCCGACGACGACCTGGTCGAGGCGGCGGGCATGCTCAGCGGGCGCGATTTCTGGTCCACGCGCGAGGGCGGCGGCATCCGCTCGCTCGTCCTCGTCGACGGTCCGCACGGCGTCCGCCGACAGGGCGGCGCGGCCGACAACCTCGGGTTCAACGAGAGCCTGCCCGCCACCTGCTTCCCGCCCGGCGTCGCCCTCGGCTCCACCTGGAATCCCGGACTCATCCGTGAGATCGGCGAGGCGCTCGGCCGTGAGGCCCGCGCGCTCGACGTCGATGTGCTCCTGGGGCCGGCGATCAACATCAAGCGGTCGCCGCTCGGCGGGCGCACGTTCGAGTACTTCTCCGAGGATCCGCTGCTCACGGGTGTGCTCGCGACGCAGTACGTGCACGGCGTGCAGTCCACCGGGGTCGGCGCATCGCTCAAGCACTTCGCCGTCAACAACCAGGAGACCGACCGGATGCGGGTCAGCGCCGACGTCGACGACCGGACACTGCGCGAGATCTACCTGCCTGCCTTCGAACGCGTCGTCACCGAGGCGCAGCCGGCCACCGTGATGAGCTCGTACAACGCGATCAACGGCGTCTTCTCGTCCGAGAACGAGTGGCTGCTCACCGAGCTGCTGCGCGGCGAGTGGGGCTTCGACGGGCTCGTCGTCTCGGACTGGGGCGCGATCAAGGACCGGGTCGAGGCGCTGCGTGCCGGACTCGACCTCGAGATGCCGGGCACGGGTGACGCGGGGAGGGATGCGATCGTCGCCGCCGTCCGTGACGGCCGGCTCGACCGCGCCGTGGTCGACCGTGCGCTGGAGCGGCTCCGCCGGCTCGCCGAGCGCACCGCGACCGAGGGGCCGGTCGCCCCGCTTGACGCCGACGCCCACCATGCGCTGGCCCGCCGTGCCGCGGGGGAGGCGATCGTGCTGTTGCGCAACGAGCGCGGCACCCTGCCGCTGCGGCGCGATCAGAAGGTCGCCATTGTCGGTGAACTCGCCGAGAAGCCGCAGTATCAGGGCGGCGGCAGCTCGCACGTGAGCCCGACGCGCGTCGACATCCCCCTCGATGAGCTGCGCGTCGTCCTGGGTGATGTCGCCTACGCACCGGGATATTCAAGGGATGCCACCGCCGACGCGGCCGCGCTCCTCGACGCCGCACGCGCCGCCGCACAGTCGGCAGATGTCGCCGTCGTATTCGTGGGACTGCACGAGAACGACCAGTCAGAGGGATTCGACCGCAGCCACCTCGACCTCCCCGCCGAGCAGGTCGCGCTCATCGACGCGGTCGCGGCGGTCGCGCCCCGCACGGTCGTCGTCCTCTCCAATGGCGGCGTCGTCTCACTGGAGCCCTGGCACGACTCGGTGGATGCGATCGTCGAGGGCTGGGTGCTGGGCCAGGGGGTCGGAGGAGCCATCGCCGACGTGCTCACCGGTGCCGTCACCCCGTCCGGGCGGCTCGCCGAGTCGATCCCGTTCCGGCTGCAGGACACCCCGTCGTACCTGAACTTCCCGGGCGAGAACGAGATCGTCCGCTACGGCGAGGGCGTGTTCGTCGGATACCGCTGGTACACGACAGCCGAGCAGCCGGTCCGGTATCCGTTCGGGCATGGGCTCAGCTACACGACGTTCGCATACGAAGGGCTCGAGGTGGCGGCATCCGGAACCGCCACGGCGGTCGTCCGCGTGACCGTCCGCAACACGGGGCCCGTCGCGGGAGCCGACGTCGTTCAGCTCTACGTCGCGCCCGCCGCATCCCCGGTCCGCCGCCCGGCACGCGAACTCGCCGCGTTCGCCAAGGTGCATCTCGCGCCCGGCGAGTCCACCGTGGTGGAGCTCGCGCTAGATCGCCGCGCGTTCGCCTACTGGGACACCGTCAAGGATCGGTGGCGCGTCCAGCCCGGCGAGTACCGCATCGAACTGGGTCGATCCTCCGCCGAGGTCGTCGCATCCGCCGAGCTCGGACTCGACGGCGACACCGACAAGGCCGAACCTTTGACACTCGACTCCACCGTCGGCGACTGGTTCGGACACCCCGTCGTCGGGCCCGCGCTCATGCAGGCCATGATGGCCGGGGCCTCCGAGGAGCAGCAGGCGGCGGCATCCGAGAACGAGAACATGCTGAAGATGGTCGAGTCCATGCCCATGGGCCAGTTCGCGCGCTTCCCCGGCGTCGAGATCCCGGATGCCGCACTCGAGCAGCTCATGGCGCTGAGCGTCTGAGGGGCCGGGGTGTCGTTGCGGGCGCTGGCGCTGGACGGCGTCGTGAAACGTGCGATCTCGCACGGCGGCGCGGACGGCGTGCGCAGTGAGATCGACCGCCGGCGTCGAGAGGAGCTGCCGGCGCCGGCGCCGGTGCCGGCGCGCGTCTCAGCAAGGTTCTCGATCACCGAGACCGTCGTGCAGGGATCGCGGGTCGTGCGCCTGGAGAACCCCTCGCGCACGCGCGCTCGGGCGATGGTGTTCGTGCCCGGCGGCGGGTACGCGCATCCGATCTCGGCCTCGCACTGGACGACCGTCGCCCGCCTCGCGCGGGCGGCTGGCATCGACGCGATCGTGCCCCTGTACGAGGTCGCGCCCGGAGGCGACGCGGAGCGCGGGCACGGGCTACTGGCGGAGGTGCTGGCCGAAGCCGTGGCCCGGCACGGTCGCGGCGACGTGATCGTCGCGGGAGACTCCGCCGGCGCCGGGCTCGCGCTCGCCGCACTGCAGCGTCACCCCGACCGCGCGGCAGCGGCCGTGCTGCTCAACCCCTGGCTCGACGTCCAGATCGGTCATCCCGCGGCATCCGCGCTCGAGGAGTGGGACGCGATCCTCCGCGTCGACGAACTGCGCGAATGGGGCAAGGCGTGGGCGGGCGGACTGTCCACGTCGGATCCCGCGGTCAGCCCGCTGCGCGGCACCTTCGGCGGTCTGCCGCCGGTCCACCTGATCACGGGCGGCCGTGACCTTCTGCTGCCCGACGCCCTCGACGCATACCGACTGCTGCGGGCGGCCGGCAACAACGGAACTCTGACCTACGCGCCCGACGGCAACCACGGTCTCGGGCACATGGGGTCCGTCACCCCCGAGAGCAGACGGGCGCACCTGGCCGTCGTCGCGGCCCTCACTGCCTGACCTCCTGATCTCTCCGAAAGGAACCCACGCGATGCGGGCTGTCCGTCTGAAGACCGAACACCTCCACGAGCCCCTCGGACTCGGCGTCCGCACACCTCGCTTCTCATGGAACTGCGCCGACGGGGTGGTCCAGACGGCGTACCGGGTCGTCGCCGAGCGCGACGGCCAGACGCTGTGGGACAGCGGCAAGGTCCGCTCCGCACGGATGGTGCTCGTCCCGTACGGGGGACCGGCGCTGCGCAGCCGCGATCGCGTGGTCTGGCGCGTCACGCTCTGGGATGAGGACGATGTCGAAGGCGAGGCGGCAGCATCCTGGTTCGAACTCGGGCTGCTCGACGCCGATGACTGGTCCGCTCACTGGATCACCGGCGATTACCGTCCCAAGAAGAACACGCGTTACCCGGTCGACTGCTTCCGCACCCGCTTCCGCGCCCGCGGGAATGCCGCGCGTGCCCGCCTGTACGCCCCCGCGCTCGGCCTGTACGACGCGCACCTCAACGGCGTGCGCGTCGGAGACGTCCAGCTCGCCCCGGGCAGCACCGACTACCGCACCCGCGTGCAGTACCAGACGTACGACGTCACCCACATGCTGGGCGATGACAACACCCTCGAGCTCCGGCTCGCCGACGGCTGGTACCGCGGCGCCGTCGGCGCGTACGGCGTCACCCGGCTCTTCGGCGACACCACCGCCCTTCGCGCACAACTCGAGATCACGTACACCGACGGCACATCCGAGACCTTCGGCACCGGCGCCGGGTTCGCATGGAGCAACGACGGACCGCTGCGGTACGCCGATCTCAAGGACGGCGAGCACTATGACGCACGGCGCACGCCCACCTACCGCGGCCGCGCGCGCATCGCGAGACCGGGGCCGGTGCCGACGGCATCCGACAACGTCGCGCCGCGCACCCAGGA
The DNA here is from genome assembly GCF_051953575.1 of Microbacterium sp. Taxonomy (GTDB): domain Bacteria; phylum Actinomycetota; class Actinomycetes; order Actinomycetales; family Microbacteriaceae; genus Microbacterium. The sequence continues at coordinate 4,991 of NZ_JBQCIP010000015.1, forward strand.
GGAGTTCTCCGCGACCGCCCTGACGACCCCCAGCGGCGCGACTGTGCTGGACTTCGGCCAGAATATCGCCGGGTTCATCCGCCTGACCGTCGATGGCAAGCCGGGGCAGCAGGTCCGGCTGCGGCTGGGCGAGATCCTCGACGACGACGGTGAGTTCACGCAGAAGAACATCCAGCTCGACAAGCCGGTCCGGCAGTTCGGTCGGGTCTCGGAGTTCCTGCTCATGACCGGACAGCAGCACCTGATCCGTGGCGAACTCGAGCCCACCCCGAAGCAGGAGATCACCGTCACCTGCGCCGAGGGCGTCACGGACTACCAGTGCGCATTCACCGTCGCCGGATTCCGCTACGCGCTCGTCGAAGCCGACATGGACATCGATCCGGCCGCCGTCCGCGCCGTCGCCGTCTACTCGGACCTGGAGCAGACCGGCACCTTCACCTCGTCGAACCCGACGCTCGACCGGTTCGTCGAGAACACCCGTTGGAGCATGAAGGGCAACTTCCTCGACGTTCCCACCGACTGCCCCACGCGCGAGCGCCTCGGCTGGACGGGCGACGCGCAGGTCTTCTTCCACACGGCGGCATACTTCATGGACGTGGCCGCCTTCTTCCGCAAGTGGATGCGCGACCTCGCGGATTCGCAGCTGCGATCCGGCAAGCCCCGGGCGGTCGCGCCCTACAGCGGGGTGCCGATGATGTACGACACCTCGGGTGGTTCGGCCGGCTGGGCGGACGCGCTCGTGCTCGTTCCCTACCGGCTCTGGAAGCGCTATGGCGACGAGGCTCTGCTCCACGAGTTCTACCCCGCCATGGTCCGCTACGCGCAGTTCATGATCGCGCGCACCGGACACAAGCGCCGGAAGGACGCCGCGGCGAACCCGTTCAACGCGTACACGTACGAGAAGGGCTTCCACTACGGCGAGTGGTTGGAACCCAAGGAGTTCCGCGACGAGGTATCGGCCCGATCCCTGCCGCTCTGCACGGAGGAGGCGACCGCGTACCTGCACTACACGATGGCCCACCTCGCAGAGATCGCGACCCAGCTGGGCAAGCCGACCGACGCCGCCCGGTTCACCCAATACGCAGAGGGCGCGAAGAAGGCCTATAACCATCTCTTCGTCCACGACGGCAGCATCGACACCGACCGGCAGGCGAAGCTGGTGCGCCCCCTCGCCCTGGGACTGCTCGATTCCGAGACGGCGACGCGGGTGGCGGACCGCCTCGCGCTCGCCGTGGAGAACAGGAACGACGCGATCGGCACGGGATTCCTCTCGACTCCGTTCGTACTCCCCGTGCTCACCCAGGCAGGGCGCCCCGATGCGGCGTACAGGATGCTCGAGAACGAGAACGCGCCCAGCTGGCTCGCCCAGGTGAAGGCCGGCGCGACGACCGTGTGGGAGGACTGGGAAGGCGAAGCCAGCCAGAACCATTACGCCCCCGGCGCCGTCTGCGAGTGGCTGTTCGACAGCGTCGCGGGCATCCGGATCGCGGGCGACAACCGATTCGCGATCGCTCCCGTTCCCGGCGGGTCGCTCACGCGTGCGGCCGCGACCTACGTCAGCCCCTACGGCGCGGTGAGCAGCTCCTGGAGCACCCACGGCGGCGCGACGGAGTTCGTGATCACCGTCCCGCCGAACACCACCGCCGACATCCGCCTGCCGGACGGGCGCTGCTGCTCGGCCGGCCCGGGCGAGCACCGGTTCCGCTCGGTCTGAGCGCGACGAGGCGGGCGTGAGCGAGGTCGGTTCGACCTAATCGGGCTCGCGACGCGTGTCGCCAGCATCCCGCTGCTCCGCCTCGACGGCGCGGTGGATGTTGCCGTGGATGTGGTCCGCACCGATCAGGTCGATGACGCCCTCGCGGTCGAGGATCGCGCGCGGACCGGGCTTCAGCCGGGTCAAGCGCAAGTGGACACCCGCGTCGCGCGCGAGCGTCACGACGTCCGCCATCGAGGCTGCGCCCTGGGAGTCGATGAAGTTGATGCCGCCGCAGTCCAGGACGATACCGGTCAGTTCGGGGCCCGACTGGATGACCTCCCGCACGCGGTCTTCGAGGGCGTCTGCGGTGGCGAAGAACAGTCCGCCGTCGAACCTCACGACCGCCACGTTCGCCAGGACCTCGTCGTCCGGATGGATGTCGACCTCGCGGAAGACCTGGGTGCCGCGCTCGCGGCCGAGCGCGGGCATCTCGGGATGCGTGGCGACGGCGACGAGCCACACGAGTGAGAGCCCGATGCCGATGATCACGCCGGCGAGCACGCCGAACACCAGGGTGCCGAGGAGGGCGACGACGGCGATCCAGAAGTCGACCTTCTTCACCCGGAACAGCCGGCGCATCTCAGGGACGTCCATCATCCCGCTGACGACCGCTTCGATGATCAGCGCGGCGAGAACGGCCTTGGGCAGGTCCGAGAACAGCGGCGCGAGGATCAGGAGCGTCAGCAGGACCGTGACGCCGGACGTGAGTGAGGCGACTCCGGTCTTCGCGCCCGAGCGGTCGTTCAGCGAGCTCGCGGACAGGCTGGTCGAGACGGGCATGCCCTGGAAGAGTCCCGACCCGATGTTGGCCATGGACTGCGCGACCGACTCCTGGTTGATGTCGATCTGGTAGCGGTGCTTCGCCGCGAAGGTGCGTGCGTCGCCCGCGGTCTGCGAGAAGCCGATCATGACCAGCGCCACGGCGGCCAGCACGACCGTCCCGGCGTGATCCCAGAGCAGCTGCATGTTCGGGACTTCCAGGGCGGGCAGACCTCGGGGGACGTCTCCGACCACGGCCACGCCCTTCGCGCCGAGGTCGAAGAGCGCCGAAGCGAGCAGCCCGCCCACGACGAGCACCAGCGCGCCGGGAACCCGCGGCGCGACGATCCGCAGGCCGAAGACGACGACCAGCGAGATGGCGCCGACGAGCACCGTCGTGGGATGCGTCCCGCCCAGCGTGCCCAACCACGACCACAGCTCCTGGATCGGATTCGCGCCGCTGGTCTCGGTGCCGGTGAGCTTGGGGAGCTCGCCGATCACGACGTCGATCGCCGCGCCGAACAAGAAGCCGGTGACCACGGCGCGTGAGAGGAACTGGGCGATCCACCCCATCCGGAACACGGCGAGAAGCAGGAACAGGATGCCGGAGGCCAGGGTGATCCCGGCGACGAACGAGGCGACATCCTGGTCGCCGACGATGCCGGCTGCGAGCACGGCGCTCGCCGCGACCGCGGCGAGGCCGGAGCTCGGACCCATGGAGATCTGCCGGCTCGTCCCGAAGATCGCGTAGAGGATGGCGCCGGCGGCAGCGGCGTAGAGGCCGTTCTGCAGCGGCACGCCCGCGATGCCCGCGTAGCCGAGGTTCTTGGGGATGATCAGCGCAGCGACGGTGACCCCCGCGATCACATCCGGGCGCAGCCAGGTGCGCTGGTAGGACCGGAGCTGGCCGATGATCGGTATCCGGGTCGGACGCTGATCACCTGTCGTCGCCATGGCCATGTCTTACCGCATTGCGCAGGCGGTCGACAAGGATCGGCGTCCGCAGCGCTACGCGCAGACGCGGACCCGGCGCCCCTCGTAGGCCACCACGTCGCCGAGCTGCAGCTGGCGGCCGCGGCGGCGGTCGACCTCGCCGTTGACCGTGACGTACCCGTCGATGATGGCTTCTTTCACGTCACCGCCCGAGTCGAGCAGCCCGGCGAACTTGAGGAACTGCCCGAGCCGGATGCCCTCGCCGCCGATGGAGACGTCGTCGATAGGAGCCGGGGTGGTCATCCTCGAATGCTAGCCGCACTAGGTTGAAGCGGTGGAGATCCTGCATGTCGCCCACCGGTCGGACTGGGAGCGCGCTTTGCGCGACGGGAGCTATACGGTGTCGACGCGGGGACGCGGCCTCGACGAGGTCGGCTTCATCCACGGCTCCACGTCCACGCAGGTGGGCGGCGTCGCCGAGCGGTTCTACCGCGACGACCCTGAGCCCCTGGTGGTGCTCGTGATCGACCTCGACCTCGTCCGCGCGGACGGCACCGAGGTCCTCTTCGAGGACGGCGGCGACGGGCAGGACTACCCGCACATCTACGGTCCGGTCCTTCCCGGGCACGTGATCCGGGCCGAGCCCGCCGGCTTCATCGACGGCGCGTTCTGGCACGGCGCCCGATGACGACGGGCGAGGTGGCCGCAGCGTACGGTGCGCGAGCGGCCGAGTACATCGACCTCTTCGGAACGGTGGATGCCGCACACGATGCCGACCGTGCGCTCGTCGTCGACTGGGCTCGCGGCCTCGATGGCCCGGTGTTCGATGTCGGCAGCGGACCCGGGCACTGGACCGACTTCCTCGTGCGCAACGGCGTCGACGCGGCGGGCATCGAGATGGTGCCGGAGTTCCTGGAGCACGCGCGAACGCGGTTCCCCGGCGTCGCGTTCCGTGCCGGCACCTGCCCGACCTCGACCTGCCGGATGCCTCGGCCGCCGGCATCCTGTCGTGGTACTCGCTCATCCACCTCGGGCCTGACGAACTGCCGGCCGCGCTGGGGGAGCTCGCGCGGGTCGTCAGGCCCGGCGGCGGGCTGCTCGTCGGGTTCTTCACGGGGGCGCAGGTGGAGGCGTTCCCGCATGCCGTGGTGACCGCGTACTACTGGCCGATCGACGAGCTCAGCCGCCTTGTTGCGGAGGCGGGGTTCCGCGTGCTCGCGACGGGGTCGCGCGCGGAACCGGGTGTGCGGATGCAGGCGACCATCGTCGCCGAGCGCGTCTAGGCCCAGAGCTCGCCGTGGCGCCACCCCTCAGGGGTACGCGTGTACTGGAGCCGGAGATGGTTGCGGGTCGGAGCGCCCTGCCAGAACTCGAGCGCGAACGGCTGGATGCGCCACACCGTCCACTCCGACGAGACCAGGCCGGGATCCGCCGACAGTGCGGCCAGGTTCTCGGCGACGAGGCGGTCGCGTTCGGCGGTGTCGGTCAGCGGGGCGCTCTGCCGCCCGGCCAGTGCGATCGCCTTCGCGGCGGCGTTGCGGGCACGAAAATCGGCGGCCGACTCCTCGGCGCTCGCCGGTGTCGCGAGCCCGCGGACGCGCACCGAGCGCGCGAGCGGCGTCCAGTAGAACGTCAGCGCGGCGTTCGGGTTCGACTGCAGCTGCGTGCCCTTCGCCGACTCGCTCCCGGTGGCGACCTCGAAGGCGCCGTCATCGGTCACGTCCTTCAGCACGAGCACGCGCGCATCGGGGCGGCCGTCCGCGTCCACGGTCGAGAGCGTCACCGCATGCGGTTCCGTGATCCCGGCGTCCAGGGCGGCGCCGAGCCAGTCGCGGAACAGCTCCTGCGGGTCGTCGGGAGCAGCCGACGGGTCGAACGGGGGAGCCTCTCCGACGATGGATGCCTCGGCCCGGAGTCGATCGCGAAGAGTGGTCATCAGGCCAGTGTCGCAGAGCACCACGGCGAGCGGTTTCCCGGCGAACTCCGAGCATTCGTCCCCGCCGGAATAATGCATGATGGGAGCAGATTTCCAGAGGGAGGCCAGCGATCGCGACCCACGATGAGGTGACGGACGAGTTCTCGGATCTCGCGGAGCTCATGCGCGAAGAGCACGAGCTGACCGACGGGCTCGCCGACGTCGATCCGGAGGCGCACCTCCGGCGACGCAGACGCCGCAGGATCGCCCTCCTCGTCACCGCGATCATCCTGGTGACGATCCTCGGCACTGCCGGCGGCTACGTCGCCTGGGCGCTCAACGCACCCCTGCCCGCGCCGGCGACGACGTCGCAGCAGCCGGCGGCGCCGGCATCCCCCGCGGCGCCCATCATCCTTCCCGACGGGACGGCGTCGGCGATCTCGATCTCGGGCGCCGACGCGTACCTCGGGCCGACTGCGGCCGACATCTGGGCGACCACCGGCACCGACGATCCGCGGCCGATGGCGAGCATCAGCAAGATGATCACGGCGCTCGTGGTGCTCGACGCGAAGCCGCTCGCCGACGCGAACGACGAGGGACCGACGATAACGTTCGGCAAGGCCGACCACGACCTGTACGACAAGTACTACGTGATGGGGGCGACGATCGCCCCCATGCCGATCGGCACCTCGATGTCGGAGCGTCAGGCGCTGGCGGCAGCGCTCATCCCCTCGGCGAGCAACTACGCCGAGGCGGTCTCGACGTGGGCGTACGGGTCGCAGGGCGCGTTCGTCTCGGCGGCGCGACGCTGGCTGACGGCGAACGGCCTCACCGGCACCACGTTGGTCGAGCCCACCGGGATGAGCGAGCGCAACACCAGCACGCCGACCGATCTCATCGCCCTCGCCCGGCTCGCCGCGGCGAATCCGACCATCGCGGCGATCGCTGCCACCCCCTCCATGGCACTCCCGGGAGCCGGGATGGTGCACAACACGAACGGCCTGCTCGGCACCGAGGGGATCACGGGCCTCAAGACCGGCAACCTCGGGTACGGCACCTACAACCTCGTGTACACCGCGTCCATGGACGTCGGCATCGGCCGGCCGCTCCAGGTGGTCGGCGTCGTGCTCGGAGACAACACGCGTGAGGGCGTCGACAACGACGTGCGAGGGCTCTTGAGCAGCATCCGCGAGGGATTCCACCACGTGCCCGTCGCGACGCACGGCCAGCAGGTGGGGGAGTACCGGACTCCCTGGGGCTCGACGGCGAAGATCGTGATCGCGCAGGAGGCATCGATCCTCACCTGGTCGGACACGCCGATCAGCGTCACGATGCAGACGACGACGCCGAAGACGTACACCGACGGCGAAGAGGTCGGCAGCATCACGTGGACGGCGGGACCACAGACGACGTCGATCCCGCTCGTCGTGGAGGGGAGCGTCGAGCCGCCCGACGACTGGTGGCGCCTGACCCACCCCGAAGAGCTCGGCGCGCCGTGGTCGTGAACCGCTGACCGGCTGCCGTGCCCGGCCCGCGGGTGATCCCGGTCCCCGGAACAGCAGAAGAGTGGATGCCGCAGGCCGCGGCATCC
>NZ_JBQCIP010000016.1:0-7270 GCF_051953575.1 Microbacterium sp.
CGGATCATCGACATCCGCCACAACAACCTCTTCATCGGTCTCGGCATCGGCCTGGCCCTGCTCGCGATCGGTCTCGGCGCGATCCACTGGTCCAAGGCGATCATGTCCGACAAGGAGTACATCGAGCCGCGTCACGCGACCCGCGGTCGCGACACGACGCGCGATGCCGCGGTGCAGGTCTTCCGCGACGCGAACGAGGAGTCCGGCTTCGGACGACGCACCGCCATCCGCGGATCGCTCATCGCCGCCCTCGTCGCCTCGATCGTGCCCGGCATCACGCTGTTCCGCGGACTCGCGCCGCAGAACAGCGAAGAGAACCCGATCGCCGGCGACCCCGTCGCGCTCCTCAGCCACACGATGTGGAAGGAGGGCGAGCGCCTCGCGCACGACCCCAGCGGCGAGCCCGTGCGCGCCGCCGACCTGACGCTCGGCTCCGCCGTGCACGTCATCCCGGCCTCTCTCGTCGACCTCAGCCACCACGACGGCTACCTCGAGGAGAAGGCCAAGGCCATCGTGCTCCTCATGCGCCTGCTTCCCGAGCAGCTGCACGAGGAGGAGGACCGCAAGGACTGGTCCTACGACGGCATCGTCGCCTACTCGAAGGTCTGCACGCACGTCGGCTGCCCCGTGGCGCTGTACGAGCAGCAGACCCACCACCTCCTCTGCCCCTGCCACCAGTCGCAGTTCGACGTGTCGCGCGGTGCCGAGGTCATCTTCGGCCCGGCGGCCCGCCCGCTGCCGCAGCTGCCCATCACCGTCGACGCTGAGGGCTACCTCGTCGCGCGCAGCGACTTCACCGAGCCTGTCGGCCCGAGCTTCTGGGAGCGTCATTGAGTACCGCAACCGTCACCGAGCAGCCTGAGGCGCCCGTGGCACCCGCGTCGACGACCGGGCGCGACAAGCCCCTCGGCGGGCGCTTCATCGGCGCCACCGCGAACTACATCGACGAGCGCACGAGCCTGTCGGGCTTCGTCAAGGAGCTCGGCCGCAAGATCTTCCCCGATCACTGGTCGTTCATGCTCGGCGAGATCGCCCTGTGGGCGTTCGTCGTCGTCCTCCTGTCGGGAACGTTCCTCACGTTCTTCTTCCAGGCGTCGATGGTCGAGACCCACTACAACGGCGCATTCCTGCCGATGCGCGGCATCGAGATGTCGGCGGCCATGTCGTCGACGCTCAACATCTCGTTCGACATCCGCGGCGGTCTTCTCGTCCGTCAGATGCACCACTGGGCCGCGCTCGTGTTCGTCGCCGGCATCGGCGTCCACATGCTCCGCGTGTTCTTCACTGGCGCGTTCCGCAAGCCGCGCGAGCTCAACTGGGTGATCGGCTTCATCCTGTTCATCCTCGCGATGGCCGAGGGCTTCACCGGCTACTCGCTCCCCGACGACGTGCTCTCGGGCAACGGCCTCCGCATCATCGACGGCATGGTCAAGGGCATCCCGCTGATCGGCACCTGGACCTCGTTCCTGCTGTTCGGCGGCGAGTTCCCAGGCACCGCGATCGTCGGCCGCCTCTACACGCTGCACATCCTGCTACTGCCGGCGATCCTCGTCGGACTGCTCGTCGTCCACCTCATGCTGATGGTGATCAACAAGCACACGCAGTTCGCCGGCGCCGGCCGCACCAACAGCGTCGTCGTGGGCTACCCGATGATGCCGGTGTACATGTCGAAGATGGGCGGCTTCCTGTTCATCACCTTCGGCGTCATCGTGCTCATCGCCTCGCTGTTCACGATCAACCCGATCTGGAACTACGGCCCGTACGACCCGTCCCCCGTGTCGGCCGGCACGCAGCCCGACTGGTACATCGGCTTCGCCGACGGCATGCTGCGTCTCATCCCGCCGGGGTGGGAGGTCGTGTTCCTCAACCGCACCTGGTCGTTCAACATCCTGGTCCCGCTCGGTGTCATCGGCATCTTCATCATCCTGGTGCTGATCTACCCGTTCATCGAGGCGTGGGTCACGGGCGACAAGCGCGAGCACCACATCGCCCAGCGTCCGCGCAACGCAGCCACGCGCACCGCGATCGGCGCTGCGGGTGTGACGATGTACGCGGTCATGTGGGCGGCGGCGTCGTCCGACATCATCGCGACCCACTTCTGGCTGACGATGGAGGGTGTCATCCACACGCTCCAGGCGCTGCTGATCCTGGGCCCGATCGTCGCCTACTCCGTGACGAAGCGCATCTGCATCGCGCTGCAGAAGAAGGACCGTGAGATCGCGCTGCACGGCTACGAGTCCGGTCGCATCGTCCGCCTCCCCGGCGGCGAGTACATCGAGGTCCACCAGCCGGTCGACGAGTACGAGCGCTTCAAGCTGGCCGACTTCGACACCTACGAGCCGCTCGTCGTGCGTCCGAACGCCAAGGGCCGCATCCCGTGGCACGAGAACTTCCGCGCGTCGATCTCGCGTTGGTTCTTCGAGGACCGCCTCACTCCCGTCACCCAGTCCGAGCTCGATGCGGCGCTGGCACACCAGCACCACGACCTCGACCACCTGGCGGCCGAGGAGGAACTCGAGATCCAGGGAGCTCACGAGCGCGCCGGTGTCCCCGACGCCCCGCACAAGCCGATCGACGACGGTCACAACAGCGAGGTGCCTGTCCGCCCCTCGAACGTGATCATCCCCGAGCCCGAGCCGGGCTCGAAGTCGCCGAAGAACCGCGAGAAGGACTCCGACCAGTAGGGTCGCACCGCTTCTCAGACGGATGCCCCGGCACGACCGCTCAGGTCGTGCCGGGGCATCCGTCATCTGTGAGCCACCGCCGCGAAGGATGTCGCGCCAGGTCGGCAGGAATCCGGCGGACTCTGTCACCGTTCTGGTCCGGCGCAGGCTCGTCACAGTCCTAACCTGGACCCATGACTGACGCCCTCACCTACTTCTCCACGAAGCTCGCCCTCGAGACCGACGCCTCCGACGTGTACGCCGCACAGAAGGCGGGTGAGGACTTCGTCCTCGTCGACGTGCGCGGCGACGAGGCATGGGCCCAGGGACGCGTCCAGGGCGCTGTGCACATCCCCTACCGCGACATCGCCGAGCGGGCACCGCAGGAGATCCCCGCGGGCACTCCGGTGGTCGTCTACTGCTGGAGCCCGGGCTGCAACGCCGGCGCCAAGGGCGCCGTCGAGTTCGCGAAGCTGGGTTACTCCGTGCGTGAGATGATCGGCGGCTACGAGTACTGGGTCCGCGAGGGCCAGCCGACCGTGAACGACGAGGGTCCGCTCCCCCGCGTGTTCGACGCACAGGTGATGGTCGTACGCACTCCCGTGGCCGGCTGAGCGCGCTTCACGCACCGATCAGGCCGAGTCCAGCTCTTCCATGAACCGTTCGGCGGCGGCGCCGTAGAACGACGCCTGCGGGCGTCCGCGGCCGGACGAGGTCGCGGCGACGACGTCGCAGACCACCGCTGTGACGTTGTCCCTCGTCCCGGCCTCGAGTGCCAGGGCGACGCAGGCCGCAGCGGCCGCAGCGGGGTCGGCATGCTCCCGCAACCGAGCGCGGATGTCCTCCACGGGCACGTAGTCGGTGAGCCCGTCGCTGCAGAGCAGCCACCGGTCGCCCACGACGGCCTCCTTCACGACGACGTTCGCAGCATCCCGGTCCCCGCCGCTCAGCGACGCGGTGATGACGTTGCGACGCGGGTGCGCGGCGGCATCCTCGATCGACACGATCCCCTGGTCGACGAGAGCCTGGACGAGCGAGTCATCGCGGCTCTGCTGCTCCAGCACGCCGTCTCGCAGGCGGTACGCCCGTGAGTCGCCGGTGTGCGCCAGCAGCAGGTCGTCGTGGTCCGAGAGGAACAGGCCGGTGAACGTCGTCGCCATGCCGCTCAGGGACGGATCGCGCTTGACGTGGGCGCCCAGGTCCCAGTTGGCCAGGCGCACGATCGTCTGCAAATGCTCGGCCTCGACGCCGTCGGGTCGGCTCGCGGCGATCGCATGCACGAGAGCGGCAGAAGCGAGGTCGCCCGCCGGCCCTCCCCCGACCCCGTCCGCGACACCCGCACCCCACGGTGCCGTGAAGGCGGCATCCTGATTGACAGTCCGGTGCGGGCCGACGTCGGAATGCGCCGCCGCATGCAGACGAGCGCGGGGTCCCGTCACAGACGGGTCCCCGCGCTCGTGCAGCGGTAGGCCATGCAGCTCGGCTCGGCGCCGATCAGCGGGCGAAGTAGCCGCGGTAGTACTCGTACACCCAGCCGACGATGGCGACCACGAACACGCCGATGCCGATCGGCATGAGCCAGGCACCGACCGCAAGGCCGATCATGCCGAGCGCTGCCGAGAAGGCGAGGACGAGCGGCCACCACGACCAGGGGCTGAACTCGCCCAGCTCGGGGTCCCCGTCGTCGATGTCGGAGGTCAGGATGTCTTCGGGCAGCTCGCCGCCCTGCGCCTTGTGCACGCGCCCGATGTAGAACGCGATCAGCGCGCCCATGAAGGCGGTGAACAGCAGCGCCACACTGCCGACCCACTCGATGGCGTGGTACCACGGGACGGTCGCCGAAGCGTGGGCGATGATGTTCCACGCCGTGTAGACAGCGGCGACGAACAGGAAGAAGGCCGACAGCAGCCACCAGAGTCCGGTGTTGGTGCGCACTTACTTGACCTCTCCCTCGGCCCCGACGAGAACCGGCGCCTCGGCGGCCTCCGGGTGGTTCAGGTCGAACGCGGGCCGCTCGCTGCGGATGCGCGGAATCGACGTGAAGTTGTGGCGCGGCGGGGGGCAGGACGTCGCCCACTCGAGTGACGCACCGTAGCCCCACGGGTCGTTGACCGTGACCTTGGGTGCCTTGCGCGCGGTGATCCACACGTTGAAGAGGAACGGGATCATCGACGCGCCGAGGATGAAGGCGCCGATGGTCGAGACCTGGTTCTGCCACGTCCAGCCGTCCGCCTCCGAGTAGTCGGCGTAGCGGCGGACCATGCCGTCGACGCCCAGCCAGTGCTGGATGAGGAACGTCATGTGGAAGCCGATGAACAGCATCCAGAAGTGCACATAGCCGAGGCGCTCGTTGAGCATCCGGCCGGTCCACTTCGGCCACCAGAAGTAGAAGCCGGCGAACATCGCGAAGACGACGGTGCCGAACACGACGTAGTGGAAGTGGGCGACGACGAAGTACGAGTCCGACAGCGCGAAGTCGAGCGGCGGGGAGACCAGGATGACACCGGTCAGACCACCGAAGACGAACGACACCAGGAAGCCGAGCGCGAACACCATCGGCGTCTCGAACGTCACGGAGCCTCGCCACAGCGTGCCGATCCAGTTGAAGATCTTCACACCGGTCGGAACGGCGATGAGCATCGTCATGAGCGCGAAGAACGGCAGCAGGACCGCGCCGGTCACGTACATGTGGTGAGCCCACACCGCCACCGAGAGGGCGGCGATGGCGATGGTCGCGTAGACGAGGGTCTTGTAGCCGAAGATCGGCTTGCGGCTGAACACCGGGAAGATCTCCGAGACGATGCCGAAGAACGGCAGCGCGATGATGTAGACCTCAGGGTGCCCGAAGAACCAGAACAGGTGCTGCCACAGCAGGACGCCGCCGTTGGCCGGGTCGTAGATGTGGGCGCCGAGCACGCGGTCGGCGGCAGCGGCCAGGATGGCCGCGGCCAGCACCGGGAACGCCATCAGGATCAGGATGCTCGTGATGAGCGTGTTCCACGAGAAGATCGGCATGCGCCACATGGTCATGCCGGGGGCACGCATCGTGATGATCGTCGTGATGAAGTTCACGGCGCCGAGGATCGTTCCGAAACCGCTCATGCCGAGTCCGAGCATCCACAGGTTTCCGCCGGCACCCGGCGAGAACGACGCGTTCGCGAGCGGCTGGTACGCGAACCAGCCGAACGCTGCCGCGCCCTGCGGGGTGAGGAAGCCGGCGACGGCGATCGTCGAGCCGAACAGGAACAGCCAGAACGCGAAGGCGTTCAGACGCGGGAAGGCGACGTCGGGCGCACCGATCTGCAGCGGCAGGATCGCGTTCGCGAAGCCCGCGAACAGCGGCGTCGCGAACATGAGCAGCATGATCGTGCCGTGCATCGTGAAGAGCTGGTTGTACTGCTCTTTGGTGGGCACGATCTGCATGCCGGGCTCGAAGAGCTCAGCACGGATGATGAGCGCCATGACTCCTCCGAGGAGGAAGAAGATCACGGACGCGATCAGGTACATGTAGCCGATCGTCTTGTGGTCGGTGGAGGTGATCCACTTGACGATGATGTTGCCCTTCTGCTCGACGCGTGTTGCGCTGAGCAGGGCCGCCTGCCGCGGCGGCAGGGTCGTCGGACGCCCCTGGGACGTCTCCTGGAGAGGGAGTGTCGTCGCCATCAGTGGTCCACCTCTTCCACGTTCTCATTGAGGGAATCGCCCGTGCCGGGCAGGTTCTGCAGTCGGTCGTATGCGTCGTTGATGTCGCCCGTCTGGCCGGCGTCGCGCAGCGAGTCGAGGTAGTCCTCGTACTCCGCGTCACTCACGACCTTGACGTTGAACAGCATCATCGAGTGGTAGTCGCCGCAGAGCTCAGCGCACTTTCCGGCGTACGTGCCCTCGCGGGTCGGCGTGAAGGACCAGAAGTTGTCCTTGCCGATGTACATGTCCTTCTTGTAGAGGAAGTCGATGATCCAGAACGAGTGGATGACGTCGCGCGAGGTGAGCTTGATCTTCACCTGCTTGTCGACCGGCAGGTAGAGCGTCGGCAGGTCGTTGATGATGTTGCCCTGCGCGTCGGTCTGCGCCTGGACGCCCATCGACCACACGGTCTCGTCGTCGGTGGCGCCGTCGTACTGGAAGTCCCACGCCCACTGCTTGCCGATCGCGGTGATCGAGACATCCGGGTCGTCGTACTGCGTCTCGAGGATCGTCTGGTCGCGCGCCGTGAATGCGAAGAAGCCGACCACGAGGATCAGCGGCACGATCGTGTAGAAGATCTCGATCGGCATGTTGTAGCGCAGCTGAACCGGCAGACCGGTCTGGCCCTTGCGACGGCGGTACGCGATCGCGGCCCAGCCCATCAGGCCCCAGGTGATCACGCCGACGACCAGCAGGACGATCCACGAGTTCACCCACAGGCCCGCCACCATGTCGGTGTGGTTGGTGGCCGCTTGGCCGTCTTCGGTGAACCCGGGGAGGAAGCCGTGCAGCTCGGTCGGGGTGCATCCGGCGAGGAGTGCAGCCGTCGCGACCCCGATGGGGAGAACGGCCCAGCGGATACGGCGTTTCGAAGGCACGGTGCACCTTTCCGATCACGAACAGGACTCCCGCCAGTCTAGGGC
>NZ_JBQCIP010000017.1:0-15842 GCF_051953575.1 Microbacterium sp.
GCTGCTTCTGCCGCTTCGACATCTCCGGCCGGTGCGTGGTGAACACGTCGAACAGCTGCGCACGAATGTTGATCACCGGGTTCAACGAGTTCATCGCCCCCTGGAACACCATCGACACCTTGTCCCACCGGAACCGGCGCAGCTCTTCATCCGCCAACCCGACGACGTCGATGTCCACCCCCGACCGGTCGTGGAACACCACCTCCCCCGCCGTCATCAACGCCGGCGGCTTCAACAACCGGTTCATCCCATACGCCAGCGTCGTCTTGCCACACCCCGACTCCCCCGCCAACCCCAGGATCTCCCCCCGATTCAGGGTCAACGACACAGCACGCACCGCCGTCACCGGCGGATCCACCTCATACTCGATCGACACATTCCGCGCCGTCAGCACCGCATCGTTCATGCGACCGCACCTCCTCCGGCGACGCCGCGCCCGGCCCGAGCGGCGCGGCGCTGGTTGCGCGCCACCTTCGGGGCGAGCCGCAGCTTCGGGTTGACCACTTCGTCGATGGCGAAGTTGATGAGCGACAGGCCTGCGCCGAGCAGCGCGATCATGAGCCCCGGCGGAACGAACCACCACCACGCCCCGCTGCCGACGGCCTGGCCGGTCTGCGCGTCGTTGAGCATCGTCCCGAGCGTGATCGATCCCGTCGGCCCGAGGCCCAGGTAAGACAGGCCGGCCTCGCCGAGCACGGCGAAGATGATGCCGAAGATGAGCTGGGCGGCGATGAGGGGCACGAGGTTCGGCAGGATTTCAACGAAGATCACGCGCATCGGCTTCTCGCCGGCGACCCGTGCCGCCGCGACGTACTCCCGCGTGCGCAGCGAGCGCGACGTCGCACGGAGCACGATCGCCGAGCCCGCCCAGCCGGTGACGCCGAGGATGATCGCCACCAGGAACGAGCTCCTCGCGAGCGGCCCGAGCCCCGGTGCGTTCTGCACGTAGGCCGCGATCACCATCACCAGCGGCAGCCCGGGGATCACGAGCATGATGTTCGTGATCAGCATCAGGATCTCGTCGGCCACACCGCCGAAGTAGCCCGCCAGGATCCCGAAGACGATCGCGAGCAGCAGCGCCACGAACCCGGCGACCAGGCCGACGAACAGCGACTCCCGGGTGCCGTGCGCGAGCTGCGAGAACACGTCGTAGCCGAGCTTCGTCGTGCCGAGCAGGTGCTCGGGGCTGGGCGGCTGCAGCGACGGGTTGTCGGAGTCGCGCGGATCCTGTGCGAACGGCGGCACGAGCAGGCCGAAGAGCACGATCAGCCCGGTGATGACGACGCCCGCGATGAGCTTGCCCGACCAGGTCGGCAGAAGGTGGCGGATGCGGCCCAGCCGGCGCGTCGTGATGGCCAGGGTCGTCGCCTCTTCGGCGGCCACCGAGCGCTCTGTGGCGCGCACCGCCGCGGCCGCGGCGGGTGAGGCCATCGGGGTCTCGTCCTCGACGATGGTGTCGGACGTCGGGTCAGCCATTGTGCCTCACTCGCGGATCGATGAGTCCGTAGATCAGGTCCATCACGAAGTTCGCCGCGAGGACGGTCAGCGTGATGACGAGGAAGACGCCCTGCATGAGCGCGTAGTCAAGGCCCTGCACCGACTGGATCATGAGCTTTCCGATGCCGGGGTAGCTGAAGACCTGCTCCATCACGATCGAGCCGGCGACGACGAAGCCGAGGGCGATGCCGAAGCCGGCGAGGCTCGGGATCGCCGCGTTCCGGGCGGCGTACCGGCCCCGCACGTGCCGCGGCGAGAGGCCCTTGGCCTCGGCCGTGACGACGTAGTCCTCGGCCATCGTCGAGACCATCATGTTGCGCATGCCCAGCAGCCAGCCGCCGACGGACGAGATCACGATGGTGGCCGCCGGAAGGATCGCGTGCTGCACGGCGCTCCAGAAGAACGCCCAGCTCCACTCCGGCCCCGACGGGAACGCGAACACGTCGTATCCGCCGACGATCGGCAGCAGTCCGAGCTGCACCGAGAACACCGCGACGAGCACCAGCGCCAGCCAGAAGTAGGGGATCGACTGGAACACCGACGTGATGGGCACCAGGTGGTCGACCCACGTGCCGCGCCGCCAGCCGACCCAGGCCCCGACGACGATGCCGATCACGAACGACAGCACGGTGGCCGTGCCGACGAGGATCACCGTCCACGGCAGCGCCCCGGCAATGAGGTCGCTGACCTCTGCCGGGTAGCGCGTAGACGAGACCCCGAGGTCGCCGTGCAGCAGGCGTCCCCAGTACGCGAGGTACTGATCCCAGAGCGTCATGTTCTTCTCGGCGCCGAGGAGCGCCCGCACGGCCGCCACCGTCTCTTCCGAGAGAGGCCGCCCGCCGCTCGCCCGCCGCAGCTTGCCGAGCATGATCGCCGCGGGGTCGCCCGGAAGCAGGCGCGGGAGGAGGAAGTTGAGTGAGATCGCCGCCCACAGGGTGATCACGTAGAACGTGATGCGGCGTGCGTAGAACTTCATGCCTCTCCCTCCCGCGCCGTCATCACTTCGCGGGCTTCAGGTGGGTCAGGACGACCGCCGACGCCGCCGACAGGTACGGCAGCGGGTTGGCGTAGAGGTCGTCGTCGGTCGGCCAGCCGGTGAACCGGTCGACGTTGAAGAAGGCCTGCGATGCGTTCAGCACCACCGGGATGTACGGCAGGTCCTGCGCGATCTGCGCCTGGATGGTCGCGTACGCCTGCTTCTTGGTCGCCTCGTCCAGGGTTCCGGCGGCGGTCTGCACGGCGGCATCCACATCCGCGTTCTGGTACCGCGCGTAGTTCTGGCCCGAGACCGGGTCCTCGCCCACCTTCGCCGTGGACTTGCTCGCGAAGTACTGGTCGTAGTTCGAGAACGGGTCCGCCACGAGCGACTGCGTCAGACCGTAGAGGGCCATCTGGAAGTCGCCGCTGGAGATGGGCGTCCAGTACTCGGCGTCCGAGACGGTGCGGTAGTTGACCCGCAGGCCCGCGTCGGCCGCCTGCTCGCTGATGAGCTTCGCGGCGTCGTTGTAGTCCGTCCAGCCGTCCGGCGAGAACAGGTCGATCTCGAGCGCCGTGCCGTCCTTGCCGTAGAACCCGTCGCCGCCCTTCGTGTAGCCGGCGTCCTCGAGGATCTGCTGCGCGGCCGCGATGTCGGCGTCCTGCGGACTTGTCGCCAGCTCCGGGTCGCTGAGCCACTGCTCGTCACGGGGCAGCAGCACGAACGCGGGCGAGCTCTCGGCGACCAGTCCCGCGAAGGCCTTCTCGGCGATCGTCGACCGGTCGATCGCGAGGTTCAGCGCCTGGCGCACGGCCGGGTCGGTCTGCGGCCCGCTGCAGCCGAGGTCGACGTTGGAGCAGGTGAGGATCACGGTCGGGTCCTGCTGGTTGTTCATCGTCGCGATCTTGCCGCTGCCGGTGACGCTGTCGGGGTTGGCGATGAACTGCCCGACCCAGTCGAGCTGCCCGGTCGAGAGAAGGTCCTGCGCGGACTGGTTGGAGTCGAGGCCGATGTACTGGACCTCGCTCACCGCCGGCTCGCCGTCGCGGAAGTACTCGTTGGCCTCGACGGTGTAGGCGGCGTCCGAGAACGTCTTGAGCTTGTACGGTCCCGAGCCGACCGGGTCGGGGTTCGTCTCGGACGCGTAGTCGTCGATCTTCGACCAGACGTGCTCGGGGATGATCCAGGTCGAGCCCAGCAGCAGCGAGGCCGAGGTGAACATCGGCTCGCTGTAGGTGATCACGACCGTGGTGTCGCCCGTCACTTCGGCCGAGACCATGCGCTCGTCCTTGTTCGAGCCGTAGCCGAACGTGAAGGCGACGTCCGCGGCGGTCAGGTCCTCGCCGTCGTTCCACTTCAGGTCGGGCTTGATCTCGATCGTGAGGGTCTTGCCGTCTTCGCTGTACTCGTAGCTGTCGCCGATGAGCCCGACGGGCGGATCCGACGACAGCTGGTTGAAGAAGAAGAGGGGCTCGTAGATGGCCCCGAAGGTGGCGTGGACGGCGGTGTCCACGGCGAACGGGTTGAAGTTCTCGCTGATCGGGTTCGCACTGCCCGCCCACACCCGCAGCACGGACGCGTTCGCGTCCGACGACGAACCGGACGGGCCGCAGCCCGTGAGCATGAGCGAGACGGCTGCCGCACCGGCGGCGATAGCCACCGACGCCTTGCGCACTCTACGGCTGGACATTCCGTGATTCCTTTCGGCTCCTGGCAGGACAGCCGGTGACATCGAGACACCATCGGCTCGATCACAATATAGGAAACAACGTTACTGAAAACAACCTTTATTGTTACGAGTTCGTCTCAGAAGCGACGGATGCCGCCACCCCGGCCCTCACGGGGCGCCGGGTGGCGGCATCCATTCGCCCTCGACGGGCTCAGCAGTACGTCAGCGCTTGCCGACGATCTGGCGCGACACGAGGTCGCGCATGATCTCGTTCGTGCCGCCGTAGATGCGGTGCACGCGCGCATCCAGGTAGGCGCGCGCGATCGGGTACTCGGTGATGTAGCCGTAGCCGCCGTGCAGCTGCACGCCGACGTCGAGCAGCTCCGCCTCGCGGTCGGTGGTCCAGAACTTGACCTTCGCGGCCTCTTCGGCCGTGAGCTTCTGGTCCTTGTAGAGCATCATCGCGCGGTCGGTGTACGCCCACATGACGTCGACGGTGGTCGCCATGTCGGCGAGCTTGAACCGCGTGTTCTGGAAGTCGGCGATCCGCTCGCCGAACGCCTCGCGGCTGAGCACGTAGTCGCGCGTCCAGTGGAACGCGGCCTCGCCCGCGGCCGCTGCGGCGACGCCGATCGACAGGCGCTCCAGCGGCAGGTTCATCATGAGCTGGATGAAGCCGAGGCCCTCCTTGCCGCCGATGAGGTTCGCCTCCGGCACGAAGACGTCGGTGAACGAGAGCTCGGCGGTGTCCCAGCCGTGGAAGCCCATCTTCTCGAGCTTCTTGCTGTGGTCGAAGCCCTCCATGCCGTCCTCGAGGATCAGCAGGCTGAAGGCGTCGGGGCGGTTGCCCTCGCCGGTCTTGACGAACGTCACGACCATGTCGGCGGTCTTGCCCGACGAGATGAACGTCTTGGCGCCGTTGACGATGTAGCCGCCGTCGACCTTCTTCGCGGTCGTCTTGATGCCGCGCAGGTCGGAGCCGGCACCCGGCTCGGTCATCGCCAGGGCGCCGAGGATCTCGCCGGTCGCCATGCCGGGGAGCCACTTCTCCTTCTGCTCCTGCGTGCCCATGTGCACGACGTACGGCACCGCGAGGTCGTCCTGGATGCCGAGGGCGCCGGCCAGCGACCCCAGGCCCGCGCCGATGGTCTCCTCGAGCACGATCGAGCGGAAGCGGTAGTCCTGCAGCATCCCGGCGCCGCCGAACTCCTCCGGGACGCTCAGGCCGATGATGCCGGCCTCGCCCGCCGCGAGCATGGTCGCGCGGTCGATCTCGCCGGCGGCGTCCCACTGCTTGCGCTTCTCTTCGGACGCGTAGCGCTTGATGAACTCCTTGACGACGTCGCGGAACGCCTCGTGGTCCTCGTCGTAGATGTCGCGCTCCATATGCGCCTTCCTCTCTCGTCGGTGCCGTCTTCGCTGATCTGGCCATCTTCACTGAGGCGGTAGAGATTGAATCCCAAGAGGAATGGTACTCAGTTTCACGGAGCGGATGCTGTCCACTCGGTGAACGGGTCAGTTGAGGTAGTCCGGGGCGGCCTCGAGCCCGAAGAACTCCTCGAGCGAGGTCCAGCCGCCGTCGTGGTACGCCTTGGCGAGTTCGGGGCCGACGTACCGCAGGTGCCACGGCTCGGGCGTGTAGCCCGTCACCGGCGTCGCACCCTCGACGTAGCGCACGATCCAGCCGTGCTCCCACGCGTGGTCGACGACCCACTGCCCCTGAGGGGATGCCGCCAGCTCGTCGAGCCCCGTGCACCCGCCCGCGCACGCCACGACGTCGGCGCTGAGGCCCAGCTGGTGCTCGCTGTAGCCGGGCCGCGCACTCACCAGGTCGGCCCGCTCGCCGCGCTCCGCGAAATGGCGCCCGTACGTGACCTGCTGCGTCTGGTACGAACGGAACCCGCTCTCCAGGGCGAGCTCGCCCGCTCCCGCGTCGCGCGCGGCGGCCACCATCGCCGACAGGGCGGCGGCGGCATCCGCCCGCAGCGCCCCGCCCTCGACGTTGCGGACGCCGTCGGGCAGCACGAGGCTGCTCGGCCGGTAGTCGATGGGGTTCGCCGGGCGGTGCTTGTCGAGGACGGTCCAGATGCGTGACGAGTCGCCGAGGTTCACGCACGGCGCGCGGCCTTCGACCACGGCCGCGCGGAAGGCCTCGCCGCCGCCGGCCGCGACGACCGCTCCCTCGTCGTCACCGGCCTGCAGCGCGTTCGTGAAGCTCGAGAGGGTGCACAGGTCGGCCGCGGGCGGCGACTCCTCGACATCGGGGACGGGCAGCTGCGCGATCGTGGGCGGTGCGACGGCGAGTGCCGCCGCGGCGTCGGACGACTCGGCGGGCGGCGCCATCATCGCGGTCACGGCGGCCGAAGAGCCGAGCAGCAGTGCGGCGCCCGCGGCGAGCCCGGCGACCAGGGCGATGCGGCGCGTGAGCCGGCGCGGCCGCACATGGCGGGCCGGGGTCGCATCCTCGGTCACGAGGGTGTCGAGCGGCTCGGGCTGCGACGGGGCGCTGCGCCCCGCAGGCGGCGGATCGGATGCCGTCGGCCCGGTGCCGATCGTCAGCACCGGCGCCGTGTCGACCGTGAACAGCGGCACCGTATCGGTGGACGGGATCGGAGCGGCCTCCGCCTCGGCCGCGGCGCGCTGGACATCGAACGAGGCGCGACGGATGGCGTCTTCGCCGACCGCGTGTCCCGCCGCGCGGGCACGACGTTCAGCCTCTTCGCGCATCGCTCGGGCGGCGCGACGAGTCTCGGGGGCGGCTCGGGGGGTGGCGAGCCCGCCAGGCTCCGTCACGTCTGCCATTCTGACCGCGACCGCCGGATTTCGCCAGGAGGACGGCATCCGAACCGTCATGTTCGATTCTGATCTCACGGTGTCTTGACTTAAGTTCGAAGCTTTGTTCTCATGGACACATGCGGTGGCAGGGTCAGGAACTCGGAGTGGCGGATGCCGCGGCCCTGCCGGGCATGGAACAGCTCAACGGTCTCGTCCGCTCGGTGACGACCCCCGACTTCGCCGGCGTGACCTTCCACGAGGTGCTGTGCAAGTCAGCCCTCAACCACGTGCCGAGCGCCTCCGCGATGCCCTTCGACTGGACCGTGAACCCGTATCGCGGCTGCTCTCATGCCTGCGTGTACTGCCTGTCGCCCGACACGCAGGTGCTGATGGCCGACGGCCGCAGCAAGCGGATCGCGGACGTGCAGGTCGGCGATGAGGTCGTCGGCACGCGGCGCGACGGGGCGTACCGGCGCTATGTGCCCGCCACCGTGTCGGCGCAATGGAGCACACGCAAGCGCGCATATCGCGTGACCCTCGCCGACGGCACGGAACTCATCGCCAGCGGCGACCACCGGTTCCTGACGGAACGCGGCTGGAAGTACGTTCAGCCCGCCACCGGGTCGCAGCGTCCGCACCTGACGCCGAACAACAAGTTGATGGGCTTCGGCATGGGCGGAGCGAGCACGCGCGGCGAGCAGACAGACGATCATCGGCAGGGGTACCTGAGCGGCATGATCCGCGGCGACGCGATGATGCTCAAGCGCGAGTACCCCCGAACAAGCGGGCGCGGCACCTACGTCGCCCATCGGTTTCGTCTCGCACTCGCCGACGTGGAGGCTCTCGATCGCTCCCAGGAGTTCCTTCGTCGCAGTGATGTGTCGACGACCCGCCGCCCCTTCGCTACGGCGACCGCCCAGCGTCGGCGGATGGATGCCATCTTCACCTCCAGGGCAGCCGACTTCGGCACCATCGCGGCCTTGATCGACTGGCCCGACGAGCCGTCCCTCGAATGGTCACGGGGGTTCCTCGCCGGAATCTTCGATGCTGAGGGGAGCTGCAGCCGTGGCATCCTTCGAATCACCAACGGCGACGAGCAGATCCTGTCGCGGATCGGCGGGGCACTCCGGGCGCACGGCTTCCGATTCGTGCAGGAGGCGCCGCGGCCGAACGGCGTGAGCAGCGTTCGACTGCTCGGCGGTTTGCCCGCTCGACAGCGCTTCTTCGAGCTCACCCGCCCTGCGATCACACGGAAGCTCAACATCCTCGGCGCCGCTGTGAAGTCCGATGCTCCGCTCCGAGTGGTGTCTGTCGAGGATCTCGGCGAGACGATCGACATGGTCGACATCACCACCTCGACAGGCGACTTCATCGCCAACGGGGTCGTCAGCCACAACTGCTTCGCGCGGGGGACGCACGAGTACCTCGAACTGGATGCGGGCCGGGACTTCGACACCCAGGTCGTCGTGAAGATCAACGTGGCCGAGGTGCTGGGCAAGGAGCTCCGACGCGGCAGCTGGCAGCACGAGCCGGTCATGCTCGGCACGAACACCGACCCGTATCAGCGGGCCGAGGGGCGCTACAAGCTCATGCCGGGGATCGTGTCGGCGCTCACCGAGTCGGGCACGCCGTTCTCGATCCTCACCAAGGGCACGCTGTTGCGCCGCGACCTTCCCCTGCTGCGCGAGGCGGCCGGCCAGGTGCACGTGTCGCTCGCGATGTCGATCGCCGTGTTCGACGACGAGCTGCAGCACCTCATCGAACCCGGGACCCCCAACGCGACGGCCCGGCTCGAGACGGTGCGGGCGGCGACCGAGGCGGGCTTCCGGGTGACGGTGTTCCTGATGCCGATCATCCCGCACCTCACCGACTCGATCGCGGCGATCGATCACGCCCTCACGCGCATCAAGGCGGCCGGCGCGGTCCGCGTCGTCTACGGCGCGCTGCACCTGCGCCCGGGCGCGAAGCAGTGGTTCCTGCAGTGGCTGGCCGAGCGGCATCCCGAGCTCGTCTCGTCGTACCGGGGCCTGTACCCGGGCGCGACGGCGACCGCCCCCAAGGCGTACCGGTCGTGGCTGGCGAAGCGCGTGCGCCCCCTGCTGCGAGTGCACGGACTGGACGGACACGCCGAGGACGACAACGTGCGCGGCGGTCCCGTCGCCGGTCTCGCATCCCGCGCTGACGCCCGGGCGGCGCCGCCGATCATCACGACCTCGCGCGGACGCGCTGCGGCTCTACGCGCGGCGGGCCCGACCGCCCGGAGCGAGGCGGACGAGGCATCCACCCGGCTGTTCTGACGCGCGTCGGCCGGCGGCTGCGGCGAGCGGGCCGAGTCACCAGGAGAATCCTGCACAGGATGGCCGCACGGAAAGCCTCGAGCAGCACCTCACACGGCGACCAGCTCACCCGCTGCGCGCCGTGTGAGGTGCCGCCTCACGCGCCCGAAGTGGCAGAAACGGCGCACTCCACTGCGATGAGACGACCACTCGCGCCACCTCGACGATCGCGCATCGGCTCGAAGTGGCACGAACGGCAGCTTGATCAGGCCCTAGGCAGCCAAGGCCGCCACTTCGAGCGAGCGCCCGGGCGGAGCCGGCGGCCTGGGGCGCAGTGCGGCTGCGGAGATCTGCGGGATGCCGCGTGAACGGGGACGCGACCGGCGAGGGTCAGCCCGCCGCGATGCGACTCCCGCTCACCTCTGAATCGTGCTGCGCCTCCAGCGCGGGAGCGTCGATGGGCGCTGCGTGGGCCACAGGGTCCGCGACGGCAACGGGCCCCGCGGCGGGGACCTCGTCGGCCGAGACGAACTCCACGACGGCGTCGAGCAGGACGCCCGCCGCGAGGATGCGGTTGTGGCCGAGGCCCGTGGTCGGCAGGACGAACGCACCGCGATTGGCGGCCGCGATGCGCGCCGACTCGCTGAACGGCACGACACGGTCGCCACGGTCGTGCGCGACGAGCAGCGGGATGCCGTCGGGCAGCGCGCGGCGCACCGACGAGAGGCGGGCGAACACCTCCGGGTCTTCCGGGAAGTAGCGGACGGCGAAACGATCGCGCAGGCCTGCGCTCACAGCGTCGGAGTGGCCGAGCATGCGCTGGAAGCCGCGGAACAGCTCGTCGACGTCAGCCGGGGCCGCGACCGTGGCGACGCGTGCGGCATCCACTCCTCCTGCCGCCGCAACGAGGGTCGCGAGACCGCCGAAGGAGTGCCCGACCATCGCGTCGAAGACGCCGTACCGCTGCTGCAGCTCGGCGTAGGTGTCGAGCCAGTCGACGAGATAGGTGCGGCGACCCGCCGAGTCGCCGTGGGCGGGACCGTCGAACGCGACGACGCGGTACCGTTCGGCGACGAGCTCTCGCACCAGCGCCGAGAACTGGCTCGCGCGTCCGTGCCATCCGTGCGAGAGCACCACCGTGCGGGGGCCGACGCCCCATTCGTAGACGACGACGTCGACGCCCCGCCGGTCGACGCCGGGGATGCGGACCGTGCGGCGACGCGCGCGAGACATCGTGGGGGCGTCGTCCGCGTGGACTGCGCGGGGCCGAGCGACGTACGCGAAAAACGGCATCGCGACGGCGGCGCCCGCTCGCGGCGAGATCGCCCCGGCGGTGCGGACGGCGGCGCCCGCCAGGCGGAGTGCGGGATTCATGATGCTCCGATCCGAGAATACGAACGATCGTACTTATGAATACGAACGATCGTACGGTAACCTCGAACCGTGACACAACCCCCGCTCGACCGCCGCCGCGTCCGCGGTGACGAGTCGCGGCGCGCAGTGCTCGACCACGCCGTGCAGACTGCGACGGTCGACGGCCTCGAGGGCCTCACGATCGGACGCCTCGCGGATGCCTCGGGCCACAGCAAGAGCGGCATCGCCACGCTCTTCGGCTCGAAGGAGCAGCTGCAGCTGGCGGCCGTCGCGGCGGCGCGCGAGGTGTTCATCGACACCGTGACCACTCCGGCGCGCGCACGCACGCCGCGGGGCCTCGTCCGCGTGTGCGCCCTGCTCACCGACTGGCTGACATACTCCCGCGAGCGGGTGTTCCGGGGCGGGTGCTTCTTCGCCGCGGCCTCGGTCGAGTACGCCGCCAAGCCCGGGGCCGTGCGCGACGCGATCGTCGCCGCCGACCAGGAGTGGGAGGACTACCTCACCATCAGCCTCGAGCGCGCGGCGGCCGCGGGCGAGCTGCCCCTGCTCGACGACGCCCGGCAGCTGACGTTCGAGATCGTCTCGCTGCTCGAATCCGCCAACACGCGCTCCCTGCTGCACGAGAGCGCCGAACCCTACGAGCGCGCGGAGTCGGCTCTGCGGTCACGGCTCATCGCGCTGGGCGGCGACCCCGCCCTCGTCGCGAGGATCGGCTCGGCGGCCGGCTGAGCTCCGCAATGGGCGCGACGAGCGGATGCCGGGCGCGTACCCGAGGGCTAGCGCCCGGGCAGCTCGTCGCCCGGCCGCGCCTCGATGAACGGGGCCTCGATGTCGGCGCGGTCGAGCAGCTCCTCCAGCCGGGCGCGCCGCGACCGCGTCACGAGGGTGACGACAGTCCCCGAGGCCCCGGCGCGGCCGGTGCGTCCGGATCGGTGCAGGTACGTCTTGTACTCGTCGGGCGGGTCGGCCTGTACGACGAGGTCGATGTCGTCGACGTGGATGCCGCGAGCCGCGACGTCGGTCGCCACCAGGACGTCGATGCGCCCCGACGTGAGCTTCTCGAGGTTGCGGGTGCGTCGCGCCTGGTCGAGATCGCCGTGCAGGGCGAGCGCCCGGATTCCGGCCGCGCCGAACTGCTCGGCCAGCATCTCGGCGTACGCGCGGGTGCGGGTGAACACGAGGGTCTTGCCGTCGCGGTCGACCAGCGAGCGCAGCAGCTCCGCCTTGTCACGGTGATCCACCACGAGCACGCGGTGATCGATCGTCCCCGACCGCTGGGTCTCGCCCGCCACCTCGTAGACGGCGGGCTCCGTCAGGAACTCCTTGACGAGTGCCGACACCTCTCCGTCGAGGGTGGCGGAGAACAGGAGCCGCTGCGCGTCGCGGGGGGTGCGGCGCATGAGGCGCTGCACCGGCTGCAGGAAGCCGAGCTCGCACATGTGGTCCGCCTCGTCGAGCACGGCGATGCGCACCTCCGACAGGTCGAGGGCGCGGGCCTCGACGAGGTCCTCGATGCGGCCAGGCGTGCCGATGACGATGTCGATGCCCTTCTTGAGAGCGCCGAGCTGTCGCGCCTTGGGCACACCGCCGTAGATCTGAGTCGTGAACAGGCCGACGCTGCGGGCGATGGGCTGGATCGTGGCGTCGATCTGCAGCGCCAGCTCGCGCGTCGGCGCGAGGATGAGCGCACGCGGCGGCCGCCCGAACTCGCGCTTCTGACCGGCCTGCGAGCGCAGCACGCTCTCGACGAGGGGCGCCCCGAACGCGATGGTCTTGCCCGATCCGGTGCGCCCGCGTGCGAGCACGTCGCGTCCGTCGAGGATCGCGGGGATCGTCGCCGCCTGGATGGCGAACGGATGCCGCGCCCCGAGCTCGTCGAGCGTCTTGACGATGTTCTGCCCGAGGCCGAGATCGCCGAAGGTCGCCCCGTCCACCTCCGTGGGCACGACGGCGTCGGCGCGCAGGCGCTCGTGGACCACATCGGCGCGGACCCCGTCGTCCCGGCGCGGGGCCACATCCCGGCGGGCGCGATCGTCCCGGCGCGGCCGGTCGTCGCGACGGAGACCGTCGTCCCTGCGCGGCCGGTCGTCCCGACGCGGCCGGTCATCCCGGCGCGATGCGTCGTCCCGGCGCGGCCGGTCGCCGTCCCGTCCCGCCCGGTCGTCGCGGGCGTGCGTCCGGATGGCACGGGCCTCGTCGCGGCCGGCGCGCTCCTGCTCGGTCCAGCGGCGCTTCGGCGCCCCGTCCGCCGCCTCTGTCCGGTATCCGCGATGGCCTGGACTGCGGCTGCCGGCCTTGCCGGCCGACGACTCCCCCGGACGCCGCTTCTGCTCGTCGTCACGGCCGACCTCGCCCTTGCCGCGGGCGCCTCCGGCCGCACGAGCACGCGGGTTGTAGCGAGGGTCGTAGTTCTTCGGAGCGCGGCCGCCGCCGGGCTTCTTGTTCTTGGGCATCCGGTTCCTCCTGGGTGCGATCCGCGGGCATCCGCGCTGCGGGCACGTCGCTTGCGTGAACCGGCCTCTCCAGGTTACCCGCGCCGCAGGTAGCCCCCCGAGGGGTCACTTCGCGTCCTCGACCAGCTTTCACGAGGCTGGTCGGGATACTGTTGCCTCAGCGGCTTGCCGCCGACCGGGGGGTCACCGCTGAACTGGGGTTTAGTGCAGTTCGGCGTCCCCGTCGCACTGGGGAATCTGTCGTCAAGCCGACGGGGTACCCGGGTCGGTTCATCTGGGGTGTTCCGACACCGGACACTGCGTCGCAATCGAACCGATCGTGAGTCGAATGCCTGCCACGACCCTTTCAGACGTCACTAGCGGCCCCGCCGCACCGCTCGTCTTCGCCGCACCCATGATGCCGGCTTCCGTACCGGACACCGAGACGCCTGCGGCGTCCGCCGTCGCGCCACCGCCTGCCGGCATCGCGCACGGCGTCGGGCGATTGGCGGTGCTGTCGCTGCCCGCGGGCGTGCTGCTGGCCGTCATCACCACGCACGACCCGACGTGGTGGCAGCACCATTTCTCGCAGCTGGGGACGCACTCCGACTTCTCGGGGCGCACCTTCAACGCGACGGCGATCTTCGCCGGGTTCTTCCTCGCCGCCTACGGCGTGCTGATCGCGGTGGCGCTGCCGGGCGGCATCCGGGTCCGCTCCGCGCGCGCGTTCCGAGGATCGGTCGTGTCTGCCGGCCTGCACCTGACGGCAGTGGGGCTCGTGCCGATCCCTGTGAGTCCGACCATGCACGACGTCATCGCGACGGGCCTCGGGCTGTCGTTCCTGTCGACGGTGTCGACCGGTCTCGCGATCCCGGGCCGCAGCAGGCGGTTCCGGCGTGCGACGACGGCGTGCGTCGCACTGCTCGCCACGGGCATGGTCGTCCTCACGGCCGGCTTCATCACGCTGGCGCTGTTCGAGTTCGTCGCCTTCGTCACGATGGGCGTGTGGCTGCTGTGCCTGCCGCGGGTGCTCGCCGCGGCGCCCGAGCCGCGCGGTCAGCTCCTGGGCGGGTCTTTGAAGATGCGCGGCGGGTTGTCGATCGCGGGACGCTCGGCGATGACCGGATGCGTGCCGGTGTGGCCTTCACGTTCCCTGGCCGCCTCGGCGATACGGCCGCGGAACGCGAACCACCCGCCGATGAGCACCGGGATCAGCAGCAGGCTCGCCGCGAGCACCCACCGGCCGGTGGGCGAGAACGCCATCGTCACGAGCACGAACGCCAGGAAGGCGAGTGTCAGCCATGCCGTGAACGGCGCTCCGAACAACCGGAACGACGGACGCTGCAGACGCCCCTCCTGCGCCCACCGGTGCAGCTTCATCTGCGCGAGGATGATGGTCGCCCACCCGCCGATGATGCCGATCGCCGACACCTCCAGCACGATCTCGAAGGCCTCCGACGGCACGAGGGCGTTGAGCCCGACCCCGGCGAGCGTGATGACGGCGGTGAGGAGGATGCCGCCGTACGGCACGCCGTTACGGCTCATGCGCTCGGTGAACCGGGGCGCCGATCCCGCCACGGCCATCGACCGCAGGATGCGGCCCGTCGAGTACAGGCCGGCGTTGAGGCTCGACAGCGCCGCAGTCAGGACGACGAAGTTCATGATGGATGCCGACACGGCGGCCGCGTCCGGATTCCCCAGGTGCGAGAAGAACGTGACGAAGGGCGACTCGCCGGCCTCGTACGCGGTGAACGGCAGCAGGAGCGACAGCAGCAGGACCGACCCGACGTAGAACACGCCGATCCGGATGACGACGGTGTTGACCGCGCGCGGCATCACCTTGCGCGGCTCGGCCGTCTCGCCCGCTGCCGTGCCGACGAGCTCGATGGCCGCGTACGCGAAGACGACGCCCGAGATCGCGAGGATCGGCGCGACGGCCCCCATCGGGAACCAGCCGCCGTTCTCGGCGATGACCACATAGCCGGTCGCTCCGAGGTCGGTCTGGCCGTTGAAGACGATGAAGACGATGCCGATCACGAGGAAGACGATGAGCGCCGTCACCTTGATGAGCGCGAACCAGAACTCCAGCTCGCCGAAGACCTTGACCGACACCAGGTTGAGCGACAGCACGATCACGAGCGCGATGAGCGCGATGACCCACTGCGGGATCGCCTGCAGCGGCTCCCAGTACTGTGCCCAGAACTTCACGTACAGGGCGGCGGCGGTGACGTCGACGATCGAGGTGAACGCCCAGTTGAGGAAGTACAGCCAACCGGCGGTGTACGCCATCTTCTCGCCGTAGAACTCGCGCGCGTACGACACGAACGACCCCGACGACGGCCGGTGCAGCACCAGCTCGCCGAGGGCGCGCAGGATCAGGAACGCGAAGAACCCGCAGACCGCGTAGACGAGCACGAGGGAAGGCCCCGAGCTCTCGAGCCGTCCGCCGGCGCCCATGAACAGGCCGGTGCCGATCGCGCCGCCGATCGCGAGCAGCTGGATGTGGCGGTTGCTCAGCGCTCGCCGCAGGTGCTGCTCCTCGCCGGCGGGGGCAGCGCTCGTCGCGGCTGCGGTGTTCTCGGGCTTCCCCGTGTCCTGCGTCGTCACTGATCGAACCTCCGGTCGTCGGGCCGCGCCTCACGGGCGGCACCCTGTCGACGGTACTTGGCGATTGGATCTTCCGCTGACCCGAAACGATTCGATAACCTGGATGCTCCCCCGATCCGCCCCCCCAGTTCTGCGAGCCGCTCCCTCATGGCCACCTCCCTCACCACGGGCCGCCCGTGGCGTGTCATCCTTGCCTTCTCCATCCCGCTCCTGCTCGGCAACGTCGTCCAGCAGCT
>NZ_JBQCIP010000018.1:0-6761 GCF_051953575.1 Microbacterium sp.
CCTGACGAACGGACAGATTCACCTCATGGCATCCACCGCAGACATCAAGAACGGCGTCGTCCTCAGCATCGACGGACAGCTGTGGAGCGTCATCGAGTTCCAGCACGTCAAGCCCGGCAAGGGCGGCGCCTTCGTCCGCACGAAGCTCAAGAACGTCGTCTCCGGCAAGGTCGTCGACCGCACGTACAACGCCGGCGCGAAGATCGACATCGAAAACGTCGACCGCCGCGACTTCACGTACCTGTACAACGACGGCGAGAACTTCGTCTTCATGGACGTCGCGGACTACGACCAGCTCACCGTCGGCGCACCGACCGTCGGCGACGCGGCCCACTTCCTGCTCGAGAACCAGCAGGTGCAGATCGCACTCAACAACGGCAACCCTCTGTACGTCGAGCTGCCGGCATCCGTCGTCCTCGAGATCACGTACACCGAGCCGGGCCTGCAGGGCGACCGCTCGTCGGCCGGCACCAAGCCCGCCACGCTCGAGACCGGCTACGAGATCCAGGTGCCGCTGTTCCTCGAGACCGGCACGAAGGTCAAGGTCGACACCCGCACGGGCGACTACCTCGGCCGCGAGAAGTAAGGCGTGAGCGCCCGATCGAAGGCGCGCAAGCGCGCGCTCGACATCCTGTTCCAGGCGGACGTCCGCGGCGACGAGCCGGCGACGATCCTCGCCACCGAGGCGAAGCGCGCCGCCGGCGAGCCCGCCCGCCAGGCGTCGTGGCTGTACGCCCGTGACATCGTGGACGGCGTGATCGACAACCGCGAAGCGATCGACGAGCAGATCGTCACTTTCGCGAAGGACTGGACGCTCGCCCGCATGCCCGCGGTCGACCGTGCGGTGCTGCGCATCGGGGTGTGGGAGATCCTCTTCAACGACGAGGTACCCACCGCCGTCGCGATCGACGAGGCGGTCGAGCTGGCCAAGGAGTTCTCGACCGACGAGTCGG
Source organism: Microbacterium sp. (assembly GCF_051953575.1). Lineage (GTDB taxonomy): Bacteria > Actinomycetota > Actinomycetes > Actinomycetales > Microbacteriaceae > Microbacterium. Next base: position 954 of record NZ_JBQCIP010000018.1, read on the forward strand.
GCGCCTTCGTCCACGGCGTGCTCGCCAACATCGCGCGCGCCTCCTGAACGTCCCCCGGCGGGCCCTGTGTCCGCCGGGGTTGGCAGGATGGATGCCGTGACCCCGCCGACCCCCGACACCTCACCCATGGGGTCGCCGCCGTTCGTCGACCCGGCGCACATCCGGCGGTTCAGCGACAGCGGCACGTACGAGCGCGGCGTCGCCTACTTCGCCGACGGAGCGGTCCATCAGCTCACCTGGGATCCCACCTCCTCGGTGCTCGAGGCGAGCGTCACCGGCAGCGGCCAGCGGGCCTATCGCTGCCGGATCCGGCTCGACCCGCAGCGGACCGATCGTCCGATCGCCGCGACGTCGTGCACCTGCCCCGTGCAGTTCGACTGCAAGCACACCGTCGCGGTGCTGCTGCAGGCGAACCAGCTGGCCCGCCAGGCGCCCGCCGCGTCGCCCGACACCACATGGCGGAGCGTCTTCGCGACGGGCACGTCCCCGGCGTCCGACCGCACACCTCTCGCCCTCGGCGTCGAACTGCGCCAACGCGTGCGCCGCGGCACGTCGACGTGGGCGCCTGCGCGGATCGAGACGGCGACGCCGCGCGGACTGCACCAGTTCGGGGCAGACGTGCTGCTCGGACTGCGGCCGCTGGAGCGCTCCGGCCGTTCCACCGCGTGGATCAAGGGCGGCGTGTCGTGGGACGCGCTGCGACGACCGACGACCGCGTACGACCCCGCGCAGGCGCGTTGGTTCGCCGAGCTACACAGCATCGGGCGCGACGTGCGGTCGTTCGGGGCGTTCTCGGACGTCTCGGAGTGGCTCACGCTCGATGACATCGAGTCGAGCCTGCTGTGGCCGCATCTGGCCGCCGCCACGGACCACGGCATCCCGATCGTCCCGACGCGGCGCGGCACGACCGTCGCGCTCGCGGGCGACGCGGCGGTCTCGGTCGAGGCGCGCCGCACGGGCGCGGGCCTCGAGGTCGCGCCCGTCGTCGTCCTCGACGGCGAGCGGCAGGATGCCGGCGCCCTGCGCCCGGTCGGCCGCACCGGCCTCTACCGCTTCATCGCCGAGCGCGATCGTATCGATCTCGTGCTCGCGGAGGTCGCACTGCCGGACCCGCTGCCGGCCCTCCTGGCGGCGCGCGACGTCGTCACGGTGCCGGCGGACGACGCGGCGGAGTTCGTGCAGGAGCACCTGCCGCGCATCTCCCGGCGCGTGGACGTCGTGGCACCCGGCATCCAGCTCCCGCCTCCGGCGCGCCCACGGCTCCTCGTGACCGCCCGTTTCGACGAGGGGCACCGGATCGTCTTCACGGTGGCCTGGCGCTATGGCTCGGGCGCACCAGTGGGACTCGACGGGGCGGGCGGCGAGGATCGCGACGCCGCCGCCGAGCTCGCGATCCGCAGCCGGGTGGAGGCCGTCTGGCAGGATGCGTCGCCGGTGGGCTTCGCACCGGCCGCCACCCTGACGGGACTCGAGGCCGCCGAGTTCTCGGCCGTGCTGCTGCCGGTCCTGGAGGCCGACCCCGACGTGGACGTCGAGCTCTCGGGCGAGCGGCCCCGGTACCGCGAACTGGCCGGCGACCCCAGGATCGAGATCAGCACGGTCGAGACGACCGACGCCGACTGGTTCGACCTCGGCGTGGTGGTGTCGATCGACGGACGCACCATCCCCTTCGGCACGCTGTTCACGGCCCTCTCGCGCGGACGCAAGAAGATCCTGCTGAGCGACGGCGCGTACTTCTCGCTGTCGCACCCCTCGCTGCAGCGGCTGCGCGACCTCATCGACGAGGCCGGCGACCTCGACGAGTGGGAGACCGGCCCGCGCATCAGCCGCTACCAGACGGCGCTCTGGGCGGACTTCGAAGATCTGGCGGACGAGGCGCTGCCGGCGGTGTCGTGGCGCGCGACCGTCGAGGCGCTGCGTGACGTGGAGGCCGTGCCGTCGACGCCGCTGCCTGTGGGTCTGGACGCCACGCTGCGGCCCTACCAGCGCGCCGGGTTCGACTGGCTCGCGTTCCTGTGGCAGCACCGCCTCGGGGGGATCCTGGCCGACGACATGGGCCTCGGCAAGACGCTGCAGCTGCTCGCACTCGTCGCCCACGCGACCGAGCGGGGGGAGCGGCGACCGTTCCTCGTGGTGGCTCCCACCTCGGTCCTCTCCACCTGGCGGAGCGAAGCCGCGCGGTTCACGCCCGGCCTGCGGGTCGAGGTCGTCGACGCCACGCGCGCGAAGCGCGGGGTGACGGTCGCGCAGGCTGCGGCATCCGCCGACGTCATCGTGACCTCGTACACGCTGCTGCGGCTGGACGAGCGCGAGTTCGGCGCGATCGAGTGGGCGGGTCTCGTCCTCGACGAGGCGCAGTTCGTGAAGAACAGCCAGACCAAGGTGTACCGCGCCGCGCGCGACCTGCGTGCGGAGGTCGTCTTCGCGATCACGGGCACGCCGATGGAGAACAGCCTGACCGAGCTGTGGGCGCTGCTGTCGCTCACCGCGCCGGGGCTGTTCGCGTCGTCGCGCCGCTTCCTCGAGGAGTGCGTCGGCCCGATCGAGAAGGGCAAGGTGCCCGAGAACCAGGAGGGCGGCGCGTACCGCGCGGGCCGCCTCGCCCGGCTGCGGCGCCGCATCCGTCCCCTCGTGCTGCGGCGCACGAAAGAGCTCGTCGCCGCGGACCTTCCGCCCAAGCAGGAGCAGGAGGTGCGCATCGAGCTCGGCGCCGCCCATCGTGCGCTCTACGACACCGTGCTGCAGCGCGAGCGGCAGAAGGTGCTCGGGCTGCTCGAAGACCTCGACCGCAACCGCTTCATCGTGTTCCGCTCACTCACCCTGCTGCGCATGCTCGCCCTCGCGCCCGAGCTCGTCGATCCCGCCCACGCGCACATCGCCCCGAGCAAGCTGGGCGCGATGTTCGAGCAGCTCGACGAGGTGCTCGCCGAGGGACACCGTGCGCTGGTGTTCAGCCAGTTCACGTCGTTCCTCGGCCTCGCCGCCGCAGAGCTCGAGGCGCGCGGCATCCCGTACGCATACCTCGACGGCTCCACGCGCGACCGGGATGCCGCCGTCGCCGCCTTCCGAGGCGGCGAGTCCCCGGTGTTCCTCATCAGCCTCAAAGCCGGGGGCTTCGGCCTCACGCTCACCGAAGCGGACTACGTGTTCCTCCTCGACCCCTGGTGGAACCCCGCCGCCGAGGCGCAGGCGGTCGACCGCGCGCACCGCATCGGCCAGGAGCGCAGCGTCATGGTCTATCGCCTCATCGCCAACGGCACGATCGAAGAGAAGGTCATGGCGCTGCAGCAGCGCAAGGCGCGGCTGTTCCGCGCCGTCATGGACGACGACGCGCTGTTCGGCAAGGTGCTCACCGCCGACGACATCCGCGGGCTGTTCGACGGGTGACCTACCGGTCGCCCAGCCCCGTCCGGAAGCCCTCCCGCCAGCTCGCGTATCGCGGCGCCCAGCCGAGTTCGGCCTTCGCCTTCGCGTTCGACGAGCCCCGCGCGGTGGTCATCCACGCCACGCCGAACTCGCCGATCAGGCTGCGGGCGATCCACGCCGGTACACGGAGCGGCTTCTTGGCGCCGATCGCCCGCGCGAGCTCGGGCAGCCACACCGAGACCGCCGCGGGTTCGTCGTCGACGATGTTGTACACCCCGGCCCCACCGCGGGTCAGCGCCGCGATCGTGGCCGACGCCGCGTCGTCGATGTGACAGAACGACCACACTCCCGCGCCGCCGCCCACGATCGGCACCCGGCGCTTGCGCACGGCCTCGAGCATCTCGCCGCCCTCGCCGAGCGACTGGCCGGGACCGTAGAAGCTGCCGAACCGGAGCGCGAGGCCGCCGGCGGCCACCGTCGCGCGCTCGGCGTGCGCGATCGCGGCAAGGGTGTTCGCCGCGGCGGGAACCGGGTGCGGATCGAGCGGGTCCGCCTCGCTCTTCACCGGGCCGCCCGTGCGTTCGTTGGTCCACCCGGTGTAGCTCTGGACGACGATGCGTCCGGTGCCCGCCTCTTGCGCCGCCGCGATGAGGGCGTCCAGCCCGCGCGTGCGGAGTTCGTTCGTCACTGCGAACACGTCGTCGAACCGCTTGAAGTCGAAGCCCGCCGACAGGGACGTCAGCTGGTGCACGACGGCATCGGGCTGCGCCTCGAGCACCGCCCTCCTGACGGATGCTCCATCCCGCCCGTCCATCACGACGCCGCGTCCGCCGGCGGCGTCCACGCGCCTGGCGCCCGCCTCGCTGCGCGAGGTGCCGGTGACCTGGTGGCCGGCGGCGACGAGCGGACCCACGAGGCGGGAGCCGACGGCGCCGGTCGCACCTGCGATGAAGATCTTCATGTTTCTTCCTCTCTCTTCACCCCCTTCGACGGATCACCCCTGCCGGTTGTGACAGGCTCACGACATGGATCTCGCCGCGGAAGCTCCGACGCTCCGTCCACTCATGTTCTCGATCGCGTACCGGATGCTCGGCAGTGTCGCCGATGCCGAGGACGTGGTGCAGTCGGGCATGCTGCGCCTGCACGAGCGCGCCGCGGGCGGCCAGCAGATCGACCGCCCCGACGCCTACGCGTCCACGGTCGCCACGCGCCTGTCGATCGACGCACTGCGGTCGGCCCATCGCACCCGCGAGCTGTATGTGGGGCCCTGGCTTCCCGAGCCGCTCCTGGTCGATGACGAAGACCCGGCCCGCCGCATCGAGCACGACGAGACGATGTCGGTCGCGGTGCTCACGATGCTCGAGCGCCTGGGTCCGGTAGAGCGGGCGGTCTTCGTGCTGCGCGAGGCGCTCGGCTTCGACTACGCCGAGATCGCGCGGATCGTCGAGCGCGACCCCGCCGCCTGTCGCCAGATCCTTCATCGCGCACGACAGCGCGTGACGACCGCCTCCTCCCGCTTCGACGCCGACGACGCCGATGCGGCGCGGCTGGTCGGCGAGTTCGTCGCGGCCCTGCGCGCCGGGGACGTCGACGCGGTGATCCGCGTGCTGTCGGACGACGTCGTCTTCACCGCGGACGGCGGCGGCCGGGCCCCCGCGATCCAGCGTCCGATGACCGGCGACCTCGCCGTCGCGAGGTTCCTCGTCGGGTTGATGCGGCGCGGCGACATGCTCGGCGTCACCCTGGAGACCACTCTCGCCAACGGCGAGCCATGCGTCGTGTTCCGCAGCAGCGACGGCGCGACGCTGTCGGTGCTCACCCTGCACATCGACGCGGGCACGATCGGCGCGATCGCCAACCAGCTCAACCCCGAGAAACTGCAGCATCTCGCGCCTGTGGGGGACCTCTTCGCCCTCGTGCGCCAGGAAGGCGCGTGGCCCGAGACGTGAACCCCCCGCCGCCCTGGCCGCTTTTGCACGGCCGGTCGATCGGGGCGAACGCGGGCGTCTCGCCTAGAATCGACGGGTTCCACCGATCGAAAGGGGAGGGCCTCCCATGCGTGTCACGGGCCTCGGCCACGCCGGAATGTTCATCGAGACGGCGGGCGGCAGCATCCTCTGCGACCCGGTGATCGGTCCGACCTTCTTCGGATCGTGGTTCCCGTTCCCCGACAACCGGGCACTCGACTGGGAGCGGTTCGGCAAGGCCGACTTCCTGTACGTCTCGCACCGCCACCGCGACCACTTCGACCCCGCGCTCATGGAGCGGGTGGTGCCGAAAGACATCAAGGTGCTGCTGCCCGAGTACCCGACGGACGACCTCGAGCAGGACCTCCGCAAGCTCGGCTACGACAACATCGTCTACACCCAGGCCGGCGTGCCGCTGGAGTTCGGCCCCCTCAAGCTGATGGTCACGCCGCTGCGAGCCCCCAGCGACGGCCCG
>NZ_JBQCIP010000019.1:0-31834 GCF_051953575.1 Microbacterium sp.
GGTGCGTGTACGGCTAATTACACCCGTGTAGTTCACCGAGGTCAAGTCGCGGATACTAAATCCTCAACCGCCTCTTGAACCTTTACGACGCGCCGACGGCGTGTCGCACTGTGATAACGGTCCGTGGGATCGGGCGATGCAGAGCAGTCAGCGACCGGGCTGGGCGATGAACAGCTCGCCGCTCCCCGACACCCGCAGACTTCCCTCTCCGGGGGTGACGAGGACCGCTCCGCCCGGCGCGAGCACGGAGCTCGAGAGGGATGCCGCCCCCTCGACGATCGGCGCGCCGGAGGTCGCGAGCGCGATCGCCGGGCCGTCGAGAGACACGGTCGCGGGCGCCTCGCCCGGCGTCACGGCATAGAGCGCGAAGTCGGCGATCGGCACGTCGTAGGCGCGGACGCCGTCCCCGAGGTCGCGCGGAAGGATGACAGGAGGAAGCCCCGGCGCCGGATCGAGCACGCTCACGAGCTCGGCCGCGTCGACGTGCTTCGGCGTGAGCCCACCCCGCAGCACGTTGTCGCTCGCCGCCATGAGCTCCACGCCGAGTCCCTCCAGGTAGGCGTGCAGCACGCCGGCCGGCACGAAGAGTCCCTCGCCGCGGCGGAGCGTCACGAGGTTCATCAGCAGCGCGACGACGATGCCGGGGTCGCCCGGAAAGCCGGCCTCCAACGTGCGCACGAGGTCGAGCTCCGCGGCGAACTCGTCGGACTCCCCCGACACGGCGGCAGAGATCACGTCGCGGGCGGCGTCTGCGCCGTCCGACAGCAGCCAGCCGATCACCGCTGCGAGGGAGGCATCCGGTTCCGCCAGGCGCTCGGCCAGCGGCGCCGCCCCTTCGCCTAGCCCGGCTATGAGCCGGCGCGAGGCGTTCAGGTCGCGCAGGCCCGCCAGCGCGCGGAACTCCTCGCTCAGCGCCACGATGAGCTCGGGCTTGTGGTTGTCGTCGCGATACGTGCGGTCGGCGGCGTCCCGCGCGATGCCCGCGGCCTCCTCGCGCGCGAAGCCGGCCTCGGCCTGCGCCTTCGAGGGGTGCGCCTGGATCGACAGTGCGGATGCCGCGGCCAGCAGCTTCAGCAGGTAAGGAAGAGGCGCCGGGATGCCGACATCCGATCCGTCCGACGCGATCCACGCGTCCAGGGTGCGGCCGTCCGGGGTCTCGGAGGGATCGCCCGGATGGTCGCCGAACCAGACCTCCGCTTCGGGGCGGCCAGACGGCGCACGCCCCTCCAGCTCGGCGATGAGGGTACCGGAGCCCCAGGCATAGTCACGGGGGGCGTTCGCGAGGGGAATCAGCACGCGGCCAGCCTACCGACGACCCGTGTTTCCAAGGATCGTCGCGGTACCCTGAGTGCGATGGCCGTCTACTCGAAGCACCCGGCGTCGGCTCCGCCGAGCCCGCCGATCCGTGAGAAGACGGGCCACCTCATGCTGCGCGCCTGGTGCATCTTCGTGCTCTTCATGGCGTTCTCGGGCACCGCGTGGATCAACGCGTTCGGTGAACTCGCGACCGCGGTCATCACGATCGGCGGCGGCATCCTCACGGTGATCCTCTGGATCGTGCTGCGCCCGCCGGTGCAGTACCGGCGCCTCCCCTGGTTCGCGCTCGCCTATGTCGCCTGGGCGACGCTGTCGCTGCTGTGGTCGGCCTGGCCCCAGACGACGGCCATCACGCTGCTGCTGCTCTACATCACGACAACGCAGGCCCTCTTCATCGGCAGCGCCCTCACGTGGCGCGAGCTCGTACGTGCGATCGCGTCCGCGCTCAAGTGGGTGATGGCGCTGTCGATCCTGTTCGAACTGTGGGTGTCCGTCTTCATCGGGCAGCCGATCCTCCCCGGCTTCGTCGTGGAGAAGGCCGACGACCCGATCGAGTACTGGTCGCGCAACAACCTGTTCGACGGCGGTCGCCTGCAGGGCATCATGGGCAACGCCAATCTGCTCGGCCCGGTCGCGCTGCTCGCCATCATCGTGTTCGCGATCCGGCTCGCCTCCGGCGCGCCGCGGCGGGCGTTCCTCTGGGTGTGGATCGCGCTGTCGGCGTTCCTGTTCGTGCGCGCGTCCTCCGCCACCGCGTACGTCGCCGCAGCCGCCGTGGTGATCGTGCTGATCACCGTGCTGCTGATGCGCCGCGCCGAGAGGCCGGGAGCGCGCACCAAGTACTACGTGGCCTACGCACTCGTCGGCGTCGGCGGGGCCGTCACGCTCGTGCTCCTGCGCGACAGGATCTTCACCGCCCTCGGCCGCAGCGCCGACCTCACCGGGCGCGAGGGCATCTGGGAGCAGGTGCTCGCACGCACCTCGGAGCGTCCGTGGGTCGGGTGGGGCTTCGCCACCCCGTGGATGACGGCCGACCCCGCCTTCGACGTGCACATCACCGATCACGGGGTGCTCGTGATGCAGGCCCACAACATGTGGATCGACGTCTCGATGCAGTTGGGGATCATCGGCGTCGTCCTGCTCGGACTCGTCTACCTGGCGTTCGTGTGGCGGTCGTGGTTCTTCGCCGTCGACCGTCCCCGCTGGGATCTGCGCGCCGATCGCCCCTACTCCCCCTTGACGCTGCTGCCCACCCTCGTCGGAGCGATCCTCCTCGTGCAGGGCCTCGCCGAGTCGGGCCCGCTGCTGCTGTGGGGATGGCTGCTCGTCGCGATGTTCGGGGCCAAGATCAAGCAGTCGCCCCACGTGGGCGTAGGCCCCGCCGAGCAGACCGCGGCCATCGAGCGCGGCGAGGCGGTCGCGCCCGACGCCCCGGATCCGGCCGCCGTGGGCGATGCCCCCACCCGGCCGCGACACGCAGGACCCGGCGCGTGACCGACTCGCCGCACACCGGCGCAGGCTGGTTCAGCACTCTGCTGGGCTCGGCATCCTTCGCGCGCGCGTACACGCTCACTGTCTTCGGCGCCGTCTTCTCGGCGTTCGTCATCGAGCGGGTCGCCGGACACGTCACCTACGTCACGATCGTCGCATCGCTGTGCCTCATCGGGATCGCTGTCATGGTCGTGCGTCGGCGCGAGATCTCGTTCCTGAGACTCGTGCCCACCAGCGTGATCGTCTTCGTCGGATGGGCGTTCGCGAGCGTCTTCTGGAGCAGCGACTCGGGCAAGTCGTTCTGGAGCTGGGTGTCGCTCCTCGGCGTCGCGTTCCTCGCCGTCGTCATCGGGCACGTGCGGGACACGCTGCAGACGGTGCGCGCACTGGCCGACGTGCTCCGCGTGCTGCTGGCCACCTCGCTCGTCGTCGAGGTGCTGTCCGGCATCCTGCTCGACACCCCCTTCACGTTCCTCGGAGTCCAGGGCGCCATCGCCGAATTCGGGCCCATCCAGGGCATCTTCGGCACGCGCAACCTCCTCGGCTTCGTGGCGATCATCGCGCTCATCACGTTCCTGATCGAGTACCGCACGCAGTCCGTGCGGCCCGGGGTCTCGGTCGCCTCGGTCGTGCTCGCCGGCGGACTCGCCGTCCTCAGCGACTCCCCCACCGTGGTGGTGCTCGCCCTCGCCGTCGGCCTCGCCGTCGCGGCGCTCGCGCTCGTGCGCCACGCGACGCCCGAACGGCGGCCGGCCCTGCAGCTCGCGCTCGGCGCGCTCGTGGTCATCGGCGTCTTCGTCGGCTACGCGGCGCGGCATCCGATCATCGCGCTGCTGGGGGCGGGCTCGGACTTCTCGATGCGCGTCGACCTGTGGAACCGGATGGTCGACATCGTCCGGTTCCGGCCCGTTCAGGGCTGGGGCTGGTTCGGACCGTGGGACCTGCACGAGTTCCCCTTCAACGCCATCAACGCGCTCCTGGGCGAACAGCACGCGACCGGTCTCAACTCCTTCTTCGACGTCACGCTGCAGCTCGGCTGGGTCGGCCTCGTGCTGTTCATCGCACTCGGCGCGCTCGCCCTGGCCCGGTCGTGGCTGGTGGCCGGCGAGCGCCGCTCCGTCGTGTACGCCTGGACGCCGCTCGTGCTCGTCGCGTTGCTCGTCGACTCGATGTTCGAGAGCTTCACCCTCACCGGCCTCGGCTGGCTCATGCTCGTGCTGTGCGCGGTCCGGGCAGGTCAGTCGCGTTCCTGGCGCGAGCGCCTCGACAGCGGAGCGGATGCCGGCGGCCCCGGCGCGGAGGGCGACCAGGGGCTGCCTCACGCCCCGGGAGACCCCCGCCCCCAGGGTTAGCCGAGCCCCGCAGGGTAGGCTTCTACGCGGCCCGACGTCTCGGCGCCTGCCCCTTCTTCCGGAGATCAGCCCGTGAGCCCTGTACCGTCCGCCGCGCAGTTCGACCCCCAGTCCGCGACGATCGCCATCGTCACCTACAACCGGTCGAACCTGCTGACGCGCCTGCTCACGAGCATCGGCGAGATGGATCCGAAGCCCGGCCGCGTCGTCATCATCGACAACGCGTCGACCGACGACACCGGTGAGGTCGTCGAGTCCTTCCGCGAAACCGTTGCGCCCGCCGAGATCGTCTACCGGCGCATGGAGACCAACACCGGCGGCTCAGGTGGCTTCAGCGAGGGCATGCGCGTCGCCTACGAGCTCGGCTCCGAGTGGATCTGGCTCATGGACGACGACGTCGAGGTCCTCCCCGACGGGCTCGCCAAGATGGGCAAGTGGGCGCCGCGCTTCAAGAGCATCCAGGGACGCCGGTACGACTACGACGGAAGCGCGTTCTACTGGCAGTACCGGGTGGCCGAGCCGCTCGGCATCCCGATCCCCTTCGCACCCGCCGAATTCGACGCATCAGGCTACAAGCCGATGAATTCCGGATGCTTCGAGGGCATGTTCATCCACCGCGACATCGTGCAGCAGATCGGCCTGCCCGACCCGCGCTTCTTCATCTACTGGGACGACCAGATGTACGGCTGGCTCGCGTCGCGCAAGACTCAGTCGGTCATCGTGGACGAGTTCGTGCTGCGCCGCACCCGCGAGATCAAGCAGTGGGACATGGGCATCCGCCACATGAACGCATCGAGCAACGCGTACCGCTACTACATCATGCGAAACCGGGCATACATCAAGAAGTACTACCGCTCGCTCGGCGTGTACCGCCCCGTGCCGTTCGCGCTCGGGACGACCCTGACGTTCGGCAAGGAGCTCATCCGCCTGGTGTTCGTCGAGCGCACCGTGCGCGGCACGTCGAACCTGTTCCGGGGGCTGCGCGACGGTCACAAGATCGCGAAGGATGCCTCGTGGCAGCCGATGCCGCCGCTGGAGGCGGCGACCGCTCAGGCTTGAGTTCAGACGCCCGTCGGGTAGTCGGCGTTGTAGCGGTCGAGGACCTCGTCGATCGGTGCGTCCATGGCGAGGCGGTGCTTGTCGAGATAGAGCCCCCGCGTGCAGAACCGGCGCAGGTCCCGCTCACTGTGCGACACGAAGAACAGGGTGCGCCCGTCTGCGAGCAGCTCATCGATGCGCTTGTAGCACTTCTCGCGGAACGCTTTGTCGCCCACGGCGAGCACCTCGTCGACCAGCAGGATGGGCTCTTCCAGCTGCGACACCACCGAGAATGCCAGTCGCACCTTCATGCCGTTGCTCAGGTGCTTGTAGGGGGTGTCCACGAAGTCCTCGAGCTCCGCGAAGTCGATGATCCCGTCGAACCGGCGGGCGACCTCCGACTTTGACATGCCGTGCAGACCTGCTGTGAGCCGGACGTTCTCGCGCACCGTCAGATCGCCGACGAATCCGCCCGTGATCTCGATGAGGGGCGCGACCCCGCCGTTGACCGACACCGTGCCCTCGTCGGAGAGCAGCACGCCTGCGACCAGCTTGAGCAGCGTCGACTTTCCCTGACCGTTGCGCCCCACGACGCCGATCGACTCGCCGGGGCGCACGTCGAAGCTCACGTCGCGGAGGGCCCAGAATTCGCCCGGCTTGGAGCGTCGCGTCGAGTCCGAGAACAGGTCCTTGATGCTGCGGCGTCCTCGCCGGTTACGCCGAAAGCGCACGCCGAGATCCTTCACCTCGATCGCGAGATCAGATGCCGCCATCACAGCTCCTTCAGCACGGGTCGCTCGAGGCGGCGGAATACGAAGATGCCGAGCGCCAGGAAAAGGAACGACATCACGGCGCCGATGCCGATGACCCACGGATCCCACTCGCCGGCGAAGAATCCCACGCGGTAGAGGGCGAAGATTCCGGCGAGGGGGTTGAACGCCGCGAGCGTCTCGAAGACACCGGGCAGGTCCTCCACCCCGTAGATCACCGGCGACGCGTAGAACAGCGCGCGCAGGATCAGCTTGGTGGTGCGCTCGAGGTCGTTCCACAGCACGCACAGGGGGGCGACAAGGAGGCCCAGGCCCACGAGAAGCACGGCCTGCAGGAGGACTGCGACGGGGATCCACACGAGCCCCCAGTTCAACTGCGCCGGATGATCCGTGAAGTACGAGAGGACGACGAACAGCGCCAGCACAGGCAGGGAGCAGAGAAACTCGACACCCTTGCTCAGCACGATCCGATTGACCCAGATCGAGCGCGGAATCGCGGTGGAGCGCACCAGGCGTGCGTCGCGGTTGAATGCCCGCGTGAAGTCGGACACGGACGAGTTGAACCACACCCACGGCAGCAGCGCCGTGATGAGGAAGACGATGTAGGGCTCGTAGCCGACTGTTCGCTGGAAGACCTGGGTGAAGACGAACCAGTAGATGGCGCTCATGACGAGCGGGTCGAGGACCGACCACAGGTAACCCAGCGCGCTGGTCGAATAGCGCACCTTGAGGTCGCGCGCAGACAGCAACCACAGCGAATGCAGGTAGCGCCGGGGCGATCCGGGGGCGCCGACGGCGGCAGTGGTCACAGAAGCGAGTCTATGCGGGCACAGCCGATGGCGTCGAAGCGCAGCACCGCCTGTCGCGACCAGGCGACAGTAGCTCCCTGATGTCAGTCGCCGCCGTGTCCTCGGGCTCGCTCACGTGAGGTGTCGGCGTCGCCACGCAATTAGACTGTCGAAATGCAGAACGGCGAGCGCATGCCCGTTGCCGGCCTCGGCACGCGGGCCGACGGACCGGATGCCACCCTTCTCGAAGCATTCCAGCTGCTCTATTCGTGCGCCGCCCGTGACCTGAATGAGGCGCTGGTCCTGCTCCACGAGTCGGACCGTCGGTGCGCATCGCTCGAGGCAGAACTCGAGCGCTCGCGGAATCGCCGAATCGTGCGGCTGGCAGACAAGCTCGCGCGGAGCTACGGCGACGTGAGACGTCGCGTGCTCAGAGGATCATGACGGAATTTGTACAGCCGCCACTCACACTGGGCGCCTTCCCCTACTACCCGAACAACCCCTGGCAGGATCTGATCTACTCGGATCTGCGTGAGGCGGGGGCGCGGGTCGTCCCGATCGCGGACCTCGAAGATCTCACATGGGTCGACGAAGCTCGGCACCGCGGCGACCGGATCGTCCTGCACGTCAACTGGACCGCGCCCGTCTCCCAAATCGGATCGATCGCGGAAGCGTCCGACCGTGTGGCACGCGCAACGTCGAGCTTGGCTGCGCTCCACCGCACCGGCGTCGTGCTGATCTGGACGGTGCACAACGTGCTTCCGCACGATGCCTCCCACCTGCTTCCCGAGCTTGCCCTCTGCCGAGCGTTGGCGGATGGATCGGACCTGATTACGGTCCCACATGCAGCAGCATCGGCCGCGGTGCAGCCGTGGTACTCGCTTCCGCAGGAGAAGGTCGTCGAGCTTCCGCAGCCAAGCTATGTCGGGCTCTATCCCGACGAGATCACCCAAGAGGCGGCTCGCGAACGGCTGGGCGTCGGCGGTTCGGAGCGCATCATGCTTCTGTTCGGAACGCTCCGTCCATACAAGGGGATCGAGGAGGCTGTCGCGGCCATGCGGGCCGTGCGGGCTCAGGCACCCGACACTCGATTGCTCATCACGGGGGAGATCGGGCCAGGCTACGACATCGCCACCCTTGAGCGAATCACTGCCGGCGTCGACGGCGTAGACCTTCATGTCGGCTATGTCGGGGCGTCGGAGGTCCAGTATTGGATGCGAGCCGCGGACGCCATGCTGCTGCCGTACCGGGCCGGCCTCAACTCGGGCGTGCTTCTGCTGGCCGCCGGCTTCGGGCTGCCGGTCATCATGAGCGAGAGCGACATGTCGCTCGGATACACCGACACGCCATGGGTTCATGTCATTCCGCGCGGTCTCCCGCTCTCCGAGGGTGTGGTCGACGGGCTCCGGCGGTTCGCCGCGTCAGACCCACAGGGAGCAGCCCTGGAGGCGGCGAAGGCGGCTGAGCCTGCGCGCATGAGCAAGCTGTTCGCCTCACAGGTGCGCAGCGTGCTCGGGCGCGCATCCGACGGCATGAGCGGAAGACAATCCCAATCCCGCGCATCCTGACCCATCGTCGCGGGGCGAAGTCCGCCCGTATCAGCCCACGCGGAGCCTCATCGTACGCACGGCAGCCCGCATGGCAGCCCGCAAAACGCGGACGGGGGCGGCGAACATCCGCGAGATGCGGTAGGGCCTGCTCATCAGGATCATCCGAAGCTCGCCGGAGGCGCGCGCGTAACGCGCCTCGGCTTCTGCACGCAGCGCGTCGCTCGCTTCGATGCGCCTCCGGGCGTCCTTTGCGAACTCGCGCGCGTCGCGAGCCTCCGTCGCTGCGATCACGCGCTCGTGCTCGATCGCGAGAACGGCTCGGGCCACCCGTGCAGCGCCCTCTAGCTCTGCGTCCGAGTACGCCTCGTCGTCGGTGTCGTCCAGGGCCGCACGGAGGACCTCCGGGTGGCGCACGTCCGGCTCGAGCAAGATCTCGGCGAGTCTGTTCACCAGCCACTCATCGACGGGGACGTCATCCGGTGCCCCTTCCGCGGAGAGGGGATGACGATACAGGTAGACCTCCTCGAGTACACCGGCCTTCAGGAAGCGGTAGTCACGCATGCCGTGGTGCCGCGGGCTCGGAGTGAGGGCGGGATTGGCGTCGTAGGCGCGGCCGGAGATTGCGACCTTGTTCGCGAACTGGTCAAACGACCGCCAGGGGAAGTGCAGACTCTCCAGCCGAAGATCCTCCGGCAGATCTCCGCCACTGGCGATGCTCACGAAGTGATTGCCCTGCGACACGCGGATGTCCGGGTCGCCGATGTGGATGGCATCCTGCGTCGCGTGCGCCAGGAGCCCTGCCCGGTCATAGAGCGTCTCCTCTGGACGGAGGTCTCGTCGGGTCAGCCGGCGAAGGCCGCTTCCGTGACGCGCAGGGCGACCAGTCATGTCGATGACGGGTACGCTCGCGGAGCCGAGGCTCCGCGGTAGACGTTCGAACAGCTCCTTGAGGTTCAGGCCCCGGTCCACAGGAACGAAGAACTCGTCGGCGTCCGCGTTGATGACCCAGTCCGCACCGAACTCGGTGTACGCGCGGCGCGCCATCTCCGTCACCCGCTCGGACTGATTCTTGTCATGCACCGGATGGTCCATCACGATGACGCGGGGGTCGTCTTCGTAGGCCGCCAGAAGATCGCGGGTTCCGTCGACCGACGCGTTGTCGGTGACGAGAAGCACGTCGATACCCGCGTGGAGATGATATTCGATCATCGGGACGACGATGTCCTGTTCGTCGCGGACCATCATCGTCATCGCCAGAAGCACATCAGTACCTTACGGGATTCACAGCCAGTACTCAGCATTACGGTCACCGGTCGGATGGATCGACGAGCCGCGCCTCCGCGTAGACCGTTCCCGAGAGACGATCGTCGACCGGGACGAAGAAGTGCGTCGCCTGCCACAGCACATCGAGCCGGCGCTGGTCGGCGTCTAGGACATCCGCGTTGACGAAGTACTGGCCGCCTCCGAACGTGATGCGCGGGATCAGGTACTCGACCGTCGTCACACCCGCACCGACTGGCTGATGGGACCCTCCAAGACGACGGGCGCCCGTGCCGAAGACCTGCTGACCGGTCGGGGTGTCGATGCTGAAGGTCGTATACCACTCGTCGTGAGGATTCGAATGATCGACGTCGATCTGGACGATGATGTCGTCGCCGGGCCGAACATCCTTCGTCAGTTCACCGGCGGCGTTGAGTACTCGCACCGCGCGGATGGCCGAGATCTTTCGCTCGACATCCGAACTCTCGCCTTCGGCGGAGCGCTTGCGCTTGCCTTCGAGGATCTCGCGATGGATCTTCGTCGCGTCCGCGGCCGACCCCACGAAGGCGACCTCGCCGTTGCGCAGGACCACGCCCTGGTCGCACACATCCATCACCTGGCTTGCGGAGTGCGACACAAGAATGATCGTGCGCCCTTCCCGCTGGAATTGTCGAATCTTGTCCATGCACTTGCGCTGAAAGGCCTCGTCGCCGACCGCGAGCACCTCATCGACCAACAGGATGTCCGGATCGGTGTGCACGGCAACGGCGAATGCGAGTCGCACATACATGCCCGACGAGTAGAACTTCACCTGCGTGTCGATGAAGTCGCCGATCTCGGAGAAGGCGACGATGCTGTCGAACTGCGCGTCGGTCTCTTCCTTCGAGAGCCCGAGGATCGAGGCGTTCAGGTACACGTTGTCGCGACCCGAGAGGTCGGGGTGGAACCCTGCACCGAGCTCGAGTAGCGCGGCGAGGCGCCCGCGGCGCAGCACGCGTCCCTCCGACGGGTCAATAATCCCGCCGATAATCTTGAGCAGCGTGCTCTTGCCCGAGCCGTTCGGGCCCATCAAACCGATCGAAGTGCCCGCAGGGATGCGGACCGATACGTGCTTCAGGGAGTCAAAGACTTCTTGATGGGCGCGACCGCGGCGGCCGAGCGTCACGATCCGCTCTTTGAGCGAGTTGTCCCGGCGCATAACGAAGCGCTTGGACACGTCCTCGATGATAACGACGTCCGGGCCTGTCTGGTTGGTGTTGTCGGTGGTCATGGACATGTCAGAGCTCCTGAGCGAAGTTGCCCTGCAGCCGGGCGAAAATGCGTTGGCAGACCCACACCAGCACGAATCCGACGACGATGGCGATCAGCATGCGCACGCCGAGCCCGTCGGGGTAGTCCGCGGCGGAGCCGCTTGTCCAGAAGGCCTTGTGGAACCCGAGCACAGCGAGGGTCAGTGGGCTGTTGGTATAGATCCCGAGCAACCATGCCGGGAAGCCGAAGCTCGTGAAGACCTGGTGCACCATGGTCCAGCCGTACACGATCGGCGAAGCCCACATCGCGAGCATCAGGAGCACCTGGGTGAGGTACTGAACATCACGAAGGTAGACGTTGAGCGCGGACAGCAACAGTCCCAGCGCGGTGCCATAGACCAGGATGATCACCACGGACGGTACCGCGTAGAGGATGTCGGGCCAGACCGGGGGCACGCCGAACAGAAGGCAAGCGGCGATCAGAACGAGAAGCTGCACGCCGAAAGTAAACAGCGCGGCCCCGACGCTCGACAGGGGGAACACCTCGCGCGGCACGTAGACCTTCCGCACCAGCCCGGAGTTCGCGACGATCGACCCCGTCGCGCCGGACAGGGTCTCGGAGAAGAGCCCGTAGATGGTCAGACCCGAGAAGATGTAGATCGCGAAGTTGTCGATCCCGCGCGCCGCGCCGAGAAACTGCCCCATCACGACGTAGTAGACCGTGAGCTGGACGATCGGGTTGATCAGGGTCCAGAGCAGGCCCAGGACGCTGTCCTTATAGCGCGCCTTGATATCCCGGCGGACGAGCAGTGCAAGCAACTGGCGGTGCCCGAGGACATCCCGCAGCGAGGCCCACATCCCGAACACGCCGGTCTGCCCCGAAGAGACCGGCGTCAGCGACTCGGATCCGAGTCGCGCGAACCGCTGTGCGGCGCTTTCAGTCACCGGAATCCATCACTCTCTACCACGAACAAACAGCGACCAACTATACCCTGCGGGTAATGCTCCAAGCCTGGACGCTTTCCGTGTTCGGACAGGCCTGTCTGCTAGCATCGGCGCGGGTTTCGGGCAGGGAGAATCGTTTGAGTAAGCCGTCCAGCGGGGTCGTTTCCGTCGTCATCGTCAACTTCCGAGGAGCCGATGACACCATCACCTGCATCGAACACCTCGAACAGGTCGAGTGGCCCCGCGAGCTGCTCGAGATCGTCGTCGTCGAGAACGGCTCAGGCGACGACAGCTACGAGCGACTGCGCCGCCTCGGCGACCGGATCACCCTGATCAGGTCGAAGAAGAACCTCGGGTTCACGGGCGGCTCGAACCTGGGTGCACGTCACGCCAAGGGCGAGTTCGTCGCCTTCCTCAACAACGACTCCCGCCCCCACCCGCAATGGATCGCGCAAGGCGTGCAGCCCTTCCACACCAGCCTGCAGATCGCCGCCGTGGCGAGCAAGGTGCTCGACTGGGACGGGAAGCACATCGACTTCGTTGGTGGCGAGGTCACTTGGTTCGGCATGGGCTTTAAGTCTCATGTGACCGAACAGGACACTGGCGCGTTCGACGCGCCGCGCGACATCCTCTTCGGAACGGGCTCCGCACTGTTCGTGCGCGCCGCGGTCTTCGAGGAGGTGGGCGGCTTCGACGAGCGTCTCTTCATGTTCTACGACGACGTCGACCTCGGGTGGCGACTGAACCTCCTGGGCTACCGGGTGCGATTCGCCCCGGATTCCGTCGTGTTCCACAAGCATCACGGGTCGATGCGAAGCTTCGGCGCGTATCGCGAGATGTACCTGCTGGAGCGCAACGCCCTCATCCTTCTCTTCAAGAACCTCGACGATGAGAACCTCGCCCGCTTCCTGCCCGGCGCCCTTGCACTCGCCGCGCGCCGCTCCGTCGCCAAGAGCGGACTGGACTCGACGCAGTTCGACATCCGCGCCTTCACCGGCGCTGCGGACGAGTTCGACCCGACCACCCCGGTCGACAAGGAGGCACTGGCCGGCCTTTTCGCGATCGACCAGTTCGTCGAACTCCTTCCCGAGCTAGCGGCGGAGCGTTCGCGCCTGCAGTCGCAACGGACGGTGCGGGATTCCGACCTTTTCCCGATGTTCGGCGACATGGGAACGCCGCTGTACCACAGCCCCCGCTACATCGACGGACTGCGCCGCATCATGAACGCGCTCGACATCCGCACGCCCGCGCGTCGCGTCCGCGTGCTCGTGGTGACCGGCGACTCGCTCGGCGAGAAGATGGCCGGTCCCGCGATCCGCGCCTGGCGCATCAGCGAACGTCTGGCTGACGCCGCGGATGTGCGCCTGGTCACCTGGAACGCCGCCAAGCGCAAGTCTAAGACGTTCCGTGTCGATCACGTCGATGTGCACGACAACGCGGCGATGCACGAGCACGAGAAGTGGGCCGACGTGGTCCTGGTGCAGGGGTACGCACTCCACCACTTCCACTGTCTCGCCGTGACCAGGAAGATCCTCGTGGCCGATCTCTACGACCCGATGCATCTCGAACAGCTGGAGCAGGGGCGTGACCACGGATTCGACCGCTGGCAGAACCAGATCGCCTCGGCGACCGCGGTGCTCAATCAGCAGATCGCCCGCGCGGACTTCTTCATCTGCGCGACGGAGAAGCAGCGCGCGTTCTGGCTCGGACAGCTCGCCGCCCTCGGACGCGTGAACGCCCTCACCTACGAGGCAGACAACTCGCTCGAGGACCTGATCGCGATCGTCCCGTTCGGCCTGGAGGACGAGGTCCCCGAACAGACGCGCCACGCCATCAAGGGCACCATGCCGGGGATCGGCCCCGACGACAAGGTGATCCTCTGGGGCGGTGGCATCTACAACTGGTTCGACACCGCCACGCTCATCCGCGCCATGCGCAAGGTCGCCGACCGGCACCCCGACGCGAAGCTCTTCTTCCTCGGAGTGACCCACCCGAACCCCGACGTCCCAGAAATGGCAATCGTCACCGAGACGCGGCGTCTGGCCGACGAGCTCGGCCTCACCGACAAGAACGTCTTCTTCAATCGCGAATGGGTCGCCCTTGACGATCGCCACAACTACCTTCTCGACGCGGATGCTGGTGTGAGCACGCACTACGAGCACGTCGAGACGACGTTCTCCTTCCGCACGCGCATCCTCGACTACCTCTGGGCGGGCCTTCCGATGGTCACGACCCGCGGTGACAGCTTCGCCGACCTGATCGCGACGGCGCCGCTGGGCGTCACGGTGCCGGAACAGGACGTCGATGCTCTGGCGGCGGCCATCGAGAAAGTGCTGTACGACGAAGACTTCCAGGCTCTCGCGAAACGACAGGTGGCCTCGGCGCGCGAAGACTTCACGTGGGACCGCGTGCTGGCGCCCCTCGTCCAGTTCTGCGTGTCGCCGCGACGGGCCCCCGACCGCCTCTTGGCAGGCGACCAGAAGGTCGAGCAGTGGATCCATCGCCCTGCGCGCGTCGACGCGCTTCGCGCACTGCCGCCCGGCCTGGGGCGCAACACACGGCTCGCGATGTACTACCTCCGCTCCGAGGGGATCAACGGCCTCGGCACCCGCATGCAGCGCTGGCTGTCACGCTGATCGTCGCGGACACGGCATCTACCGGGCCATCGCCAGCGGGTTGCCGCACACGACTCCCGGGTGCCTTCCCTTGCGTCGGGGCGCCGGGCGAACGTCGGCGCGACGGAGCTGACGTCGAGAGCCCAGACGTCGGCCGACGCTCCCCTTGCACGAGGCGGCGGCACGACGGAGCGTAACAGCGCTCGGCGTTTGCCGGCGGACAATGCGCGGCCGACCCTCGGTAGGCACCGGGAACGACTCCCCCTCCCACGCCGCCGAGGCAGACCGAGGGAGGGCGGACGTTCGCGAGAGGCTCAGGCGAACTGGTTGTTCCACATCGACAGCGCCGCGCCGATCGCCATGTGCATGTCGAGGTACTGATAGGTGCCAAGGCGCCCGCCGAAGTAGACGTCGGCCTCCCCCTTGCCGAGCTCGCGGTACGCCAGCAGACCCGCGCGGTCCTCCGGTGTGTTGACCGGGTAATAAGGCTCGTCATCGCGCCCCGCGAAGCGCGAGAACTCGCGCATGATGACCGTCTTGTCCTTGGGGTAGCGGTCCTCGCGCTCGGGGTGGAAGTGCCGGAACTCGTGGATGCGGGTGTAGGGAACGTCCGCGTCGGCGTAGTTCATGACCGAGGTGCCCTGGAAGTCCCCGACCTGCAGCACCTCCTCCTCGAGGTCGATCGTGCGCCACGAGAGGGCACCCTCGGCGTAGTCGAAGTAGCGGTCGACCGGACCGGTGTAGACGATCGGCAGCTGGCCGACGGTGGCCTTCTTATTGAGCGGTTGCGATTCGTCGAAGAAGTCGGTGCTGAGCCTGACCTCGATGTTCGGGTGGTCGCCCATCCGCTCGAGCCAGGCGGTGTAGCCGTCGGTCGGGAGCCCCTCCCATGTGTCGTTGAAGTACCGGTTATCGTAGTTGTAGCGAACGGGCAGCCGGCTGATGACCTCTGCAGGGAGCTCCTTCGGATCGGTCTGCCACTGCTTGCCCGTGTAGTCCCGGATGAACGCCTCGTACAGCGGGCGCCCGATGAGCGCGATGCCCTTCTCCTCGAGGTTCGCGGCGTCGTTGGCCTCGAACTCCCCCGCGAGCTCATGGACGAGTTCGCGGGCCTCGTCGGGCGTGTACGCGGCCTGGAAGAACTGGTTGATCGTCCCGAGGTTGATGGGGAGCGGGTACACGACGCCCTTGTGGTTCGTGTACACGCGGTGGACGTAGTTCGTGAACGTCGTGAAGCGGTTGGCGTACTCCCATACGGTCCGGTTCGAGGTGTGGAAGAGGTGCGCGCCGTACTTGTGCACCTCGATCCCGGTCTCGGGCTCGAACTCGCTGTAGGCGTTCCCCCCGATGTGCGGCCGACGATCGATCACTGTCACCTTGCGACCGGCCGCGGCAGCGCGTTCTGCGACGGTGAGCCCAAAGAAGCCGGAGCCGACGATGAGAAGATCCATGGAGATGTTGAGTCCTGTCAGTGGTCGCGAATGAAGAGAACGGGCAGGTCAGGAGAAGATGTGGCGAGCGAGCGCGGACGGCGAGCCGCCCTTCGTCATCGCCTTCGGCAGCAGCGAGGCGGCGTTCAGGCGAGAGGTGATGTGCGTTCGCGCCGCGCCGGCCGCCTTCTTCCAGCCCATGCCGGCGAACCGCTCGGCCTCGCCCTCGAAGAATCGGCGCTCCTCATCGAAGCGACGGCCGTCGAGCGCCCGCACTGACGAGTCCGACTGCGAGTGTCGCCGGTACGAGAACACCTTCTCTGGGAAGACGATCATCCGCCCACCGGACGCGGTGATGTCGAGGATCAGCGCGAGATCCTGGACGACGTCAAGGCCCTGACGGAAGCCGATCGCCCGCACCGTCGTGGTGCGCCACGCAAGCGACGGGAAGTAGGCCCAGTTCGCGCGCAGCAGGCTGGCAGCGAGCGGCTCGCCGCTCACGACGATCCCACCTGCGGGCGGCTTGAGCGACAGCATCCGCTTCAGCCTGTCGGCGAGCGGGAGCACCACCGTCCCATTCTCGTCGATGACGTTCACACCGGGCTGGACGACGTCCACGTCGGGTGTCTCGATGGCGGCGACGACCGACTCGATGTAGTCATGCCCCATCACGTCGTCGGCCCCCATCATCACGAACCAATCGGCGGTGACGAGGTCGACGGCCTTGCGATAGTTGCCGTTGGCTCCCAGGTTGACCTCGTTGCGCTGGTACGCGACCCGCGGGTCCGAGATGTCGCCGAACCACCGCGCAGGTTCCGGGTCCGGATAGCCGTCGTCGATCACGACGAGACGCCAATGCGGGTAGGTCTGCGAGAGGACGCTCTCGACAGCGAGCTTCATCTGGTCGACGTCGCCGTAGTACGGCAACATCACGTCGACGGTAACCGTCAAGATCATTCCTTTCTCACGGGGCCAGGGCATGGCTCCCTGTCGATTCTACGGGGCGGCTCTGGAAGGAACCCGCGCGCGCAGGAGCCCCGCGGCGTGCACGCCGACGCCCACCGCCGGCCCGACCACGAGTGTGAACGCGAGTCGCCACGTGAACGGAAGTGGCACCAGTGCCACGGCCACCATCACGACCGAGGAAACGACCCAGCCTGCAGCGAACAGCCTGTGGGAACCAAGCGCCAGGACCGCTGCGCCGGTGACGCACAGCACCGCCACCAGCCCGGCGGAGAGCAGGGACGCCACGATGGCGGCGGTCTCCGGCAACGTGTATTTGGGCACGACCGCCGCGACGACTCCCGGACCCCAGATCGCCACGACCACCGCGAGGAACCCGGCCACGCCCAGGATCACGGCGGAGATGAGCAACACGCGCCGGTTCGCTCGAGCGGGTTCCGTGCGGAAGCTCACCGTGAGGTAGCTCTGCAGCGCGAGCATGGGGCTGATCAGGGGTGCTCGGACCACGGTGACCAGAAGGATGGACCCCGCGACGAGACTGGCCGGGACGGCGTGCCCGATGGCGCCGATGAGCAGAGGCAATCCCGAAACCATCAGTCCCGTGGAGGTCGCCGCCACCACGGTGTGCATGGTGTTGCGCAGCAAGCCCGCTACCGGGGTGTCGAGAGCGAGACGAGTGCGCAGGTCGCCTCGGAACCGATACCCCACGATGACGGCCGCGAAGACGAACGGGACCGCGACGGCGAACATCAGGGGTATCAGATCTGGAGTGCGGCCGAGCGCGACTGCAGCGATCACCACCACTCCCACGGTGACCGTGCGGAGCACCGGATCCGCCAGGATCGACCAGACGACCCCTGACCACCGACGCATCCCATACATGGCGCCCGCCACGGCGGCGAGGACCGCGTAGCCGACGACACCGACCGTGAGCGCGATCACCACTCCGACGATCTCGACACGCATCACGGCCACGGCCACCGCGACGCCGACGATCACTGACACGCACAGCGAAGCCGTCGCGACGATGGTCGCGTAGCGCCGCAGGACCCCGCCGGATGCGGCGCGTCCCTCGACCGGCGCCGAGGCGCGCGTGACCTCCTGCTGCACGCCGGAGCACGCGGCGACGCAGAGGAACAGAGTCGCCCAAAACGTGCTGAACTGCACGTACGTCGTGCTGTCGACGATGAGCGGAACGGCGAGCTGGAGCGAGTAGCCGAGAATGCTCGTCAAGAGCATCGCTGGAACGAGGGATCGCAAGCCGCTGCGCGCCTGTGCACCCGCAGCCGCCTCAGCCATCGCATGCCTCATCCACGACAGGCCATTCTAGCCGCGCACTCCGGAGGCACCGCGGTCGCGGAAGCCGCGCACAGCGCGACCGTCGACCCCGCGCGGCGATCGGCTCAGCGCTGACGACCGGGGGGGTCGGACTGCGGATCGCTCTGCGATTCCGGGCTGCGCAGCGCGATCTGTCGTGCGAGCTGAGTGATCTGCGCATCCTGGGCCCGGCGCTTGCGGACCGTCGTGAGCGCGTTGGCGACGAACACGATGATGAACGCGTAGAGGAGCAGGTCGGTCCCTCGTCCGACGCCGACCGCGACAGCAAGGTTGTTGACCACCTCGGGGAACACGACCGCGTACACGGCGGCGACGAGCAGCAGCAGAAGGGTGATGGTGCGCATGGCCTGGGTCCGCGCGGACCCGCCGGGCTTGAGGAGGATGACCGCGAAAGCGACGAAGGCTGCGACCAGCAGCGCCTTGATGATGATCTGATCGAACATGCGGCCCTACTTGACGAAGAGTTCGCTGAGGATGTTGACGGAGTTCCACAACGACTGGCCCTTCGAGCGGGAGTAGTCGGTGTAGACGATGTGCACGGGCTGCTCCGCGTAGCGCAGATGGTTCGACCCGATCTGCGCCACGATCTCACTGGCGTGAGCCATGCGGTTCTGCTTGATGTTGAGCGAGAACGCCGTACGCAGGTTGAACGCGCGCAATCCGTTGTGCGCGTCCGTGAGGCGAACCCCCGTCGAGATGCGCTCGAACAGCACAGCGAGGCGCAGCACGAGCTTCTTGAGCGCGCTCGCATTCGTGCGTGCGTCGAGGAATCGTGAGCCGACGATGATGTCGTACGGCTCCGCGCGGAGCCTCTCGACCATCGCCACCGCGTCGGAGACCTGGTGCTGACCGTCGGAGTCGAAGGTGACGAAGTACTGCGCACCCGGCTGCTCACGGGCGAACTCGATGCCCGTCTGCAGCGCCGCGCCCTGCCCGAGATTGATGGGATGCCGCAACACCGTCGCGCCACCGGCGAGCGCCTCTGCGATCGAGTGGTCGGTGCTACCGTCATCGACGCACACGATGTTCGGGAAGGTGAGCCTGGCGTCGGCGACGACGTCCCGGACCACGCTCGCCTCGTTGAACAGCGGCACGATCAACCACACATCGTCGTTGCTGCTCGCGACGTCCATGTTCTCCTCGATCTGACTTCTCACCGGTTCCTTGTTCCGGGGCCGCGGTGGCGCATGACGGTCTCCGCACGCACATCCAACTGGACTCGCTCGCCGTAACCCCACGACGACCACTCATCGATAGTGCCGATGGGCGACTCGAGCGCCCATCGCACGGTCGCGCCAGGTTGCCTTTTGCTCCGCAGCCGCGCCTTGGGCCGTACACCTACTCGGCTGGGACCGTCCGCGCTGCGCGCGGAAGCACAGCACAACCGGCCCCTCTAGGGTATACGACGACGACCTGAGCGGAACGTGTACGTGCTCGACGGCGTCAGTAGGTGATACCTATATGCACGGCGAGCACGACCCCGACGGCCATGAGCACGCCCGCGTAAGCGAGCGTGATGCACGTCGTGACTCGATTGCGCAGCATGTAGCCGCCGACCACGAGCACCGCGGGAATGACCCCCGCGCCATATCGCGCGGGCAGCGGGAAGTATGTGCCCGTCGTCACCCACATGAGGATCGCGAGCATGGGCAACGCGGCGACGGAGCCGATCGCGGTGGCCCAGATGACCGGGCCGCGTTCGGCATCCCACGGGATCACCATGAGTGCGCCGATGACCGATGCGATCGCCAGCCAGGTGAGCGGCATGAAGAGCATCCCGAACAGCGGCGTGCTGGCATAGCCGGCGAACGGGTTGTGTGTGATGGGACCTGCGATGCCACTCATGGCCAGACCGACAAGCTGGGAGCCCGTCAGCGGCACCGTGACGCCCTGATCGACGATCACGTCACTGACGGCCAGGAGCGGGACGAGCCGCATCCAGACGACCTGCACCACGGCGGCGAGCGCGGCGGCGAGCAGCACAGGCAACCACATCCGGCGCGACGGCGCAACCGCAGCCGACTCGTCGGAGGTCCCCGACTTCCTGCGAAGCCACCATCGCGCCACCGTGTCGATCAGCAGGTAGAGGAGCCCCACCCCGAACACGAGGAGGTTCGTGATCTTGAAGATCGGGGCGAGCACTCCGAGGGGCACGAGCCACCACGGGGAGAGCCGCCCCTTCCTCGCCTCCATGGCGACCAGGAGCACTGCGGCACCGAAGGGTACGACGCTGACATCCGTGCTCACGTAGGTGTTGGTCCACCACACGTATGGCGAGGCGATGAAGACCACCCCCAGCGCCAGGGCCGCGAGGTTCGACGCACCCGCTCGACGCAGGAGGGTCGAGAGGAGCAGGACGGTGCCGATCAGCCAGACCACGCCGCTCATCCGCCACGAGGACACCTCGCTGAGGCCGGTCAGGGCGTGGATGGGATCGCCGATGATCCGCACGGTCCAGAAGTAGACCGGCGTGTACCCGGAACCGGTCGTGTAGCCGCCGTTCGGGAGCGCCTCGAGGTTCACCGTGTCGGAGCCGCACTCCTGCCCCAGTGCACCGTGGGGGACGACGGTGTCGCATCCCACACGGTGGGCGATGTCGGGGCCGAACTTCTCTCCCTGATGCACCAGCCCCTGATCCCAGACCTTATACGTGTAGTCGAGGTAAACCGTCTCGTCGATGGGAGACTCCGCGTCGCCGTGCAACAGCGTGACGGCGCCGCCGTAGACGGCTGCGACGAGGACCAGGGTGAGGGCCACCCAATGCTTCAGCGCCCATCGCCGGATCTTGGTGGAAGTCTGCGGGACGCGGTCCTGATCAGTCACCACACAGGCTCCTATTCCTCGAAGTACGGTCGTGGGCACGGTCGGCGCCCCTGATATCTTGCCCTGTCCGGGACCGTGGCCGAGCACGCCTGTACGGACATGCCGGCGGCGGCGCGACCTCGGGCGTCCCGCGGGATCTGAACTAGCATCAAATCAAAAGAGACTGGGGAGGTCCTGTTGCGCGTTCTCGTCACCGGCGGCGCCGGCTACATCGGCAGTCACACCGTCGTCGCGCTCCTTGAGCGCGGCCACGATGTGACCATCGTCGACAGCTTCGTGAACAGCTCCCCTGTCGCCGTCCAGCGCATTACCAAGATCACCGGGCGAACCCCCGCCTGCTACGGCTTCGACATCCGTGACGATGGTGCCCTGCGCGAGGTCTTCGCGGCGGCTCGTCCCGAGGCGGTCATCCACTTCGCGGGCCTTAAAGCTGTCGGAGAGAGCGTCACCGAGCCGCTGCGGTACTACGCGCACAATCTCGACGCGACGTTCTCGCTCCTTCGGGTCATGAGTGAACATGACGCCCGGCGCCTGATCTTCTCGTCCTCCGCGACCGTGTACGGGGGCGGGCAGGAACCCCCGTATGCCGAGGACGACGGCCCGTTCGAATCGACCAATCCTTACGGGCAGACCAAGGCGATGCTCGAGCGCATCCTGTCCGACGTGGGCGTCGCGGATCCGCGCTGGAGCATCGCCGTCCTGCGGTACTTCAATCCGATCGGAGCTCATCCGAGCGGCCTCATCGGCGAGGACCCGAACGGCATCCCCAACAACCTTGCGCCCTATGTGTCGCAGGTCGCAGTCGGGCGCCTGGACGCCGTCACCGTCTTCGGCGACGACTACCCCACCGCCGATGGCACAGGAGAGCGCGACTACATCCATGTCGACGACCTCGCCGCCGGTCACGTCGCCGCCCTGACCTGGGTCCTCGCCAACACCGGACTGCGCACCTGGAACCTCGGCACCGGTGTCCCGACGTCGGTGCTGGAACTGATCCACGCCTTCGAAGAGGCGAGCGGCAACACCATCCGCTACCGCATCGGTCCCCGGCGCGCCGGAGACCTGCCCCGGGCGTGGGCGGACGCCGACCGCGCGAACCGCGAACTCGGGTGGCATGCGACCCGCTCTGTCGCCGACATGGCGAGGGACGCCTGGCGGTGGCAGGCGAAGAACCCGAACGGCTTCGCCGAGCCGTCCACGGAGGAGATCCGGACCTCACCTGTCTGACACGCTCGATGAGGCGGTCACGGCCTAGGTCGTCAACGCCGCCGGTCGATCGACGGACGAGCGACGATATCGAATCCCGTCGCGCAAACCACGGAAGAAGGCCGCGATCTTGCGCGGCCGGTCCTCTTCGAAGAGGAGGACCTTCGCCCACGCCTTCACGAAATACGACATGTCCTCCCAGAACCACGACCCGAACCCGTACCGCCGGATGAGGATGACCCGGTTCCGTGACATGTAGTACTGGCGCATCGGCGTGTAGTCCGCCACGAAGAAGTCGCGTCCAAAGATCCGGCGCGGCACCGCACCGCCGAACCTGTGGTCGAGCACGACATCGAATGCCTTGAGATTCTTCAGACCCCGTCGCCCGGCGCGCAGGCTGATGTCGTGGTCGACGTAATCGATGAAGAGGCTCTCGTCGTGGAAGCCGATACGCTCCACGACCTCCCGCGCGAACAGCGCTCCCGAACTGATGAGCGTCTCGCGCACCTCGATCCCGGACCCGCGTTCGCGGTGGAAGACGTGGCCTGTCACTCCCGAGCGCAGCGCAGGGCCGACGATGCCTGCCCCCGGGCCGAAGGCACGGTACGCATTCACGAGTCCGTCGACGAGCCCATCGGGCGCGGTGCTGTCCTGGTCGAAGATGATCACGTATCGGTGGCCGGCCTCGAACGCGCGCCGCATCCCGGAGTTGAATCCCGCCGCGACGCCGACGTTGCCTGGCTGATCAATGACCTCGACGCCCGGAATGGTCCTCGCCTGATCGAGGACGGCGGATTCGACGTCAGGCGAGTTGTTGACGACGAACACCGCCGACACCTGCGGCGCGAGGGCCAGGATGTTGTCGATGAGCGACGCCTCGGGGTGGTATGCCAGCACGACGGCGCCGACGGTCTCGCTGTGGCCGCCGTTCGTCGCATCGCCGATGCTCTCGCCCCTGTCCGTCACGCCACCGATTGTCTCAGACACGGTCCGGCTCAGCGCCGCCCCTGTCCGAGCGCCTTCAGGAGGTAGGCGCCGTAGCCGCTCTTCACGAGCGGCTCCGCACGCGACCGCAACTCGTCGTCCGAGAGGAAGCCCATACGCCAGGCGACTTCCTCGGGGCAGCCGATGGAGAGCCCCTGGCGCTTCTCCACCGTCCGGATGAAGTCGGTGGCCTCGCTGAGGGAATCAAAGGTTCCGGTGTCGAGCCAGGCGGTTCCGCGCGGCAGCAACTCGACCTGGAGCGCCCCCTTCTCCAGGTAGACCTTATTCACATCCGTGATCTCGAGCTCGCCGCGAGGCGACGGCTTGAGGCTCTTCGCGATGTCGACCACGTTGTTGTCGTAGAAGTAGAGGCCGGGCACCGCGTAGTTGCTCTTGGGCGTGGCCGGCTTCTCCTCGAGCGAGACGACGCGCCCATCGGCATCGAACTCCACCACGCCGTACGCGGTCGGGTCGTCCACCCAGTAACCGAAGACGACACCGCCGTCGAGATCGGCGTACTGACGAAGGCGCGAGCCCATTCCCTGCCCGTAGAAGATGTTGTCGCCGAGGACCAGCGCGACGCTGTCGCTGCCGATGTGCTCCTCGCCGAGGATGAACGCCTGCGCCAGGCCGTCGGGTGAAGGCTGGGTCTTGTACGCGAGCGAAACGCCGAAGCGCTCTCCATCGCCGAGCAGACGCTGGAACTGCGCGGAATCCTGCGGCGTCGTGATGATGAGGATGTCCCGGATCCCGGCGAGGATCAGCGTGGACAGCGGGTAGTAGATCATCGGCTTGTCGTACACCGGTACCAGTTGCTTGGAGATGCCGAGAGTGATGGGATGAAGCCGCGACCCGGTGCCGCCGGCGAGGATGATGCCACGCATTGCTCTAGTCTCCGGCATCCGCCGCCGCCCTCCAAACTCCATGGCGGGGCCGGGACCGGCGGCGCCTCCGAGGTACCCTATTGGGATGCGGAAACTCCTCGTGACCGGCGGAGCCGGGTTCATCGGCTCGAACTTCGTCCACCACGTCGTCGCCCACACCGACCACCGCGTGACGGTTCTCGACAAGCTCACCTACGCCGGCAACCTCGCGTCCCTGGCCGGACTTCCCGAGGACCGTCTGAGCTTCGTCAAGGGGGACATCGCTGACGCCGCACTGGTGGATGAGCTCGTCGCGGACGCGGACGCGGTGGTCCACTACGCCGCGGAGTCGCACAACGACAACTCGCTCAACGATCCGCGCCCGTTTCTCGACACGAACATCATCGGCACGTACACGCTGCTCGAGGCGGCGCGGCGCCACGAAACCCGCTTCCACCACATCTCGACCGACGAGGTGTATGGCGACCTCGAGCTCGACGACCCCGAGCGTTTCACGGAGAGCACGCCCTACAACCCGTCCAGCCCCTACTCGTCGACAAAGGCCGGAAGCGATCTTCTCGTCCGCGCCTGGGTGCGCTCATTCGGGGTGCAGGCGACGATCTCCAACTGCTCGAACAACTACGGCCCGTATCAGCACGTCGAGAAGTTCATCCCGCGCCAGATCACCAACGTCGTCCGCGGCATCCGCCCGAAGCTTTACGGCAAGGGCGAGAACGTGCGCGACTGGATCCACGCCGACGACCACTCGTCCGCCGTGCTCACGATCCTCAACAAGGGCCGCATCGGCGAGACCTACCTCATCGGGGCCGACGGCGAGAAGAACAACAAGGACGTGGTCGAGCTGATCCTCACCCTCATGGGACAGGATGCCGACGCCTACGACCACGTCACCGACCGCGCCGGCCACGACCTCCGCTACGCGATCGACTCGACGAAGCTGCGCGAGGAGCTCGGCTGGCAGCCGGCGTACCGCGACTTCGAGGCGGGTCTCGCCGCGACCATCGACTGGTACCGCGCGAACGAGGAGTGGTGGGCGCCCGCGAAGGACGCGACCGAGGCTTTCTACGCCACGAAGGGTCAGTGATGACCGAGTTCGGCAAGGCGCTCACCGCGATCGAGACCCCCATCCCCGGTCTCGTCGTCTGGGAGCTTCCGGTTCACGGCGACAGTCGAGGCTGGTTCAAGGAGAACTGGCAGCGCGCGAAGATGACGGCCGCGGGCCTGCCCGATTTCGGCCCCGTCCAGAACAACATCTCGTTCAACGATGCGGTCGGCACGACCCGCGGGATCCACGCGGAGCCGTGGGACAAGTTCGTCTCGGTCGCGACCGGTCGCATCTTCGGGGCGTGGGTCGATCTGCGCGAGGGCCCGACCTTCGGCGCGGTCTTCACCACCGAGATCGATCCCTCCCGCGCGATCTTCGTGCCGCGAGGCGTCGGAAACGCCTACCAGACGCTCGACCCCGACACCGCCTACGTGTACCTGGTGAACGACCACTGGTCGCCCGAAGCCGCATATACCTTCCTCAACCTCGCCGACGAGACAGCGGCGATCGACTGGCCGATCTCACTGGACACGGTCGAGATCTCGGCGAAGGATCTCGCCCACCCGCGGCTGGCCGACGTGACGCCCATCCCTCCGCGCAAGACGCTCGTTATCGGAGCGAACGGACAGCTGGGTCGCGCGCTGCAGGCCGAGCTCGGAGACCACGCTCACATCGAGTACGCGACGCGCGCGGAGCTGGACCTCACGACCTCCGGGCTCGCCGTCGCGAGGCGCTGGCGAGACTACGACGTCGTGATCAACGCGGCCGCCTACACCGCGGTGGACGGCGCGGAGAGCCCCGAGGGCAGGGCGACGGCCTGGGCAGCCAACGCGACGGGCGTTGCCGCGCTCGCACGGGTCGCGGCTGAGAACGGTGTGACGCTGGTGCACGTCTCGAGCGACTACGTCTTCGACGGCGCTCTCGAGCGCCCCTATCGCGAGGACGACCCCGTGTGCCCCCTCGGTGTGTACGGTCAGACGAAGGCCGCCGGCGATGCGGCGGTCGCGACCGCACCCAAGCACTACATCGTGCGCACCTCCTGGGTCATCGGCGAGGGCAGGAACTTCGTACGCACGATGGCCTCCCTCGCAGAGCGCGGCGTCGATCCGAAGGTTGTCGACGACCAGGTCGGACGCCTCACATTCACGGACGACATCGCCCGTGGCATCGTGCACCTGCTCCGGTCGGAAGCCCCGTACGGGGTGTACAACATCACCGGTGGTGGCCGGCCCGTTTCGTGGGCGGACATCGCACGCAGCGTCTTCGAACGGACCGGCCACGACCCCGCGCGCATCACGGGCGTCTCGACCGACGACTACTTCGCCTCGGCAGCGGGACCGATCGCACCGCGGCCGCGCAACAGCGTGCTGGACCTCGGCAAGCTGGAAGCGACCGGGTTCGAGGTGCGCGACGCGGACGCGGTGCTCTCCGCCTACCTCACCGACTGAGAATCGCTCCAGGCGACTGTCCCTGGCGGGCGGCGAGGCCGTGCGCTCACGCCCAGTCGCCGTCGGTGAGACGCGGGCGCTGCCCGCATGAAGCCCTGCCGTCAGTCGGCTTCATGCGGAGGGGTGGCCCGCGCTAAGGGGTGACCGTGATATTCCCCGTCGACGAGCTCCACGTCACCGACCCGCCTTGGAAGGTCTGCAGGAGGCCGGTGCTCGTCGCCGTCGACGCCCCCGTGGGATAGCGCAGGAACCCCGTCTCGTACCCGTTCGCGCGCCAGTACGCCCTGATGTCGCCGTACGTCTCCCACGCACCCGTCGCCGCAGTCCAGCTGATCGCACCGTTCTGGAAGTCCTGATAGCAGCCGCCATCCTTCGTCCCGCACGTATACGCACCCACCGGATAGCCCAGCACACCGGTCTCGAACTTCAACGCCTGCCACCGCGCACGAACCGGACCGTACGTCTCCCACGCACCCGTCGCCGCAGTCCAGCTGATCGCACCGTTCTGGAAGTCCTGATAGCAGTTCTCTCTCCCTGGCGTCCAATCGCAGACCTCGGCTGCCACGGGACTGCCGAGGACGCCCGCCTTGCCCCCCAAGGCTGCCCAGCGGGCCCCCATCGCACCGAGGACCACGAACCCCTGCGTAGAACCGAACCAGTCCGTGAAAAACTGATAGAAATTGCGGTTTCCGTACGATGCGCAGATATCGCTGGAGGCACCATAACCTGCGCGGATCGCGGCGGCATTCGGCTGGTAGGGCGTGTAATAGTACAGGTTCGCCGTCGCCTGGTTTTGGATGTATACGGGTGCGGATCCGCACTTATCGACCCACTGCCCATTCACAAGGAACAGGGGGTGCCAAAGGACACTCCACGACTTCCCCGGGGCGTACCAGGTGAAGTACTTGCTCGTACCAGGCGGATTCCCATAACGCTTCATCTGCCAGGCCGCCCCGTAAACCTGGTTGAAGAACCCGAGATACCGGGCATCGCAGTCCCCCGTGTCCGGGCAAGCCTGGCCCATCGCCTTTAGGTAGCGGAAGTCGCTAGGCCAGACGTGCGTAACGAGGCTCTGCTCTTTCTCAAGCATCACGAGCAGGACCTGCGGGTTGATGCCGCAGGCCTGCGCGACTTTATAGATGATGCGTGAGGCCCGCTCGCTCACGCCGCCCGCATACGCCGAGCACATGGGATCCGCTGCTGTCGTGCGCGAGATGTCGTACTTGTCGCGAAGACATGTGTACCCGGCTTGGCAGCGCGGCACCTTCTGCTCGAGAAACGTCTGGATCTGCGTCTCTGTCATGGCGTCCTTGGCGAAGAAGACCTCGTCGCTGATGATGTTCCCTGGCTGGAACTTCGAGAGGTCGGCGGTCACCACTCTTCCGGAAGGAGCTGAGGCGGCAATCACGGAATCCGACACGGCCGCGCCGCTTGAGGTGGCAGCACTCGGGTCGCTTACGAGGACTCCGGCGACGATCGTCGCGATGGCAAACAGCGCTGTTATCGCCCCCCGTGCACGCGAACGTGCGCCAACCTTCATAGCCCCCGCCATGGGACCAGTGTGGCCGATGTGGCGAATGAGTACAACATTTGTCGGAGCTAACCCGAAACGAACCCGTCACGGGCTCTGCTGTGAAGTCCTACAGCTCCGCGTGCAGCGCCCACACCTTGTCCGCGGCACCGCGCCACGAGAACGCGCGCCCACGATCGCCGGCGAGCACACCGAGCCGATCGGCGGCGGCTGTCGTCCCGAGGGCCTCGGCCAACGCCGAACCGAGTCCGGAAGCCAGCGACGCCGAATCCGCGCCTTCCACCAGCACTCCCCCGTCGAGGACGACCTCCTCGTGCACGGACGACGCCGCGGCGATCACCGGCACGCCGAGCGTCAATGCGTCGACGACGCGCCACGGGAAGGCGGCACGGCGCGACGGCGCCACCAGCGCGACCGCACCGCCGAACACAGCTGCCCGGTCCACGACCGGGAGCACGCCGCGCACGTGCAGGCGACGCTCCGGGATGCCGGCAGCAGAGGCGAGATCGGCGACAAGCGGCTCGTGTCCCTCTTCGACGTCCAGCACGACGACGGGCAGGTCGACCCCGGATGCCGCGATCGCGACGAAACCGGCATCCAGTCCTTCCGAGGCAAGCGGTCCGCCCGCAACCATCACGAAACCCTCCGGGAGGCCGAGCGACCGTCGGCGCCCCACCTCGTCCACGGGCACCGCGAACCCGAGCGGGGACGCTCCGGCGATGACACGAAGCCGATCCCCCAGACCGGGCGCGATCTCGCGCAGCCGGGCGGCCAGCGAGTGGGTCGGCGCGACCACGGCGTCGGCGTGCTTGACCGCACGCTTCAGCATCGCCTTGTGCCAGGCCGCGACCCCGCGCGGAAGCTCGGCGGGCGACTCCCACGGCCGCAGGTCCCACATGCTGACCACGGTCTGGTCGTGATCGTGCACGCGGTCGTGGCGCACCAGCGGGGCGAACAGCGAGGGCGAGTGGATCATGCCGCCGCCGATGCCGGTGCCGACGCCCAGCTGCAGGGCGGCCGAAAGCTCGCGGCGAGGCAGGGCCGTGCGCCGCACACCGGCGATTCCCGGCACGGCGTCCTCCAGCGATGCCGGTCCGGCGGGCGCGATCGCCTCGACCTCGCAGCCGGCGGGCGCGCCGAGCACGAGGGCGCGTGCCAGCTCGCGCGAGGCCTCGACGAGGTCGGGGTCGGTCGGTGTGACGAGCTGGTCGAGGACGACACGGAGGGTGGCGACCACGATCAGCCCCCGGCCGACGGGGTCGGAGTCGGAGGGTGCAGCTTCGACTGGATCATCTCGGCGATGTACGCGTAGTCGGGTGCGAACTCGTCGATGCCGCCAGCGGGCGTCAGCTCGATCGTCTGGACGGGCTGTTCCTTGGCCTTCAGCGCGAGGTCGGCGAGCGTCGGGATGAGCGACTGGGGCAGATCGGTCTTGACGAGGTCCGTCCCCGCTGCGACGACCTCGTTGAAGCGCGTCAGCACGACGTCGGGCTTGAACTGGGCGAGGATCGCCTGCTGCAGCTCGCGCTGGCGCCGCATGCGGTCGAAGTCGCTCGTCGTGTAGCGCGAGCGGGCGTACCACTGAGCGGTGTCGCCGTCCATGTGCTGCTGGCCCGGCTCGATCCAGCCGATCGCCCATGCGTCGACGTCGTGCGGGTCGACGCCCTCGGGCGGTCCACCCTTCGGCAAGCGCTCGGTGACGTTGATGTCGACCCCGCCCAGGGCGTCGACGAGCGACGCGAACCCGTGCATGTCGATGAAGACGTAGTACGGGATCTTGATGCCGAGGATGCCCTCGGCCGCGTCCTTCGTCGCCTCGACGCCGGGCTCCGACGCCTCAGAGATCGCCTTCGGGTACAGCTTGTTCCCGTCCTGGCACACCTCGACCTCGGTGCGCAGCTGGTTGATGCCGCTCCCCCACCCGCACGTCGGGTCGGCGTGACCCTCGTGCCCGTTCGGGTAGCGGTCCTTCATCGGTCCGTCGGCGAACGGGAAGTTCGGCATGTCGCGGGGGATGCCGGTGATCGTGGTGGCGCCCGTCTCGGCGTTGATCGACACCACCGAGATGCTGTCGAACCTCATCGAGTCGCGGCCTTCGCCGCTGTCGGCTCCCAGCAGCAGGATGTTGTAGTAGCCGTCGTCGGGAGGGACGACGGGTCCGGTCGCGCGGAAGAGCCCGAAGCCGCTGCGCACCGAGCCGACGGCGCTCTGCGCGTAGGCGGCGGTGCCGCCCGCGACGACCATGAGCGCGATCGCCACGAACGCGATGCCGAACCGGGCCCAGCGGCCGGTCTTGACGAGGCGCACGAGGCGCAGCGTGTCGATCGCAAGCACGATCCACAGCACGCCGTACGCGATGAGGGCGCCCTGCGCGATGAGCAGCGGAAGCGGGCGCAGCAGCCCCAGCCAGTCCGGCAGCCACGCGCCCGTGATGATGCTGAGGCCGGCGGTCGGCGCGAGCAGGGCGAACAGCAGCGCCACGACGAGCGCCGTCCACATCACGAGCGTGGCGCCGAGCCCGAACTTGCCGAGCCGGCGGTTGCCCGCGACAGCCTGCGCCGACCCGGGGATGAGGAAGTTCAGGACGACCAGCCACCAGCCGCGTCGCGTCATGAACGCGCGGGACGAGACATCCGGATGCCGCAGCGGTCGCTCCTCGATGACGGAGGCCGCGGCGGGGCGGGCCGTCTGACGCGGCGGGCTGGCGATGCTCACAAGGACTCCTTGAGCCGCCGGTTCTTCAGCTCGACCTGGGCTTCGAGGTCGCGGGCGTACGCCTCCACGCGATCGGCGATCGCGGGGTCCGCGGCGCCGAGGATGCGGGCGGCCAGCAGCCCCGCATTCTTGGCTCCGTTGATCGAGACGGTCGCGACGGGGATGCCGGCGGGCATTTGCACGATGCTGAGCAGCGAGTCCATGCCGTCGAGCGTCGTCAGCTGCACGGGCACGCCGATGACGGGGAGCGCGGTCACCGATGCCAGCATGCCCGGGAGGTGCGCCGCTCCCCCGGCGCCGGCGATGATGGCGCGCAGGCCGCGGCCGCGCGCCTCACGGCCGTAACGCATGAGCTTGTCGGGGGTGCGGTGGGCCGACACGACCTCGACCTCGTGCGGGATTCCGAAGTCCGTGAGCGCCTGCGAAGCGTCGCTCATCACCCGCCAGTCCGAGTCGGAGCCCATGACGACCCCGACCAGCGGTGTCTCGGAGGAGTGCAGGGGGGATTCGAGCGCGCCGGTCACCCGTCAAGGGTAGGGGTGATGGCTGGAAATCCCCCGCAACGGCGCGGCTCGTC
This sequence comes from Microbacterium sp., assembly GCF_051953575.1. GTDB lineage: Bacteria > Actinomycetota > Actinomycetes > Actinomycetales > Microbacteriaceae > Microbacterium. The sequence goes on from NZ_JBQCIP010000019.1 coordinate 31,321, forward strand.
CGGCGTCAGTCCAGGAAGACGGATGCCGCAGCGCGGGCCTGGTAGGCGACGTCGTCGAGGTCGTCCCCGATGACGTTGACGTGCCCGACCTTGCGCCCGGGCCGGGGCGCCTTGCCGTACGTGTGCACCTTGGCCTGCGGGTGCTCGGCCATCGCGGCGGCGAAGCGGGCATCGAGGCCGCCCTCGGCGGGACCGCCCAGGATGTTGACCATCACCGACCACTCGGCGACAGGGTCCGTGTCGCCCAGCGGCAGGTCGAGCACGGCACGCAAGTGCTGCTCGAATTGGCCGGTGACGGCGCCGTCCTGGCTCCAGTGGCCGCTGTTGTGCGGACGCATCGCGAGTTCGTTCACGAGCAGCCGGTCGTCGGTCGTCTAAAAGAGCTCGACCGCGAGCATGCCGGTGACGCCGAGCCCCTCGGCGATCGCGACGCCGATGCGCTCGGCGACGTCGAACAGGCGATCGCCGGCATGCGGGGCGGGGGCGAGCACCTCGGCGCACACACCGTCGCGCT